>SFPC01000040.1 GCA_004552195.1 Bacteroidales bacterium | reverse complement strand
ACGTCAGTCGCATAGCCCGCTATGCTCCTTCCTCCACTTACAAAATGTCATCTCTAAAAATCCAGCATCCAGCTCGGCCTAATTTATAGAACACCCCTTCTGTGTGGCGGCTAACCGCCATCCGCCTGAAACAGGTTTATTTCACCACAACCTTCGTGGCTTTTTCGCCGCAGCGCACCACGTAAACACCGGGCTGGGTGAGGTCGAGCGTAGCCGTCCGGCTATTGAGTCGTACGGCACCCACCTGCTGGCCACCGGCGTTGTAAACGGAGAGCTGCTGTCCGGCCTCGGTCTCCACGTGGAGTCGGCGGCCTTCCAGGGAGAACTTCACGCCATCGGCCACCTGCACGCCACGAATGGCATCTACGGTGGTGACGTTGACGGGGTTGGTGTAGAGCGTGAGGTTGGGGAACTTCTCATTGAGGAGGGCACACACCACATTCGAGATGGGGCGGAGGAACTTGGTAATGCCGCCATCGAGCGTGTACTCTTCATCAATGTAGAGTTCCTCGCCGGTGAGTTCACCCGTATTTTCGTCGTACCAAGGAGCATCCACGAACCAGCGGTAGGTTGTTGGCGTTTCGCCCACCAGGGCTTCGCCACTGAGGTCCACGCAACCGTTTTCGTCCACCTCGATGTCGAGGTTGGCTTGGTCGCCGTATTGGTACGAACCATATTGGCTGCTGGGCAAGGGCAGGGTGCTGAAGGTGAAGCGGTTCTTGTCGATGTGGAGGGCATGGAGTCCCTGCTGTGCCGAGAGGTCGAGGCTGCTCAACTGGTTGTTGGTGAGGAAGAGCTGGTTCAGTTCGGGCACCTTGCTCAGGTCAACGTTTTGCAACTGGTTGCCCGAGAGGTCGAGGTTCCACATTTCGGGATTGTCGAGCTGGACACTTTCGAGCAGGTTGTTCGCCAGGTTCAGGCTGAACACGCTCTTGAAGGGCGTGGCATCGAACTCCGTGAACTTATTGTTGTTCAGCGTGAGCAGGCGGAGCTGTCCGGCGTAGCGCGAAAGGTCAAGCTGGCTGAAGTTGTTGTCTGTGAGGATGAGTTCGGCCAGCGTGTCCGTTTCGGGCAGCTTGATGGCATCGATACCCGCCCCGCTGACGTTGGCCAGCACGAGTTGCTTCATGTTGCTCAGGTCCACATTCTCCATCTTCGCGTCCTTCACGCTGAACACGTAGAGGGGTGCATCGGCACTGTAGGCATAAACGGCACATTCGGCACCGGCATAAGTCTGGATGGACGTGGTCACGAGATTATCGTCCACCGTGTAGCTCTCCACCGAGTGGCCGCCACCCTTCCAGTCAATGCAAATCGTGGTAGGCCGGGTTGCGCGGAGCACCATGGTCGCTTCGCCGTCGGCCAGGGTGGTGAAGGAGGCGAGCTTGTACTGCGGCATGGCGGCAGCCTCGATTTGGGTGGTGGTCAGCGTCAATCCGTCAAATCGTGGATTTGTCATCTCGCAGTAAACCTTTTGTCCGATTATCGGGTCGAGGAAGCGGGTGCGTCCGTCAGTGATTTCGTAGTCCGAACCCGGCGTGAGCACATCCCCCTCGGCGTTCTTCCAGACGTAAGCCGTCTGTCCGTCCACGTTGTGTGCCTGCAGGTCCACGCTGGGAGCCATTGCGGCAATCTGCACGAGGTTTTGCGGGGCGAAGGTATATGTTTCCAAACCGTCGAGCAGGGGCAGCGTGGAGAAGTTCAGGTCATTGTTCTCGCAGTGGAAGCGCACGAGGGAGTTCTCCTCGGGCATGGCAAGCTCGCTCACCCGGTTGTTGGCGATGTTGCAGTCCGTCATCAGCGTGCAGTAGCTGAGGTTCACCGTTGTCAGCTGGTTGTTTGAGAGATCCAGCGTCTCCATGTTGTCGGCATCCTTCAGCGAAAGCTCGGTAAGTTCGTTGTTGGAGAGGTTGAGGTGGTGGATGGTACCCATGTCGTTGAGCGTCACCTCGCGCAGCTCGTTGTTCGAGAGGTTGATGTCCTGCAGCAACGTCTTCTGGCTGGCATCGTTCACGCCGCGGATGTTGAGCGTGAAGAAGTGGTTGCCCGTGAGTTCGAGTTTGCGGAGGTTCTTGTTATAGCCAAGGTCAATGCTGTAAAGCTCCGTTCCCGCCAGCTTGAGCTCCTTGAGCGAGCGTGCCGTCTTGAGGTCTACGTCGAGCAGCGTCTGGTTCTCCACAGCGAGTGCCGTAACGAGTTCGTCCTGCGGCACATAGAGGTACGCCAGGTTCTGTCGCATGGTGATGTCCACGTTGCAGGTTTCAGGTGTTCCCTCCGTGGTAGCCTCAAACTCGGTGCGGTTGCCTTCGATGTCGCAGATGTAGAACTTCTTGGGATTTTCGGGCGTAGCACCCTCCATGCCCACTTTCATCGTGAGGTGTACGCCGGCCGACGAGGCGAGCAGCGAGCGCACGCTCAGCGCGAGGTCATCCTTGCCGTAGTCTTCGGCGGTCTTCACCTTGAACTTGTCGGTACGCAGAGGCATATAGTTGAGCAGAATGTCGGGGAAGAGGTCGTTGGCAAAGGCCAGGTACACGCTGTCCTCAGGAGCCTGGAGGAAGGTTACCTTACCGTTCTCGTAAGTGTAATAGCTTTCGGGAAGCTGCTCCACATAGCCTGCGGAGTCCTCGCTTGCTGCGAACACGGCAAAGGTCGTGGTAGTGCCTTCGCGGAGCACTTTGTCGGAGAAGTCCAGCACATCGCCCACCTTGACGGTTTTGGCGATGGGCATATTGCGCTGCGAGTAGTCGTACTGGGTCCATTCGCCGGGAGTGGGGAGGGTGGCGAAGGTGAAGCAGTTGCCGCGCAGGATGACGTTGATGAGGTTCACGTTCTGGCTCAGGTCAATCTCGGAGAGGAGATTGTCGGCCAGGTAAAGCTGCTGGAGGTAAGTGTTCTGTGTCAGGTCAATGCTCTTCAGGTCGTTGCCGGCGGCGAAGAGGTAGACGAGATTTTTGTTGGCCGTCACGTCAAGACTCTTGATTTTCGTCTGCGTGCCCTGCCGGTCCACGTAGAGCTGCTGGAGCCATTGCAGGTTTTTCAGGTCTATTTCGGAGATGTTCGTGTCGCTGATGTTGAGAATCGTCAGCGTGGGGTTGGCCGAAACGTCCAGGCTGCTCACGCCCGTTCCGTCCAGCGAGAGTCGCTGCAAGTTGGGGCAGCCCGTGGGGTCAACTTGTGTGAGCGACTTGCAGGCGTAAGCGTCGAACGATACGAGGGCGGGATAGTCGCGTAGGCTGAACGAGGGGTCAAGCTGGCCCACTTGGCCTATTTCGAGCACCATGAGGTTAGGCTTGTCGTTGCACACCTTCAGGGGCTGCTTGTCAAAGGCGTTGTCCGTGAGAGTCAGGTATTGCAGGCTCGTCTGTCCGTCGAGGTCGAGTGCGCCGAGCTCGTTGTGTTCCAGGTTGAGATAGTACAGGTTGGGCATCTGTGCCATCTCCAGTTCGGAGATATAGCAGCCCGAGAAGTCCATTACGGCAATGTTGCTGGCATCGCCGTAAATCTTCACCGTTCCGTCTCCATCCAGCGTGCAGGTGATGTACGCGCCGCCTTCCCAGGAGCCTGTTTCGGTGTTGATGGTGGCGGGAAGAAGCTCACGTTCTTCCATGCCGTTGCCGCAGTCCACGTCAATGTAGTCTGTGGTGGTGTTGAAACCGCCGATAAACAGCGTGATGGAGCTTGCGCTGGCCACTTCTTTGGCCACACTTTTAAATTGGATGATGGGCGTTTCGTCCTGTGCCGCCGCTATTTGCGGCAGGGTGCAGAAGAGACAGCAGAGGGCTGCCAGGCGAAACCATACTCGATGTAGGATGTGGTTCATAAAGGGTATGTTTTGTGTGATGATTATGCTGAAGGGGAAAGAGCTATCGTGTTATTTCACGAGGATGCAACGGGCGTGCTGTCCGTTCACGCGCACCACATAGGAGCCTTTGGGCTGTCCCTGCAGGTCAATGGTGGCCTCGTCGCCTGCTGTCTGTTGCTGAGCCACTCGGATGCCGGTCATGTTGAATACTTCCACCCGCAGTGCCTCGGCACCGGCGAGGAACACCTGCACCCGCTGTCCGTCGAGCGGCGTGGTCACGAGGCGTGTGGCTTCGGTGCTCACACCGTGGATGCCGGCGGCTTCCTTGCGGCGGAGCACTTCTTTCAGTCCCTCGTAGGCGTTGATGAGTCCGGCACCCACCTGCACCTTGTCGTCCAATGCGAGTTTGTCGTCCACCACGGAAGTCTGTGCGATGATGTCCTTGATTTCGTCCATCGTCAAGTCGGGGTCGGCCTCAAGCCAGAGGGCGATGATGCCCGTCACCATCGGGCAGGCCATTGACGTACCTATGCCCCACACGTAGGGGTCGCGGTTCAGGGTCAGCGCACGGGCCGACATCTTGTCGTCGTAGTCGGTCATTCCGCCGTAGTCCAGGTAGTAACGGCTCATGGAGGAAACCACCATGGCACCGGGGGCAATCACGTGGGGCAGGTTGCGTCCGTCGATGAGGGTGCCGTAGGAAGAAAGGGGGGTGACGCGGCCCGGGATGAGCTGGGTGTCGGGCAGGCTGTAGGCAAAGCCGTCGAGCTGCGCCCAGGAGTCGGTAGAGTTATAGGCACCCACGCAGAGCGTCTGTTTGCCCGTACTCATATCGCTCACAGAGCCGTTGCACGAGCCGTCGGTCCACCCTTCCTGGCCGTAGCTGTCGAGGCTGAGGCTGTCGCCCATGGCGAAGGCATCGATGCGTTGGCCTTCCTTACCCTTCACGATGAAACCGATGCGGTAGTCCTTGGAGGGGTCGCGGTTGAGGCTGTCAAGCGTACAGATGTCGATGGCGGCATAGGCGCGGCCGCTGTAGGGATCGATGGCCCATCCGATGCCGATATAGCCCTCGAAGTTCTGGCTGAAGGATTTGTCTACGATGTCGTTGTCTGCCTGTTGGTAGCCTTCGGAACACCAATACTGTGCCGTTCCCTTCGTTTCTTCCGAGAGGGTGAAGCTGAAGCGGTTGGTCACGCGGCCCCGGTTCATGTTGTAGACAACGGCCTGCACCTCGAAAGGTGTGGCATCGTTGCTGTAGATTTCCACGTTGCCGTAGCGCAACGTGTATTCCTTTCCTTCTATCTCAGTGGGGCCTCCGTCAATGAATGACTGCATTTCCAGGTCGTCGGCGGTGAAGGTCTTGTTGGCTGCAATTTTCAGGTGGCCTTCGTTGCCCGAGGCGAGCACGATTTTGGCGTTGTAGTACTGGGTGAGGGCGTCCAAATACTGGCAGACGAGGTTCGTGCCGTCGTGGGGTCCCTGGTTCGTACCCAAGGAGAGGTTCACGACGATGGGCTTTTTCACATACTCGCCGTAGCCGATGAGGTCGTCCACCGCCTGCACGATTTCGAGGTCGGAAAAGGAGTTGCACGTGGCTGCCACGATGTCGGCATCGGTGGCCACGCCGTAATACGGGTTGTCCACGTTGTCCAGCACCGACGCGCTGTGGTTGTCGTCGCCGGCGAGGACAGCCGCTTTGGTGGCTCCCTTGTAACCGCCGGCCATAATGCCCAGGGTGTGGGTGCCGTGGTACTGCGTCTTGTCGTCGGTGGTGAGAGCAGCAATGGCATCGGGCGTGTTGTAGTAGCTGATTTTGAACATGTCGTCCTCGTTCGTAGCATATGGGTTGACGGTGACGTGTTCGTAGTACTTCACGCGGTTCTTGCCTTCACTGTCGAGAAAGTTGGCGTGGTTGAAATCGAAGCCCATGTCCACGATGCCACACACCACGTTCTTGCCCGTGTAGCCCTGCGACAGTCCCGTGCCCTGCTGAACGAGGTCCACGCCGGTGGCCTCGCGGGCATATTTCATCAGGGGCTTCACCTTGCGTTCGAGTTGGAGGGAGGTGAGGCAGGGGAGTGAAGCCACGCGCTCCACGTCGTCAACGGGAATGGCGAGCAGTGCAAAGCCCAATTTGCTGCGCATCACGTTCACGCCTTCGCGGCGGAGGTCGGCCTCGGTGAAGCCGTCAGCCATTCGGGCAAAGGCCAGCACGTGGGTCTGCTCCTTGCCGGCCGCCGGAGCGGCCACAGCCTTCAAGGCCGGGCGGTTGACAAGTGCAGCAGGCTGTTGCTTCGTCAGGCGGATTTGGCGTAACTTGGCTTGGCTGGCCAGGTCCAATTTCGTCTGGCCGAATGCGCTCAGCCCGAGGAGGGAGAGAGCGGCGAGGGCGAATGTAATTTTATTCATGCGCTATGTGTGTTTTGTTGTTTCCAAATGAAATATTGACATTTTGATTTTGGGCATTTTGTGGCCCTTTTTACATTATGACGCCGCAAATATATCTGTTTTAGTCAAGTTTACCTCACAACTATGGGGGATATAAAGGGGAGGGGTCGCGTGAATTTATTTATATTTCTTAGGTATGTTTCTTCTGATTTACAGTGGTTTTCATTTATACTTTGCTGGGGAGGGGCAGGAGGAGCTGTTGCGGCAGTGTTGCCGGTAGGGTAAATCTTACAAAATGAAAGCGAAAGGAGGATATGATGAGCAGTTTGACACTTGGTAGGCATTCCGGACCGATGGGCGCACGTCCATAACTTGGCCGGAGACCGAAGAAAACGACGCGCAGGTGGAAAGGCCGTTGGTCGGGGGGATTGAGTGAATGCTTGGTGAAAGCATGGTCATTGCTTTGTGAATGCTTTGCGGGGTATGCTCTATATACGTATTTTTCTCCGTTTTTAGCATTCACCCTTTCACATTATGAGCGTAAATCCTTGATTTTCAGCACGAAACGGTGTGAAAGCTTGGATTTCCAAGTGTTCACACTGCCCCCTGATTTTACGTGCCGCTGTGAAGGCTTTGAAATATAACCCTTCACACTGTTTTTCTCTGATATTCAGTAGGAAACACATATTTTGTGAAAGGGTGAACGCTGAAATCGGGGAAAAATACGTATATAGAACACCCCTTGCAAAGCCTTCACCAAGTATTCACCATGCTTTCCTCAAACCTTCACAGACTTCGGCGTGGGTCGCAGTCACCACTCGGCACTTAGGATTTTTCACTCGGCGAGCAGGAGAAACAAGTCCGGGCTTTGATGGAACAAGTCCGGGCTTAGAAAAAACAAGTCCGGGACTTGTGCGCACAACTCTTGGACTTGTTGCAGGAGGCTCAGACGGGGCGAGGCAGAAACGGGAAACCTGTGATAAAAACGAGGGAAATCTGCGATGAAAGCGGAAATATTGAACTTTCGGAAAAACCTTTCGTCCTGTCTGGGGCAGGGCAGTTTACGATTGCAGGCTGACGAGGTAGCCGTACAGCTCGCCTGAAGTGGCGAGACCCATCTTGCGTGCAATTTGCTGCTTGCGTTTTTTGCAATATTCGGGAGTGATGTGTAGGAGCTGTGCAATTTCCTTGCCGCTGAGGTGGATGCAGACCAGCGAGAGGAAGCGGAGCTCGCTCGCCGTCAGCCCCGGGTGGTTCTCGCGCAGACGGGCGAGAAACGAGGCGTTCACCTGTTCAAAATAGGTGGTGAAATCGCGCCATTCTTCCGTTGAATCCAGCTCTTTTCGCAATTTCGCAATGTGTTTGCGCAACTCCGGTCCGGGCTGTTCCCGGTCCTTTTCAGCCAAGGTCAGGCGGTCGAGCAGTTCGCGCAGCTGGTCGTTCTTGTTGGCCGCCACCAAGGCTTTCGACATCAGCACCTGGGTACGTTGTTCGATGGCCTGCCGTGCGCGTTGCTTCTCCTCCATCGCCTCGTTCTGTTGCTGGCTCAGTTCCTCTTGCAGCCGTTGTTCCCTTTCTAACTGTTGTTCCATCTCCAACTGCGCCAGTTTCCGCTGCCGCCGCCGTCCCCGTATCTGGAGCACGAGGGCAAATCCCGTGGCGATGAAAAGTGCCAGGCAGAGAACCATAAGCCATAGCGTGAGGCGGTGGCGGGTGTTCAGGTTTTCGATAGCAGCCTGCTGTCGCTGCCATTCAAAGCGGTTTTCAAGGCTCGCGCGTTGAGCCTGACGGTGAGTCTGGTAGAGCTGACGGGTGGCGGCCACGACTGAGTCCTTGTAGGCCAGGGCTTCCTCCACCCTGCCTTCCTGTTTCAGGGCTTCGGCCATACACTCGAAACAGGAGATGCGCTCGTCGTGAGCTTCCACGCGCCGTAGCAAGGTTTCCAACACGCGTCGTGCTTTCCTGGGGCGCGACTGGGCGATGTCCACTCGCGCCTGTAGCAGTTGCAGTTCTGACAGGTTTGGAGCACGGCGCAACGCCTGCCCCACGAGTGCATCGGCTTCGGCCACGCGGCCTGCAGCGAGTAGGTAGCGTACGCGGAGTGCTTCGAGTAGGTTACGATTGGTCGTAGAAGCCTCCAGCAGGCGTTCGGCTTCGGCCATGTAGCGATGTGCCTGTGTGGTGTCGCCACGCTCTACGTAGAGGCTGGCGATATTGAGGGCACAACCACCTCGAAAGGCGGTATGCTGCTCCATTTTATCGATGAAAGCGTAGATTTCGAGGTATTCCTGCAGGGCGCGGTCGTATTGCCGGTCAAGCATATAGACGCCCGCTCGGTTGCTGCGGATGCTGAGCAGCTGACGCTTGCCCAGGTCGTGTTTGGCCACGCGTTCGGCCTTGTCGAAAAAGTCGAGGGCATCGGCGTAGTTGAACTGTTCGGCCTGGTTGATGCCCAGGTTAGTGAGTGTCCAGAACATGAGCCGGGGATGGGCGAGGCTATCGGCCAGATGCAAGGCGGAAAAGAGAAGTCGATCGGAGTGGCGGTAGTCGCCCCGGACGGAGGCTTCAGCGGCCTGGCGCACGAGCTGTTCCACCCGCGCCGTGTCGGCCGGAGCGGAGAGGAGCAGGTGGACTTGACACGCGAAAAGAAGAAGGAGGAGAAGGCGCCACATGGTATGGAAATTTGAGGTTGTCGCGAGTATGGACGCCCCGGGAAGTTGAGGGGCAATGCTTTGAAAGGGTAAACTGTCCGGAATGGGCATTCCGGATCAGGCCGTGGGCTGTCCTATCGCAGCCACCTGTTCTTCAAAATGGTCGCGGTCGATGGCCTTGGCACGCACCGCACTGCGGTGGTTGTAGATGGTCTGGGGTGACAGGAAAAGGAGTGTGGCCATCTTGGAGCTGTCCGTGATGCCCATGCGCAAGAGGGCGAAGATGCGGAGTTCGGTGTTGAGGAGCTCGCCCCGGCGCGGCACAATCTGGGCATCGTCGCGGAGCAAACGGTTGAACTGTTCGATGAAATCGGGATATAGCTTGAGGAACGAGGCATCGAAGTTCTGGAAGAACTCCTTGGCATCACTCTCGCTCAACCGGGCCACGTTGGTCAGTTTGAGCAGGTCGTCGGTCTGTCCCGCCTTGACCTTTCGACCCACCAGCGTTTGGAATTGTTTGAGCTTGGCAATGTAGGCCGCACAAAGCTCCATGAAGAGCGCGACGTACTGTTCGCGCAGCTGACTGGTCTCGGAAAGGGCGCGGTTCAGGGTATGGAGATGCTCGTTCTGCTGCTGTGAGGCCGCGCGCGCCGCGCGCACCTGACGGATTTGGCGAACAATCAGCACAACCGCTGCGAGCAGGATCAGCAGCAGCAGGCTGATGAAGAGCAAGGCCCAGCGCAAGAGGCTGTTTTGGCGCGCATTCTCCTGCTGGTAGGACAGGGTGATGTCGGGAAACTTGCGCGATATTTCCAGCAGACGCAGACGATTGTTGTAGAAGGCGGCATCTTCGAGCGCAATGTTCAGGTAGCGGTTGGCCCGGGCCGTCTCGTCGTTGTGGTGATGATAGATGAAGAGGGCGAGCTGCTGCAGGGCGAGGTTCTCCTTGAGCGGACACGACTGGTCGGAGATGGCGGCCAGCATGAGGTAGCGTTCATACTCTTCCCACCGCTTGAAGCGTTCGCTCACCATGGCTATGCCGTAGGTACACATGGCATAAAGCCGTACGTTGACGGGCAGTCCTTCCAGTGCCTTGTGGTAAAGAGTTTCAGCCTCGGCATACCGTCCCTGCCGATAGCAGCTCTCGGCCTTCCAGTAGGTGTGGTAGGGCGATCCGGGCGGAAGTGTCTGGATGAGGGAGTCCTGATAGGCCATTTCCTTTTTATAATAAGCGGGAGCGTAGACATTGTCGTCAGAATATTCTGCCCACATGCTGTACAACCATTCGAAAGCCGCATAATACCCCACAAGTTGTTCGGCTGGAAGGCTTTGGCGCGGCACTTCGCGCAACGTAAGTTCGGCTTCGCGAAAATAGCCGCCCGTAGTGAGGAGGTATGCACGCTGGATGGAGGTCTGCGACTTCCATGATTCCCTGCCTTCTTTTTCGGCTAACAAGGCGGCTTGGTTGACGTAGTGCATGGCCGAGTCGAAACGGTAGATATAGTATTCACGGTAGATGGAGGTGAGCAATGCGAACTGCCGTTCTGCGGGATTTCGGTCGGAGAGCTGCACTCTCAGGCTGTCGATGCGGTGCTCCTTCTGTTGGTTGAACTGGGGGCGGTGCTCAAGGGCCACTTCGAGCTGTTTGCGCACTTCGGAAAGGGGCTGGGCCTTCAAGGGCAGGCTAACCAAGCCAACGCAAAGGAGGAGAAACAAGAGGATACGTACCATGGAAATAGAATTATGATAGGGGCAAAGGTAAACAATAAATCTACCTGATGACCTACTCAGACAACTTGTTTTATCCTGAATTCCAATATTTTTCCATTTCATACCGTCTACCTGTCCCTTACCTGCCGTCTACCACATCTTGACAGGGGGCAGGCGAGGCTATTAGTTTTGCCACCGAAATCTAATACCGTTCACAATGAGCCAAAGAAACATGATGCTTACGGCCATCGGTACAATGGTGGCCTTGGGAGCCTGGTCCATGACGCCCGCTCCCGTAGAACTGAGCGACACGCTCGCAAAAAAGAAAAAAGGTGAAGAGCGCAACGTGATGCTCAACGCCTCTGACGCGAACAAACCACGCGAAATTCAGATTGGTTTGCCCTCGGAAGACGTGAATGTCTACGAAAACGGGCTGCCTGCAGTCTACTCTTCATCGGTACACAAGCTGTCGGCCCACTGGCGCAGTGATGCGAGCTTGGGCGAGGTCGGCCTGATGACACCTTCGGAGTCGGCCATCCTCACGGGCAACGTGGCCTATTCGGTCAGTTCTTTCTCCAAGCTGGGACAAAAAGACTTCCGCGGTGTGCTGAACTACAAGACCAACCACTTCGGCTGGCAAAACTTCGACCTGAACGTTTCGGGCGGCATCGGAGACAAGTGGCTGTACACTGCGAGCATGTACCAAAACTTCGACCCGGGCAGCTTCGACCCGCAGTTTACCGACTACAGCGACCGCACGCAGCTCTACCACGCAGGACTGACCCGACTCTTCCGCAAGGGTAAACTGACGCTGAAGTACAAATTTGCCAAGAGCCAGGCTCTCGGCTCGATGGTCAATGCAGCACCCTTTATCTATGTGGGCGACGGCAGCGTGAAAGAGCTGCCCGGCTTCAAGCTGGGCACGTCGAGCTACGCACCGGCAGGAGGGAGAATTACCTACATGGATATCCTCGACGGCCGGATGAAGACCGGACGCTTCGGCGACTTTACGGGCAACAAGAGCCACGAGCTGGCCCTGCTCTACGACTACCGCTTCGACAACGGCACGGAATGGTCTGTCAATGCCAAGTACATGAACGCCCCCGAGGCCAACTACGTGGACTTTGGCGGCAGCACCATCAGTAGGGTCACGGCTGCGGACAATCTCCTGCTGGAAGACGGCACGGCCTACGAAGGACTCGTGGAGGGCCGCCGCACCTGGCTTCATTTCGGCAAGGTGCAGAATGCACTCCTCACTACTGAACTCAAAAGGCAGCTGGGCAATCACGGAATGCGCCTCGGACTGAACGAGTGGTTCTACCACCTCGACTACCACTCCTCTTCCTTCCAATGGACAGCCACGGCTACAAAGACACCCGAAATCCTGACCCGCCCAGAGGCTACAGGCGACACAAAGTATCACGGGTTCAACGAACTGAGTCCGGAATACACCAAGGGCTACGAGAACAAACTCGCACTGTACTTTACCGACAATTGGCAGATATCCCCCAAATTCCGCCTGCTCTACGGCGGCCGATTGGAATACTACCGCATGTCTGCCGACCAAATTCCCTATGCACGCTACGCTGGCTTCCACATCGGCGACACGCACACCTACACCGACGGAGAAGGGAACCAGCAGACTGTAACCATTGAGCCGCACCGCGTGGTGAAGGACAAGCTCAACTATGCCGCCACCGTACAGGCTACCTACAACCTGACTTCCCGCTTCGGACTTACTGCCGACGCCACCGTTGCTACCCGCTTCCCGAAAATCAGCGACTATGCCGGCACTGGCCCCACTGAAGAGCAGTACAAGCGTGTCACCATTCCCCTCTTGCGCGGCGGAGTGTTCTTCAAGAACAACTGGCTCGACGTGACCTCGATGATTACGTACATCTCCAAGTCGAACAACATTGACCAGCAAAACGTGACGAAGCCGGGCACGACGCAGTCCAAGACAACCCTTCTCATCTATAACATCCACACCTTGGGCTGGACAACCGCGGCCGAGATTGATCCCTTCAAGGGTTTCCACCTCCACGCGCTCTTCACCTACCAGAAACCGACTTACGACAACTATTTCATCAAGTCGCCCTTCGAAGGCGTGCCCGACCTGAACGCCAACGGCAACATCGTGAAGGAGATTCCCCAAATTCTGGCCGAAATCGACCCGAGCTACCAGATTACTCCCGACCTGCGGCTCTGGCTGAGTTTCCGCTACTTCGGGAAGACCTATGCCAACCTCACGGACGCTCTCTACTTCAAAGGGCGCTGGGAGACCTTCGGAGGCGTGAACTGGACGGTCAACAAGCACCTCACCCTCGGCGCATCGGTCGTGAACTTCCTCAACCAGAAGGGGGCCAGCGGCACCATCAACGGCACGGAGCTGCTCGGCAAGGAAGAGGCTGCCAAATACAACAACTACACCATGAGCGGCAACTACCTCCGCCCTTTTACTTTCGAACTCAGCGCAAGCATCAAATTCTAACCTAAATAAATTATTGTCATGAAAAAGACTTTGCTATTCCTCCTCACGCTCCTCATCTTTGCCGGGGCACAGGCGGACAACAAGAAGAAAGTAATCCGCATCGGTACGGAACAGACTGACCTGCTCCTGCAAGTGGGCGACAACGGCCGGCTCTACCAAACTTATCTCGGTCCCAAACTGGTTCACGAAGCGGACCTTCAGAATTTTGAATGGTACGTCCACGCCGGCTCCGACGGCAGCGTCTCCCGACGCGGATGGGAAGCCTATGCGGGTGGCGGCGGCGAGGACTACTTTGACCCCGCGCTTACCGTGCTCCACAACGACGGCAATCCTTCCACACAGCTCTGCTACGTTTCCCATCGGACGGAAACGGTTGAAGGCGGGGTACACACATCGGTGCTGCTGCGCGACAACCAATACCCGCTTGAAGTGGTGCTGCACTATGTAGCCTACACGAAGGAAAACGTCATCAAGACCTGGACGGAAATCGTTCACCACGAAAAGAAGCCCGTCACGCTCTCGGCCTACGCTTCGGCCATGCTCTACTTCAACCGCAACGCTTACTTCCTCACGGAATTCAGCAGCGACTGGGCACGCGAGGCGCAGATGAGCAGCCAGCAGTTGCAGTTCGGCAAGAAAGTCATTGACACGACGCTGGGCAGCCGCGCGGCCATGCAGACCCACCCGTTCTTCGAGGTCGGACTGGACCAGCCCGTAAACGAGCAACAGGGTGAGGTGCTGATGGGCACGCTGGGATGGACAGGCAACTTCCGCTTCACCTTCGAGGTGGACAACGTGGGCAACCTGCGCGTGATTCCGGGCATCAACCCTTATGCCTCAAACTATGAGCTGGAGGCAGGACGCACCTTCACGACACCCGAATTTATCTTCACCCTGAGCCAGCAGGGTGCGGCCGAAGGCAGCCGATGCCTGCACGAGTGGGCACGACGCTACAGCCTGAAGGACGGCATGGACACGCGACTGACACTGCTCAACAACTGGGAGAATACGGGATTCGACTTCAACCAGCAAATCCTGGCCGACCTGATGAAGGATGCCAAGAACCTCGGCGTAGACATGTTCCTGCTCGACGACGGATGGTTCGGCAACAAGCATCCGCGCAAGGACGACCACGCCGGTCTGGGCGACTGGGAGGCCACACGCTCGAAACTGCCCGAAGGTGTACCGGCACTGGTCAAGGCGGCCAAGGAGGCTGGCGTGAAGTTCGGCATCTGGATTGAGCCCGAAATGGTGAACCCCAAAAGCGAACTCTACGAACAGCACCCCGACTGGGCCATCAAACTGCCCAACCGCCCGACTTACTACTACCGCAACCAGCTCGTGCTCGACCTGAGCAACCCGAAGGTGCAGGACTATGTCTACGGCGTGGTGGAGAAAATCATGAAGGAGAACCCCGAGGTGGCTTTCTTCAAGTGGGACTGCAACAGCCCTATTACCAATGCCTATTCGCCTTATCTCAAAACGAAGCAGAGCCAACTCTACATTGACCACGTCAGAGGCGTGTACAACGTGATGCGGCGCGTGAAGGAGAATTATCCGCAAGTGCCTATGATGCTTTGCTCGGGCGGCGGTGCCCGCTGCGACTACGAGGCACTGAAGTATTTCACCGAATTCTGGTGCAGCGACAATACGGATCCCTTCGAACGCCTTTACATCCAATGGGGTTTCTCGCAGTTCTTCCCTGCCAAGGCAATGTGCGCCCATGTGACGAGCTGGAACAAGAACACCTCGGTGAAGTTCCGCACCGACGTGGCTTCGATGTGCAAGTTGGGCTTCGACATCGGTCTGCAGGACCTCACGGCGAACGAACTGGATTTCTGTAAACTGGCCGTGGCTAACTGGAAACGCCTGCAAAAAGTTATTCTTGACGGCACGCAGTACCGCCTCGTTTCGCCCTACGAGAGCAACCACATGGCACTTAACTATGTGAGCGAAGACAAAGCAAAGGCCGTGCTCTTTGCCTATGATATCCATCCGCGCTTCCGGGAAAAACTGCAATGCGTGAAACTGCAGGGACTCGACCCGAACCGCACTTACCGCGTGGAGGAAATCAACCTGATGCCCGGCACACAGCCCTCGCTGAAAGCGCATGGTAAAAGCTTCAGCGGCGACTACCTGATGAAAGTGGGCCTGGAGGTGTTCAGCAGCGATGCCGGACAGAGCCATGTGGTGGAACTGACAACCCTGTAGCCAGGGTTGCAGAAGCAGGACTACCAGAAAATTATTTTCTGTCCTGCGCGGAAAACTAAAGAAATCGTCCGCAACAGCTCCTCGGGGTTGTTGCGGACGATGGTTTATAGAAAGCGTATTTGAAAACCCCTAAGTCTTTAGCTTATGGGATGAAAAATACGGGGTAGCGCAGCTACCCTTGGTTTTCAATATATTTCTTGATGGTCTCTTGACTGACATTCCCAATTGAAGAAACAAAATATCCATCAGTCC
>SFPC01000121.1 GCA_004552195.1 Bacteroidales bacterium | reverse complement strand
TGCCATTTTATCTTCTTGGTGATATAAACATCATAGATAAACGGGATGACGATGATGCCAAGCCAACTCTTTAGCCATACGAGGAAGGCAATGTAGAGCACCATTACAATGGCAAACTTTGTCCATTGCACCTTCATGTTGAGCTTCTTTTTCTTTAAATCTTCCATTTTTTCTTCTTTTGTAGTCTTCTGAAACCTTTTATTGTTTGCTTCTTAGACTATATAGTGATTGAAAATGCTACATCAATAAAAGTGGATATGGTGAGCAGTCCGCTGTGATCCTTTGTAAACTCGGCGGCGAGCACTGCCCCGAGGGCAAATCCCTTGCGCGAGTGGGCGTCGTGGGTGATGGTGATTGCGTCGGCCTCACTGTCATATTTGATGGTTGTATTCCCGGCACCTCGTCGCGCCTGATGCTGTCGATGCGCAGTTTGTCGGCATCCACTGTCTTCTCTCCGCTCACTGTTCCGTCGGGAGCGAGCAATATGCCCTTTGCCCAGTCGCTCTTGCGGTCGATGTCGGCCACAATTTCCTCGGCAAGGGTAATGGCCGTTCCGCTTGGGGCATCGAGCTTGTGTATATGATGCACCTCCTCCATCTCTACGTCATACTGCGGAAATCCGTTCATTATCTTGGCGAGATAGCGGTTTACCGCCGAGAAGATGGCCACTCCTATCGAGAAGTTGGATGCCCAGAACAGGGTATTTCCCTCCTCGTTGCACAGTCGCTCCACGTCGGCCTTGTGGTCGTTCATCCATCCAGTAGAACCGCTCACCACCTTCACCCCATGACTGAATGCCTTGAGGTAGTTGCCGTAAGCCACATGTGGCGCGGTGAACTCTATCGCCACGTCGGCGGATGCAAACTCCGGACTGTCGAAGTCCTGCTGGTTATCGATGTCAATGATACTGACAATCTCGTGACCTCGGCTGATGGCAATCTGCTCGATCATCTTGCCCATCTTGCCATAGCCAATCAATGCTATCTTCATGTTCTTTCTCCTTATTATATTATATGAGGGTTGAAAATCGACTGCAAAGTTAGTGTTTTTATCCCATAAACCAACCAAAAAGGAACAAAAAAAGTGGAAAAGACGATAAAAATGAGAAAAAAACGTGGAAAAGTTGCAAAAAGTTGGCATTTTGCTTTGCTAAATGCACTACTTTCATTACCTTTGTAGCAATTCTTACTATCATTCAGACAATGGAACAACTGTTGCAATACGTGTGGAAACACAAGATACTGCCCCTCTCCGACCTTGCCACCACCGATGGCAGGGATGTGGAGATTATCGACCCCGGACTGCATAACCGCAATTCGGGGCCCGACTTCTTCAACGCCAAACTGCGCATTGGCGAGACGATGTGGGTGGGCAATGTGGAGATACACGAACACTCGAAGGACTGGTTTCGGCACGGGCACGACACCGACCCCGCCTACGACAACGTTGTGCTGCATGTGGTGGAGGACGACGACTGCAACGTCACCAACAGTAGGGGGGAGTTTATACCCCAAATCAAACTTTCCGTCCCGATGACGGTGACGCTCAACTACAAGGAACTGCTCACCGCCGACGCCTATCCGCCTTGCTATCGACTTGTGCCCGACCTCACCTCGCTCACCATTCATTCGTGGATGGCGGCACTGCAGACCGAGCGACTTGAACACAAGACGCAGGCCATTGCCCGCCGAGCCGAGAGAGCCAACGGGTCGTGGGAGGATGCGTATTTCGTCACCCTCGCGCGCAACTATGGCTTTGGTATCAACGGCGATGCTTTCGAGCATTGGGCATTCAATGTGCCGCTCAATCAGGTGGCCCACCACCGCGACGACATCTTCCAGGTGGAGGCGATATTCCTCGGACAGGCTGGATTGCTCGACATCAATGCCATTCCGGATAAATACCAGGCAGCGGCTCTCAACGACGGATATTTCGCCAAGATTAAGAATGAATACGAATATCTCGCTCATAAGTTCTCGCTCACGCCTATCGACCGCACGATGTGGAAATTCCTGAGATTGCGGCCGCAGAATTTTCCGCATATCAGGATATCCCAACTTGCCACTCTCTATCACGAGCGCAAGACGTCGCTCAGTCAGTTGGTGGAATGTAAGACGGTGGATGACCTCAAGCGTAATCTCTCCACCCACGTCACGGATTATTGGACCACCCACTACACCTTCGGGTCGGAGAGTGCACACAACAACAAGAGCATGTCGCCCTTCTCCATCAACCTGCTCATGATCAACACTGCCATCCCCATGCTCTTCGCCTATGGGCGCCACACGGGCGACGAGGCTCTGTGCGACAGGGCTTTCGACTTGCTCGAACAGCTCAAGGCCGAGGACAACCACATCATCCGAATGTGGAAGCAATGCGGACTCAAGGTGCAGAATGCCGGCGACAGTCAGGCTCTCATCCAGTTGAAAAATGAATACTGCGACCGCAAGGACTGCCTGCGTTGCCGATTTGGATATGAATATCTCAAAAGGAAATAAAGAATGAAATACGTATATGAAACCCGAATGACGGTGCGCGACTATGAATGCGACATCGAAGGCATAGTGAACAACGCCAATTATCTACACTACACCGAGCATACCCGCCATCTGTTTTTGCAGCATTGCGGATTGAGTTTTGCCGACATGCACCGCAAGGGCGTGGATGCTGTCGTGGCGAGGATGAATCTCAAGTTTAAGACACCTCTCGTGCCTGACGACACTTTCATCTCGCGACTCGGCATCAAGAAGGAAGGAATAAAATATGTGTTCTATCAGGACATCTTCCGCGAAAAGGATGAAAAACTCTGTTTCTCGGGAGTGATAGAGATTGTGTGCCTCGTCAACGGACGTCTCGCCAATAGCGACGACTACGACCGTGCGCTCGCCAAGTATTTAACAAATTAAAGTAGTTAATTGAGTTAAAGTAGTTAAAGTAGTTAAAGACAAATGAACGAGCAACAGCTACTATATAACATTGCGCTCACCCGCATCGGGCATTTTAGTCTCGCCTCCGCCCTCCATCTGTATCGCACATTGGGCAGCGGCGAGGAGATCTTCTTGCATCGCAACGAGGCGCAGGACATACTGCCCGATTGCTCGCCCCGACTCATTGACAACCTCAAGGACTGGAGCGAACCGCTCAAGAGAGCCGAGGTGGAACTGGAGTTCTGCCGCAACAACAACATACGCGTGCTCTGTCTCGGTGACGACAACTATCCCAAGCGACTCGAGGATTGTGCCGACGCGCCATTGGTTATGTATTACAAAGGCAATGCCAACCTCAACCAGTCGCGAGTGATAAACATCATCGGCACCCGACATTGCACCACCTACGGAGCTGATTTCATCCGCCGTTTCATCCACGACCTCAAGGCGCTCTGCCCCGAGGTGCTGGTGGTGAGCGGACTGGCCTACGGGGTGGATATAAACGCCCATCAGCAAGCGCTTGCCGTGGGATATGAGACGGTGGGAGTGGTGGCTCACGGGCTCGACTATCTCTATCCAGCCGCCCACAAGGACGTGGCTCGCGAGATGGTGAATCACGGTGGACTGCTCACGGAATTTATGACATGCACAAATGCCGACAAGGGCAACTTCGTGAGGCGCAACCGCATCGTGGCTGGAATGTCCGACGCTTGCATCCTCATCGAGTCGGCTGCCCACGGAGGCGGAATGATCACCGCCGGCATAGCCTTCGACTACGGTCGCGAGGTCTTTGCACTGCCAGGGCGCGTGGGCGACCATTTCTCCGAGGGTTGCAATAATGCCATTCGCGAAAATAAGGCCATGCTCCTGACATCCGTCGAGGATTTCGTAAAGACTATGGGTTGGGAGGACGACGCATTGCGGATTGAAGCCCAAAAGAAAGGTATTGAGCGTCAACTCTTTCCCGACCTCTCGCCCGAGCAGCAGCGGATTGTGGATGTTCTCACGAAATCTAACGACCTGCAACTCAATCAATTATCGGTAAAGACTGGTATTCCCATCGGGGATATCACCTCTATCCTCTTCCAGATGGAAATGATGGGAGTGGTGAAGCCTATGGCGGGAGGAAACTATCATCTTTTAAATTGAAATATTGAAGGTTGAAAATTGAAGGTTTTTAGGCACGGATGGACACGGAATTTTATAGACCACAGATGGTTTTTTATAGACCACAGATTAACACAGATTGGCACAGATTAAGAGCCAAAGGCTCTGATTAGGAGGATTATTGATTGATGATTATTGATTATTGATTGATGATTACTGATTAATGATATAAATCTGTGATAATCAAAATATCTTTGATATTTAAAAATCTGTGTTAATCTGTGATAATCTGTGGACAAAAAAA
>SFPC01000120.1 GCA_004552195.1 Bacteroidales bacterium | reverse complement strand
GCCGGCGAAGCCGGAGGGATGAGCGAAGCGAAGGTCTCCGCCGGGACCTCTGACCGACCACGAAACAATTTCTGAAGAGAATACCGCCACGCAAGCGCCGGGAGGCGGAACTCAGGACGCGAATTGCGGAGCACCTGAGCGGACGAGTCCGAACTCCTGGCGCAGCCATGTTATCGTCCTACGAAACCATAACCGAAGAGAATAACGTCACGCAAGCGCCAGAAGGCGGAACTCAAAACGCGAATTGCGGAGCACCTGAGCGGACGAGGCCGACCTCCTGACGCGAAGAGAATACCGTCACGCAAGCGCCAGGAGTCGGAACTCAGGACGCGAATTGCGAAGCACCTGAGCGGACGAGTCCGACCTCCTGGCGCAGCCATGTTATCGGACCACAAAACCACATCCTGAAGAGAATACCGCCGGCATCACCGGTACGTTAGCACTGAATCAGAAAAACGTCCGGAAAAGCCAGCCTATTTCCGGACAAAATGTAATGTTGAGCGATTTATCCGGAAATAAACGTTTTAATCCGGACGAATCATTATTCAGCCAAACAAAGTAAAACCACGTTGTTCCGGAATGAATTGACAAATCCTATAAAATTTCCTAACTTAGCAGTTCTGTACAGATTTTGAAAATTTTAGATAAATATGCGCGAATTATTTCTGACTAATACCCTTTCACATAAGAAGGAACTCTTCGTCCCGATAAACCCCGGACACGTGGGTATGTACGTCTGCGGCCCTACCGTTTATGGAGACGCACACCTCGGACATGCCAGACCGGGCGTAACATATGACGTACTCTTCAAACTGCTCAAACACCTCGGATATAAAGTACGCTACGTCCGCAACATCACCGACGTGGGACACCTCGAGCACGACGCAGACGAAGGCGAAGACAAAATCGCAAAGAAAGCACGCCTGGAACAGCTTGAGCCGATGGAAGTCGTTCAGACATATACACTTAGATACCATGAAGCCATGCGCATGCTGAACGTCGCTCCTCCGTCTATCGAGCCACGCGCATCAGGACACATCATCGAGCAGATCGAAAATGTAAAGAAAATCCTCGATGCAGGCTACGCATATATAAGCAACGGCTCAGTCTACTTCGACGTAGAAAAATATAACAAAACATTCAAGTACGGCATACTCTCAGGCCGCACACTCGAAGATACCCTCGAGGGAACACGCGCACTCGACGGACAAAGCGACAAACACGCTCCATACGACTTCGCATTGTGGAAAAAAGCTGAACCTCAGCACATTATGAAATGGCCATCACCATGGGGAGAAGGCTTCCCGGGATGGCATCTGGAGTGCTCAGTCATGGGCGAAAAATACCTCGGACACGAATTCGACATCCATGGCGGCGGAATGGACCTCATGTTCCCGCACCACGAATGCGAAATCGCACAAAACGAAGCATCCCGCGGAACTCAAGGTGTACATTATTGGGTACACAACAACATGATCACCATCAACGGACAGAAGATGGGCAAATCCCTCGGCAACTTCATCACCCTGCCGCAACTATTTGCAGGTGAACACGATAAGCTCGAGCAGGCCTACTCACCGATGACCGTAAGATTCTTCATTCTGCAGGCCCACTACCGCAGCACCCTCGACTTCTCGAACGACGCGCTCAAAGCCGCCGAAAAAGGCTATCGCCGCGTAATGCAAGCCGCCCAGGACCTCCGCACCATAGCTTCGGCTGCTGGGGTCAATGTCGATGTCCGTGGAACTGAAGGTGATGCTGCCAACGCACTCAAATACGGTGAATTCCTTGCAGACGTAGCACCGGAGACATGCCCAGCAGACAGCGAAGCAGTAAAAGCCATATTCGAAGGAGTATATGCAGCACTCTGCGACGACTTGAACACATCAGTGGCATTGTCACACATATTCGAAGCAGTCAAACTTATCAACACAGAAAAAGAGAAGAAAGGCTCACTTACAAAGGGTGACATCGAAACACTTCTCAGACTGTTTGACGACATCGTCTATGGCGTACTGGGTCTCGTGGACGAAAGCGGTGACTCCGGAAAATCAGGCAAAACTATAGCAGGACTAATGGACATGGTTATAGAAGAACGCGCTAAAGCCAAAGCATCTAAAGACTGGGCGACAAGCGACAGCATCCGTGACCACCTGAAAGCCCTAGGTATTGTAGTAAAAGACACCAAGGACGGCGTCGAATGGACATTGGAATAACAGATATATGAAACTTATTTCATGGAATGTAAACGGGTTACGCGCCTGCGTCGGAAAAGGCTTTGAAGATTCCTTCAAGGCCTTGGACGCTGACGTGTTCTGCCTGCAGGAAACCAAAATGCAGGAAGGACAGCTGGATCTGCAGTTCCCCGGATACGAATCATACTGGAACTACGCCGACAAGAAAGGCTACTCAGGCACAGCAGTTTACACACGCGTAAAACCATTGTCAGTAGTGAATGACATGGGCATCGATGAACACGACCACGAAGGACGCGTCATCACAGTGGAATACGCCGACTTCTACCTCGTCTGCGTATATGTGCCAAATTCCCAGGACGAACTGCAACGCCTGAATTACCGCATGAAATGGGAAGACGATTTCCGTGCATACGTATGCGGATTGGCCGAAAAGAAAGGCGTCGTAATCTGCGGTGACCTCAACGTGGCGCACGAGAACATTGACCTGAAAAATCCTTCATCCAACAGGCGGAACGCCGGTTTTACGGACGAAGAGCGCGGGAAATTCACCGAACTTTTGAACGCGGGATTTGTGGATTCTTGGCGAATGTTGAATCCGGAGACGGTTAAATACTCGTGGTGGTCCTATCGTTTCCAGTCCAGACAGCGGAACGCGGGGTGGCGCATCGACTATTTCGT
The DNA here is from genome assembly GCA_004552195.1 of Bacteroidales bacterium. The sequence goes on along the minus strand of SFPC01000120.1, from coordinate 1,450 downwards.
TGTGTCACAGTCGCTTAAAGATCGCATCGCCGGAGCCGAGATTCATAATGAGATATTAGGCTCAGACCACTGTCCTGTCGAACTGGTGCTCAGCGACAAGTAGCCTCCAAATAGGCCACAACGTACGCTTCAGACAAAACGCGCAGGGCCAGAGACGCAGGAAAATAACGAGAGTGGCAGATTCTGATCTCAAATGGAAACCCGCAAGGAATTTCCCACGAACAATTCTGCCGGACCTGAACTCAGCGACAAGTAGCCTCCAGATAGACTACAACTTAAGCTTCAGATAGAACAATATCAACTACCTGATAGTAACGACAATAGCAGCGCCGAAACCATACTGCTCTTCAGGAGCCGGGGCATATTCGCATGTCCACCAACGCTCGTCCAGCTCAGTGGTAATCGCGCGACGCAATACACCGTCACCTTGGCCATGGATGAAAATAATCTTCCTGCCGAGGTGACTTTCGTTTGCCTCCATAATCTTGCGGAACGCCTTGAGCTGCCAGTCTAAAAACTTCTCACGAGGCAAATCCTTCGGATGGTCAAGCGCCTGAATATGAAGATCATACGTCAAATACTTAGACGCCGCCTTAGGCACACTCCCCTGCTGAGAATTCTTGCGTGGAGCAAATCCGCCGAACTTGTCCTCCAGGAAAACATCACCCCCGCACAAATAATCCTCCACAGTGGCATTGCTCCCGTCCGGAGCCACCTGATGACGCACCGGCTTGGCCAACGGCTTCACGGCAGCGACAGTTTTCTGCGCCACTTTCTCCTCTTTTTTCATTTTCTTGGCCAAATCCCTGAGGCCCGACAAATCATTTAACTTCATAATTTACTCCTTTACAACATCCAGTGACTCAGACACATACGAACAACTTCCGCAAATAATCTGCATCACCGTCTGAGACTCATGTGACAACGTGGCGAAAATAATCCCTATCTCGAAAGGCACGCCATAAACTGTCGCCAGCGCGGTCGCCACAATATAATGGAAAGCACCGAACCCGCCCGGCACCGGCACGAGCGAGCTCAGACTCCCCGCCAGCATCAGGAAAAGCGCATCCAGCGCCCCAAGACCGGCCAGACCCGATACCGCAGTAGCCAGGTCCGGGGCCAATGCTGATGTATCCATTCCACGGACGGCATTCAAGACCGCATAGCTCATGAACCAATAAAGTGTCCAAACTGCAACAGTCTGCACAATAAATTGCCATCCCTGTTTCATTTTCATGCAACTTATAATCCCTTCCCACAAGCCTTTGGCAAACCCAGCGACCTTCTTCAGGACCACATTCCTGTTTCTGAAATGCCACAGCATCCACAACGCACCCGCAAAAGCTGCCGCCAGCCCCAAAAGGACGATCCAGAATCCCGCCCCCAACCTGTCGGAGAATGGTTTGAAGATTTTGTCAATGAAGAAGTTACCGTATCTTCCCCACATGGA
>SFPC01000119.1 GCA_004552195.1 Bacteroidales bacterium | reverse complement strand
TGCAGCGACCTTCCCATAGAACCGCTGTGCGCTGCGCCAGATACTGTCGAGCTCCGACTGCTCCAAAGGCGGCTGGCAGCAAGCGGCCACTTCCGCAAAGTGCTTATGTGCCTCATCGGTATTTCCGAACCGTTTCAGGATGCGTCCGGCATAATGGGACAGGGTGGCATTGCGGCTGCCTTCGGGAATGACGATGTCGCCATAGCTGCCGGAGTCCATGTTGGCGTCAAAATCGTCGTCAGCAAGGAAGGTAGTAAGCGTCATCGGGCCGTCGAAGATCTCGACCTCCGGCTCCTTTGTCCCGAAGAAGAACCGAGCAGCATCGAGTGCCTTGGTGTCAAAGTACGGGAAGATGGTGTTGACCAGTTTTTTCATTTCGCTGTACTGGCCGGGTTCGGTAACTCGGTCAATGGCGAAGAAGACGTGGAACTTCGGCCTTGCAGCCTTGCCACCTTTGGCTTTCATGTGATTGCGGCTGTAATGAACCGCAAAGGCAACACCGGGAAAAGCAGTAGCAACGTCTGAGGGATAGACCCATTCGTCCGGATCGTCGCTGTGGTCGTTATCACAATCGACCGGCAAGCAGTCGGAGCCGATGAAATTATCGTTGCTGCGGTAGTTGCCCTGATACTCGGCACAAACATAATCGTGCTTTACAGCTTCGATGAGGCTGTCCTTCCCGGTGACCTCGACCTTATGAGGGTAGGTACAGTTTTCAGGCACCTCCAGACAGTTGGAGCGGTATAAAGTGAATTTCATCTTGTAACCTCCTCGCAGGTCTCGCGGAAGTAGCGGATTCGATGTCCCTTCCAAGTTGCTCTCTTGATCTCGGCCTCCATGCCCTCGGAAATTCGGTCACCGAAGACCCACATCTCGGCGCATTTACTCAGGATGGCATTCCCGAAAAACAGACCCAGCTCACGCTCCTTGGGTTTGTTGTCGTCAAGGAACTGCGGAAACAGCAGGTGCGGTGCGATGGGAATGTATCCGGCCTCTACCGCAAAACGGCTGTAGCGTCTGGCGGCAGCGGTGTTGCTTTCGACATCTCCGGCATACGGACTGCAGATATACACGATGGGCCTGAATGCCCGGAGAGCTTTTTCTTCTTTTTCAATGGCACAGAAGGCTCCGAATGCTGTGGGATCGGCATAGCCTTCTGCGTTTTTGTATTCGGCCATGATAGGCACCTCCAATCTAAAGTTCTCACTACCCACTGGAGGGTTTAGTGGTATTTGAACGAATCAGAATCAGTCTTTTTTATAAAACATGGTCTCATAGCCATCGGCACGGAGCTTGAGCCCGTTTGCCCACGGCGGTGTCCGGCCCATCTGCTCACAAAGAACCTTCAGGTCGACGCCGGGGCTGGCTTCGATGACCAGCTCGTCGTGAATGTGCATGGTAATGAAGCAGTGCGACAAGGTCCGCATGGCGTAGCAGAGAATGTCACGGGAGGTGGCTTGGACGATGTTCTCCACGAGCTTCGGCCCGTAGGTCTCCAGCCGCTCCCATTTCTTTGTGCCGCCGATGCCCTCGTAAGTGATACACTCGCTGCCGAACTGATTTGTACCGAGCTTGGGCTTCACATACGAGAGGCGTCTGCCGGACGGGAGCGTGATGAAGAGCATCCCGCTCTGGTAGCAGAACTTGATGCCGCAGACCTCGCCGTCCATGTGATACTTCACGGCATTCATAGCTGCCCGGTCGATATCCCACCAGAACCTCACAATGTTCTGGTTCGAGTTGCGCCAAGCAGTGACCAGCGGCTGAAGCTCGTCTTCCGAAAGGCCCATCTCCAAGGCTCCCATCGCTTTGAGAGCTCCGACAGAACCGCCATAGCCGAGGGCGAGTTCAGCAATTTTTCCTTTTTGCCGCAGGTGGCCGTTCACGCCGTGCTTTTCAACAGGGACCTTGAACATCTGCGATGCGGAAGCGCAGTAGATGTCGCCGCCTTTTTCAAAGACCTCCTGACGCCAGATTTCACCGGCAAACCACGCCAGCACTCTGGCCTCGATTGCCGAGAAGTCGGAGACGATGAACTTGTATCCCGGCTTCGGCACAAAGGCGGTGCGGATCAGTTGAGAGAGCGTATCCGGCACATCTTCGTAGAGAAGCTCCACGCCTTCAAAGTCGCCGCAGCGGACAAGCCCACGAGCCTCTGCCAGATCCGGAAGATGGTTCTGGGGCAGGTTCTGCATCTGGATAATGCGTCCGGCCCAACGACCGGTCCTGTTGGCACCATAGAACTGAAACATTCCACGAGCACGACCATCGGCGCAGACTGCCTTTTCCATCGCCTGATACTTCTTGACGGACGATTTGGCCAGTTGCTGCCGGAGAAGGAGAACCTTCTGGAGCTCTGCCGGAGCAGTTTTGAGCATTTCAGCGACTTCCTTCTTTCCAAGGGAATCCACCTCCAGCCCGTTGTCTGAAAGCCACTGCTTCATCTGCTGCACGGAGTTGGGGTTATCCAAAGCAGTCAGCTTCTTCATGGCAGCAGTGAGCTCTGCACGGGAGCGGGTGTCCATAGCGATGGCTTGATGCACCAGCTCCATATCGAGGGCGACACCTCTGTCGTTGATTTCCTGATCGAGGTGATACTGCTCCCAGACCATTTCCGGCACCGGAAACTTGGCGAGCTTTTCTTGAATGGACATCTCGACCTCGACATCACGGATGTTGTACCGTTTGAAGGCGGCCCACTTGTCCGGAGCGTTTTCCGGTAGGTTGCGGGTGCGACCGCCGTTGGTTTTTGTCGGCGCACAGGGCTGGCAGAAATACTTGATGAGCTCTTTGCCTTCGGTCAGCTTCTGCTTTCCGAGGCCCAGAACGGCACCGACGCCTTCCAGCGACAGCGGCAAGCCCATGTAAGCGGACCAGATCATGGTGCATTTCCATGAGGTCGGATCAAGGTAATTGCCTACGGTGTCTTCCGGGATGCTGTAGTAGGCGTTATCAAAGCCGCCGTGATCCCGGAGCCAGCGAGAAAGACATATCCTCTCAAACTGTGCGTTGAAGGCCCATTTCGTCACATCATCGTTTGTCAATGCAGCGATGACCTCCGGCGGGATCTTCTCGCCACAGGCCAGATCGACCACCTGCACAGGGCCGCCGTCCGTGGAATACCCGAAGAGAAGAATGTCGAAATCTGTCGCCTCGGTGTATTTGTAGACGCCGCACTTAGCAAGGTCCACGCTGCTGTAGGTTTCAATATCAATACTGAGTGTTTTCATATACATCGGTCCTTTCCGTAGCCTGAAAGGGTGGCAGGATTGCTCCCACCACCCGCAGGCCGGAGATTACTTCTGTTCGAGCTCCTTCATTCGGGCCTCGTGGTACTCGACTTCACGAATGGCACGTTCTCGTTCAAGCTGCTGACGCTCGGCTTCCCATTTGGCGTTGCGAGCTTCACGCTCAGCCTCAAGAGCAGCATTACGCTTCTCACGCTTGCGGTCGTCGATGGTGTCTATGATGGACCTGACGATCCAGAACACGGCCAGAACCAGATAGAGGGACAGAAGCAGGATGCAAAGAATCGTAGTAGCGTTCATGGTACGTACCTCCTTAAGACAGGAAATCTTCATCCGCATCGGTGGAGAAGTCAGACACTGCGCTGGACTTGCCGCCGAGGGGTTCGCCGTCACGGATCTTCTGCAGGTTGTTGAGCCCACAGGCGATGCCCTTGTTGCCGTTGGAGTTGAAAGCGTAGAAGTTGATGCTGGCACGACCGTACACGCCGGAGTAAACCTCGGAGCGGGTCAGGATCGGATTGCAGTCAGCGTCCACGATGCCGGGAGCCGTAGCGGAGTTGGCGTTGATGAAGTAGCTGCCAGCGTAAGCCGGATCATCCGGACGCTCGGTGTCGCCGTCACGAAGAGGTGTCTTGATAGCGGTGAGAGGCGGTACGGTGCGACCGTTGCCCTTGAGCTTGGCCTGACCTTCCTCATAGGCCGCCTGAATCGCCGCCTTGATCTTCTGAACGGTCACGGTGTCAGTCTTCGGAATAATGAGGCTGACGCTGAACCTCGGGGTGCCGCCGTTGATG
>SFPC01000039.1 GCA_004552195.1 Bacteroidales bacterium | reverse complement strand
TGGACAATATGCCGTTGATGTCGAAAACGATGCTCAACATCGTGGAGTTGGAGGGTTCGGACATCATGAACATATTGGCGCGCAGTGTGTTGGAGCTCTACACTTACGATGCCTCGCCTGATGATATTTCGCGCGACAACCTGATGCGCCAAAGCGTTGAACTCACGTCCAAATTCCCGACCATCATAGCCTATGCCTACAATATGCTCCGGCATAAGGCGCAGGGCAAATCGTTGCACATTCGCCACCCCAAGGAGGAATTTTCGCTTGCCGAGAATTTCCTCTATATGCTGCTGGGTAATAATTATACGCCGTTGGATGCCCGCACGCTTGACCTGCTGCTGATTTTGCAGGCTGAGCACGGCGGCGGTAACAACTCTACTTTTACGGTGCGGGTAACGTCGTCAACCTGTACAGACACTTACTCCTCCATAGCTGCGGGCATAGGTTCACTCAAGGGTCCGAAACATGGTGGGGCAAACATCCGTGTGCACCACATGATGGAACATCTGAAGCAGGCAATTCATGACTGGGAGGACGAAGGTGAAATATTCCGCTACCTGTGTCGGATGGTGCGCAAGGAGGCTTATGATGAATCTGGTTTGATTTATGGCATTGGCCATGCAGTCTACACGCTTTCGGATCCACGTGCGGTTTTGTTAAAGGAAATGGCGGGGCGTTTGGCTGCGGAAAAGGGACGGACAAAGGAGTTTGAATTTATGAAGCGAGTGGAGAAACTCGCTGTTCAGGCAGTATATAGTGTAAAAGGAGAGGGTAAGAAACTGTGTGCCAATGTGGACTTCTATTCTGGTTTTGTATATGACCTGATTGGTTTGCCCGAGGAAATTTATACTCCGTTGTTTGCCATGGCGCGCATTGTGGGATGGTGCGCCCACCGCAACGAAGAGTTGTGTTTTACCGGCCGCCGCATCATTCGCCCGGCTTATCGCTGTGTGGCAGATTTACGGGACTATGTTCCGGTTGCAGAAAGATAAGTAGGTGTCTTTTCCTGGAAATGATTTGCATGGATGATTTACAGCAAACAATGAAGGCCGCCCGAAGCAGGCGGCCTTCATTGTGTTTGATTGAAAGATGAATATCGGATGATGTCATCCACCGAAATTGTCGTACATGATGCTTTCGGGCTCTACGCCGAGACTGTCGAGCATGCCGACTACGGCTTTCGACATGGGGCCAGGGCCGCACATGTAGTATTCAATGTCTTCCGGTGCATCGTGGTCCTTGAGGTAGGTGTTGAACATCACCTGATGTACAAAGCCAGCGGTGTATTTCACGCCGGCTGCATCGGCTGCGGGGTCGGGACGGTCCAGGGCCAGATGGAAATGGAAGTTGGGGAAGTCTTTTTCCAGCTGCTGGAAGTCGTCGAGATAGAACACTTCGTTCAGTGCACGGGCTCCGTAGAAATAGTGCATTTCCCGGTCGCGGCAGTTGAGCGTGCGTGTCATGTGCATGATTTGGGCACGGAGCGGAGCCATGCCAGCGCCTCCGCCCACCCAAATCATTTCTTTCTTGGAGTCGAAATGGGGGTGGAAGTCGCCGTAGGGGCCGCTCATGATCACCTTGTCGCCGGGTTTGAGCGTAAAGATGTAGGATGAAGCGATACCGGGATTGACATCCATGAAGCCGCTGCGGTCTGGTTTGAAAGGAGGGGTGGCAATACGCACGGTAAGCATGAACACATCACCTTCGGCCGGATAGTTGGCCATGGAGTAAGCGCGCACGGTAGGCTCGGTGTTCACACACTTCAGAGGGAACAGGCCGAACTTCTGCCATGCGGGAAGGTACTCCTCGCCAATGAGCTCCTTGTCGATGTCCTTGTCATAATCCATGGTGAATGCGGGGATTTTGATTTGGGCATACGATCCGGGGAGGAAATCCATGTGAGCACCAGCCGGGAGTTGCACCTTGAATTCTTTGATGAAGGTGGCTACGTTCTTGTTGGAGATGACGGTACATTCGTATTCTTTCACGCCGAGCACGCTGTCGGGCACTTGGATGGAGAGGTCGCCTTTCACCTTACACTGGCATCCGAGTCGCCAATGCTCTTTTACTTGTTTGCGGGTGAAGTGTCCGCGTTCGGAGTCAAGAATTTCACCTCCGCCTTCCACCACTTGGCATTTGCACTGTCCGCAGCTGCCTTTTCCGCCGCAGGCGGAGGGGAGGTAAATGCCTTGTTCTGAAAGGGTGGAGAGGAGGTTGCCGCCTTGCTCTACGCTCACGGTGTCCTTTCCGTTGATGCTGATGTTCACCTGGCCACCGGGGGAGAGGTATCGCTTGGCCACCAACAGCACGATGACCAAGAGGAGTATCATGACCAGGAATACTCCGATACTGGTTAAGATAAGATTGAAATCCATGGGGATAACTGATAAGCGTTATTTAAATATTCAGACCCGAGAAGCACATGAAGGCCATGGCCATCAAGCCCACGGTGATGAAGGTGATGCCTAATCCTTGGAGCGGTTTGGGCACATCGGTATAAGCCATTTTCTCGCGGATGGCGGCCAATGCCACGATAGCCAGCAGCCAGCCGATGCCCGAGCCGAGCGCATAGATGATGGCATCGCCAATGTTGCCGATAAACTGCGAACTGCCCGGTTCCATCCCGATGCGTTGTTGCATGAACAGGCTGGCACCCATGATGGCACAGTTAACGGCTATCAGCGGAAGGAATATACCCAGTGCTGCATACAGTGAGGGAGAGAAACGCTCCACAATCATCTCCACCAGTTGCACAATGCCTGCAATGACGGCAATGAACAGGATGAAGGAAAGGAAGGAGAGGTCAACGCCCTGGGTGATACAGTCGGGACCCAGCACGCGAGTTTGCAGCAGATAGTCCACGGGTACGGTAATGAGCAACACGAAGGTCACGGCAATGCCCAGACCAAGTGCCGTCTTTACATTCTTCGACACGGCCAGATAGGAACACATGCCCAGGAAGAATGCAAAAATCATATTGTCCACAAATATGGAGCGAACGAACAGACTGAATAGATGTTCCATTGTTGATGTTTTGCTGAGAGGGTGAGTGAATGGTCCGGTGGTGCAAGAAAGGGCGGTTTCAGTAAAGCCTGTCAGATTTCTCAGGCATGAAAGGCAGCCTTACAAACCATCGCCGGACTTCTTGATTGATTACTTCTGTTCCTTGTTGAAGGCTCTGCAAACCCAAATGAGGCATCCACACAGGATAAGTGCCATGGCAGGCATGGTCATCATGCCGTTGTTTACGTAAAAGCCGCCCTGCTCTACATAGAGAGAGGAGGGGATTACGCGCAGCCCCAGCAGTGTGCCGTTGCCCAGCAGTTCGCGGAAGAAACCCACGGCTACCAGCACCCAGGCGTAGCCCAGGCCGTTACCGATACCGTCGAGGAACGACTCCCACGGGCCATTCATCATGGCAAATGCCTCCAGTCGTCCCATCAGGATACAGTTGGTGATGATAAGACCTACATAAACTGATAATTGTACGCTCACATCGTAAGCATAAGCTTTGAGCACCTGAGAAACGAGCGTAACCAAGGTAGCCACTACAACCAGCTGTACGATGATACGGATGCGGTTGGGCACGGTTTTGCGCAAGAGCGAGATAATCACGTTGGCAAATGCCGTAATCACCGTAACCGACAATCCCATGACAATGGCCGGCTCAAGTTGTGAGGTGACCGCCAGTGCGGAGCAGATACCCAGCACCTGAACCGTCACGGGGTTGTTCAGGTTCAGCGGGCCGGTCAGTGCTTCTCTATTTTCTTTTGAAAACAAACTCATTGTTCTGAAAACTGATTTGTCGGGGCACTTCTTTCTGTCGGTCCGTCCGTGTGAAGTCTGCTGATAGCAGTTGGGCAGGACGGAGGGCAGCGAAATGCCGCCAAGGTTATTGAATAGACTTAAAGTATCCTACGTATTGTTGCAAGCCTTCGGTCACCATGTTCGCCACGCCCACCGAAGTCAGTGTGGCGCCGGTGATGCCGTCCACCTGGTAGCCTTCTTTTCCGGGCTCCACCTTACCGTTTTTCACCACCGTGAGGCTTACTTGCTCGCAGTCGGCAGTGTCAGCGAAAATCTGTTTGCCGCAGAACTTTTCCTGAAAACTTGTTTCGGCAATCAACGCGCCCAGACCGGCCGTTTCGCTCTCGTGCGAGAAATACGCGCCGTAAACCGTCTTCAGGTCACTGTTGACGGCCATGTAGCCCCAGAGGCCGCCCCAGAGGCCGCGTCCTGTCATGGGCACCACATATTTCGTTTCGTCGCCCACCTTGCAAAGGTAAACGGGCAGGCAGTCTGCCGAAATGTCTTTGTTGGCGACTTTAAAGCCATCGTTCTCCTTGTTCGAGCCTTCTTTCACCACCGTGCCGTCGCTCTTGACAACCATGTCGGCCACAACCACTTCGTTGTATTTTGCTTCGATGGAGTCAGGATGAGAAAGTCCCCGGATGTTCAAAGCGGCCAATATCTGCTTTTTCTTGTCCAAAGCCACATTCTGCTCCTGTGTGGGCCGGAGGGCTGAGGAAACAAAGGCAAGCAGGAATGCCACGATAACAACCATTACCGAGGCATAGAGTATTGTATAGGTATTATTGTTGGTATTCATGGGTAGAAATATAGTTTAAAGAAAAACGAATAATGATTATTCATTCTTCATTCTCTTCAACCGTCGGTTAATGTTCCGCTGTACAAAGCAGTAGTCGATGAGAGGTGCGAACATATTCATAAAGAGTATCGCCAGCATCATGCCTTCGGGATAACCCGGGTTCAGCACGCGGATCAGAATAGCCAATGCGCCGATGAGGAAACCATAGATGAACTTGCCGTTCTCCGTTCGTGCGCTGGTCACGGGGTCAGTGGCCATGAACACGGCACCGAAGCAGAAACCACCCGTGGCAAGGTGTTCATACCAAGGCATGGAAGCCACGGCGTTGCCCGTCAGGCCGCACATGTTGAACAACACAGCCACGATAATACCGCCGGCAAATACGCTGACCATGGTACGCCAGGAAGCTATCTGCGTGTAGAGCAGCAGCAAGGCACCCAAGCCGATGGCTATCACGGAAGTCTCGCCGATAGAGCCGGGTATAAGACCGCAAATCATGTCGCTCAATCCCGCTGTCGGAGCATTGCCGGCAGCCACTTCGCCGAGGGGAGTAGCCATTGTGGTGCCGTCGGGCAGGTTATAGCCTAAGCCCAGCACCTGTTCGCCGGCCACCCAAACTTTGTCGCCGCTCATGCTGGTGGGGTAGGAGAAGAAGAGGAAGGCGCGTGCCACCAGTGCGGGATTGAATATGTTCATACCCGTTCCGCCGAAGATTTCCTTGCAGAAAACCACGGAGAAAGCCACTGCCACGGCCAGCATCCAGAGCGGGCAGCCCACCGGTACAATCAGTGGAATCAGGATACCCGTCACCAAATAGCCTTCCTGGATTTCCTCATGTTTCCATTGGGCTACGGCAAATTCGATGCCCAGTCCCACGAGGTATGAAACGATGATTTTGGGCAACACCAACAGGAAACCATAAAGGAACATGGACCAGAAGCCCGTCGTTTCCAGTTGGCCTGCCGCCGCAGCGTTTTGGTAGCCGATGTTGTACATGCCGAACAGCAAGGCCGGCAACAGGGCAATCACTACAAACGACATGATGCGCTTGGAGTCGATGGCATCGTGAATGCTCACGCCGGTACGTGCAGTGGCGTTGGGCACGAGCATGAATGTTTCCATACCCTCGAACACTGACCGGAATGCCTTCAGCTTGCCCCCGTCCTCGAAGTTCGGACGGATATTGTCAAAAAATTGTTTAAGCATTTTCGTAATTTAGATAGTGTAAAGTCAATAAATAAACACGGAGTATCAAATAGAAACCCTGCGTTCATGACATTTTTACTTCAACAGCCTGGAGCTTACGCATTTTCCTTTCTCAGCACGTCCAGTCCTTCGCGGACAATGCGTTGAAGTTCCAGTTTGGACGAGTCGATGAACTCTGCCACGGCAAAGTCCTCGGGAGCTACCTCGTAGATGCCCAAAGCCTCTTGCCGGTCAATGTCGCCCGTGATGATGGCTTTGATAAGGTAGCTCGGATAGATGTCCATGGGGAACACGCGTTCATACTCGGCACTCATGATCATGTGGCGTTCGCCACCCTTGATGCGGCAATCCAGGTCGTAGGCGCGCTTCTTGCCCATGAGCCAGGAGAAATAGCTCCTGCTGGTGGAAAAGTCGTTCAGTCGGGGAGCAATCCAGCCGAAAGCTTCGTTCACATCGTCACCTTCGGGAATGGCGCACACTTCCGTGCTGAAAGCTCCTAAGAAGCCCTCAACCGAAGTCGGATAACCCACAAAGGGATTGCCATTGATGATTCGTACGTGTTCTGTGGTTGCCAGTTGCCCTTTCAGCAAGTCTGCCAAGGGTGTGCCCACCAATGTTTCCACATATTGCGGCTTGTTCACCTGCGAACCTGCCACAGCGATGCGTCTGGTCAGGTCGAGATGGCCCGTGCGGAGCAAGCGGCCCAGTATCACGGCCATTTCAGGAGCCAGTGTCCATACGGTTTCCCCTTTGTTCACGGGGCAGACGCGGTTGATGTGTACGCCCACATTGCCCGAAGGGTTCGGACCGTCGAACACGCTGACTTCGGCCTCGCTCACGGGCAGTAGCTCGGAGTTGATTTGCGAGGGACAGATGCCCAAGTGTACTTTGGCAATTTTGGCCAAAGCCCGGATACCGGCCTTGAAGTCAGCTTCCTGACCTTTCACCACGAAACTGAAATCAGCGGCCAAAGGCATTTTGCTGAAGGTGGAAACGAAGATAGCCTTAGGCGTATCAAGTGGTGAAGCGATAACATCGTAAGGACGTTGGCGCAGGAAACCGAACAGGCCGCTGTCGAGCAACAGCTTCGTCACTTCCGCACCGGTCAATTTTTCGGGATGAGCACAGGCACCGAAGTCTTTGTAAACCTGCTCTCTATCCGCCTTCACTCTGAAGCGGAGCAATTTTCTGCGTTCGCCTCGTTCCACGCCTACTACGGTACCACTCACGGGCGACACAAACTTTACCTGTTCGGTTGCCTTGTCCACGAACAAGGCATCTCCGGCCAGCACACGATCGCCTTCTTTGACTACGGCACGGGGCACGATGCCCGGAAAATCGGTTGGCATCAAGGCGTATTCCCCACTCAGTGATGATTGCTTCAACACGAGTTCGGCTTCGCCTTTCAACTTTAAATCCAGGCCTTTCTTAATTTTATACAATGTTTTCATTCATCAAAAAATATAATATGCTTAGCAAGGATAATGCTGGTATGATTTCATTGTTATGGTGTGATGCAGGTGATTGTCAGCTGGTAAAACTTCTCCAACTATGACAGTCCGACATCTTCTTCCATCTTTTTTAAGTTTATTTAGCGGCAAAGATAGTGCAAGGCGAGCGCAGAGCAAAAGAAAAATCGAAGGTTTTTCAATTTTGCTCTGCCGAGCCGCCGCCTATTTTATGGAAAGATAGTGCAAGGCGAGCGCAGAGCAAAAGAAAAATCGAAGGTTTTTCAATTTAGCTCTGCCGAGCCGCCGCCTATTTTATGGAAAGGTGGGGCAAAATGACAAGTTCGGCGCAGCTACGGAGTTTTCCGGGGCTGCGCCGAACATTCATTAGCCGAGCTGTCGGCAAAGGTCAGTCTTCGTTGATTTTTTGCAGGAATTCCTCTTCCGATATGAGGGGGATCCCCAGCTGGGCGGCCTTTTCGCGTTTGGAAGGTCCCATGGCCTCGCCTGCCAGCACGAACGACGTTTTCTTGGAAATGCTGCCGGCGGTTTTTCCGCCGTGTGCCTCAATGATTTTCTTATATTCCTCGCGCGAATGCTGCGAGAATGTGCCGCTGATGACGATGGTCTGCCCCTGCAAAAGGGTGGAAGCGAGTTGGGTTTCGGCCACCTGCATCTGCAATCCAGCCTGCGCCAGCCGTTCCACGAACTGGCGGTTGTCAGCGTTGAGGAAAAAAGTCCGTACGCTCGAAGCAATCACCTGTCCCACGCCTTCCGCCTCTTGCAGCTCGTCAATGGAAGCCTGGGCCAAGGCTTCGATGGAACGGAAATGGCGCGCCAGGTTCTTTGCCGCCACCTTCCCCACAAAGCGGATGCCCAATGCGTAGAGTACACGTTCAAAGGGCACATTTTTGCTCTGTTCGATAGCGCGGATGACGTTCTCGGCAGAGCGGCGTCGTGCCCCGTCCGGTCCGCAAAGGTCACTCAGTTTCAGCGAGTACAGGTCGGCGGCATCGCGTATCAGCCCACGTTCAAAATAGGCATCCACCGTTTCCGGCCCCAAGGTGTCAATGTTCATCGCGTCGCGACAGATAAAATGCTCTATCCGTCCCTTGAGTTGTGGCGGACACGCCGTATCGTTGGGGCAGTAGTGTGCGGCTTCTCCCGGGTATCTCACCAACTCGGCACCGCATTCCGGGCAGTGGGTGATAAAGGTCACGGGGCGGCCCGGTTCGTTCCGTTTACTGCGCGCTTCGAGATCCACGCCGACAATCTGGGGAATGATTTCGCCTGCCTTTTCCACCCACACGTGGTCGCCGATTTGCAGATCCAGGCGGCGGATGATGTCCTCATTGTGGAGCGAGGCGCGCCGCACCACGGTGCCGGCCAACAGCACCGGCTCCATCTGTGCCACAGGCGTGACGGCTCCCGTGCGCCCCACTTGGAACGTCACGTCCAGCAGTGGTGTGCAGGCCCGTTCGGCCTGGAACTTGTAAGCGATGGCCCAGCGTGGTGTCTTCGCCGTGTAGCCGAGCCTCTCCTGCTGCTTCAGGTTGTTCACCTTCAGCACGATGCCGTCGGTCGCCACGGGCAGTTCCCGCCGGTGTTCGTCCCAGTAGTCAATGTATTCAAAGATTTCGTCCACGCTGTGTGCCAGCCGTACGTGTGAGGATATTTGGAAGCCCCACGAACGAGCTTCTTGCAACCGTTCGTAGTGCGAGGGTGAAGCCAGCGTTTCGGTGGGCACATAGTAGAAGTAGGCATCCAGTCTGCGTTTGGCCACGACAGCCGAGTTCTTGCTCTTCAGTGTGCCCGAGGCGGCGTTGCGCGGGTTGGCAAAGAGCTGTTCTTCGCGTGCCTCGCGTTCTGCGTTCAGCTTCTCGAAGCTCTGCCACGGCATCAGCACCTCTCCTCTGATTTCAAACTCCTCCGGACAGGGACATTCTGCCGGCAGGGTGAGCGGAATGGTGCGTATGGTCTTCACATTCTCGGTCACGTCGTCGCCTTGCACGCCGTCGCCGCGCGTCACGGCTCTCACCAGCCGGTGGTGCTCATAGATGAGTGAGATGCTCAGCCCGTCGAATTTCAGTTCGCAGCAAATTTCAAACGGCTCACCGTCCAGGCCCTCGCGTACGCGGTTGAAGAAGGCTTCCACCTCGCCCCGTGAGTAGGTGTTGCCCAGCGAGAGCATGGGACGTTGGTGTGCCACCTGCACGAAATCCTGGCTGATGTCGCTCCCCACACGTACGCTGGGCGAGTTGGGGTCAGCCATTTCCGGATGCTTCTTTTCCAGTGCCATCAGCTCGTCCATCAGCGCGTCAAACGCCTGGTCGGATATGGTGGGTGCATGGTGTACGTAGTAGTTTTGGTTATGTTGGTGCAGTTCTGCGCGGAGTTGAAGAATGCGTTCGGTTTCGTTCATGATAAGTAGTAAAAGGGGATTTGCGAGGCAAAATTAAGTTACGCAGTCATTTATTTTGTACTTTTGCGCCTCTAAAAAACGTAAAAACTGCTTTTCATGAGAATAGACATCATCACCGTGTTGCCCGAAATGCTCGAAGGCTTTGTACACACGTCCATCCTGGCCCGTGCCCAGAAGAAGGGGCTGGCGGAAATCCATTTGCACAATCTGCGCGACTACACAACCGACAAGCACCGCCGTGTGGACGATTATCCTTTCGGTGGTTTCGCGGGCATGGTGATGCAGTGCCAACCCATCGATGCCTGCATCAGTGCGCTGAAGGCGGAGCGCGATTACGATGAGGTCATTTTCACCTCGCCCGACGGCGAACAGTTCGACCAGCCCATGGCCAACGAACTGTCATTGAAGAAGAACCTGATTATTCTCTGCGGCCACTATAAGGGCATTGACTATCGCATCCGCGAGCACCTGATTACCAAGGAGGTAAGCGTGGGCGACTATGTGCTGACAGGGGGAGAGCTGCCCGCAGCGGTGATGAGCGATGCCATTGTCCGCCTCATTCCCGGTGTGCTCTCCGACGAGCAGAGCGCGTTGAGCGACTCGTTCCAGGACAACCTGCTGGCAGCACCGGTTTATACCCGCCCGGCTGACTACAAAGGCTGGAAGGTGCCCGAAATCCTGCTTTCGGGTCACGATGCGAAAATCAAGGAATGGGAATTGGCGCAAAGTCTTGAACGGACCAAGCGTTTGCGTCCGGACTTGTTGGAGAAATAAATTAAGAAGGGGGATATTATTCAATTTTCGCAACTTGCGAAACTGATTGGTTATTAGGTTAGGGTCGCTTTGCTCCCAGAGTTATGAGGTTATAAAGTTAATTTTGGAGTATAGTTTTTTTCTGCTATGCGGAAACTCCTAATAGTAACTTTATAACCTCATAACCTAATTCCTCATAACCTTTACACTCGTGAAACTTGGATATTTTATTTCCGAATGTCGAACAAGTAGGTAATCTTCGCCACGATGGTTCCGTTGTTGGAGCGTCCGAAGACGTCCTTCTTTGAATTGTTGAAAATATCCGAGAGGCCGTAATAATAGCGGCCTTCGAGCAAGAAGCGGCCGGCTGCGGTAGAGAGTTCTACGCCTGCACCGGCCGTTATGCCGTAGTCAAAGCGTTTGTCTATCGCCATGTCATATTGTGCAAACATACCGTTTGGGCGGTCGGGGTCGCCGTTTCCGTTGAGCGTGAACTCCGAGCGTTCCGACGACTCCGCCAGGCAATACCCCAGTTGTGGCCCTGCCAGGAAATAGCCCATCCATCCCTTATACTCCTTTCCCCATGCCATGCGTGCCAGCACAGGCAGCTGGATGTAGTGCATGTGGCGGCTGTAACGGTCGGGCAGCGGCTGTGACTGCGCGTCGAGCACATTCTCTTTCCAGCCGAGCTGTGCATAGTTCAGCTCCACTTGGAGCGCGCAGTAGGTGCTGAAATATTTCTCGCTCGTGAAGCGCGCCACCACGCCGAGCGTGGGACCTATGTGCATCTGCTGTTTGATGGTAGGGTCGAACCCGACAGAGTTCAGGACCACGCCTCCCGAAAAACCTACGGCGATACCGTTGCGCGGCTCGCCAACTTGGGAAAAGGCCGGCAGGCAGAGGAGAAAAAGTGGGAAGAGAAACAAAAGCCGGGAGGGGCGGAGAAGGCGTTTCATAAGGGATTGTCAGAAGAAGTGCGGAAAGAGGTTAGTTGGCAGATATTTTCACGATGCTCATGTCGGGCTTGAAGCGCACGAGCCACAGGCTTCGGCTCACGTAGCCGCCACCTTTGGCAGCGGGCATGAAGACCATGTTGGTCTGCAGCTTGGGCTGTGCCGCCACGGAGCCCTCCTGCGGACGCTGCGTGCCAAAGTCGAGCCCGTAAGTGGCCATGTTGCCGAGAAAACCGATGCTGAAATCGTAACCTAACGGAGCCATTTTCGGCTGGCAATCAAGCAGCTCCGTCTTGAACCAGTGTTGGTACAGCGCATGGAAGTCCATGGCCGCCTTGGTATAGGGAAAATAGTAGTTAGGGGTGATGATGTACGTGTCGACGGCGTGCATCTGGTTCTTGAGCACCGTTTCGCTCAGCGAGAGCCATTTGTCGTAGCCCAGCAGCGAGAATGCCGTTTGCGGGCAGAGCGTGTTGAGCTGGGAGATGGTAGAAAGCGTCTGTTTCAGCAGTGATTCGTCCGTGTCGTTTGGTATAAACAAATACGGCCCTTTGCCGGCGAGCGAAGCTTGCAGTTGTGTCGGAGTGGACGAAGCCGGAAGTTGTAGCACCTTATAGCCCCCTTCAGTCAGACTCTGTTGTAATTCGGCGCAAAACTCCTGCTTGTTTCCGTTCACTTTGTTGAGAAACACCATGCAAACATCTTTCTTGAAATTCGCCTTCACCAGTTCTGTGGACAGTGTGCTCTCATAGCCGACCGGCGTGTTGAGTAGGAACAGGTCCGGGCGGTAGGCCACCTGCGGCACCTTGGATGAGAACGGTATAGCCACTTTCGTCTGTTTCGAGGAGTAGGCTGTGAGGTCAGTGAAGTGCGACGGATAGAGCGGCCCCACCACTACGTGCGGTTTCGTCTGCATCACCTGTGCTGCCAGTGCGGCAATGCTCTTCTCCGGGGCGGGCTCGTTGTAGGCCGACACCACAAAGTTCGTCCCCGTCTGTTTCAGCTGGTCGATGCCGAGCAACATACCGCGATAGAACTCCACGCTGCGCTCGTTCTCCACACCCTTTCCGCTGAATGGTAGCACCACGGCTACGCGGATGGTGTCCAAGCCGACGTAGGCCGGCTGTGGCGGAATGATTTTGACGGGTATGCGGAGGATAGTGCCCTTCTTGAGCTTGCCGTCGACTTTTTCCACCTGCGGGTTGGCCTGTAGCAGTTCGTCCACGGTGATGTCATACGTCCGAGCTATGCTGTAAAGTGTTTCTTTGCGCTTTACCTTATGCTCCTTATATTGAATAATAGGCTGTTGCTTCACCTGCCGTGCGGCCACGGGCTGTGCTTTCGCTGCTCCGGCCTGTGCTTTCACTGCTCCGGCCTGTGCTTTCGCTGCTCCGGCCTGTGCTTTGGCTGCCCCGGCCTGCGCTTTCACTGCTCCGGCCTGTGCTTTCGCTGCTCCGGCCTGTGGCTTCGTGGCTTGCGGCGTGGGGGCGGTGGCGGGCACGCGGATAACTTGGTCCTTCTGTACATAGTCCGGGTTCATGCCCGGGTTGAGTTGCAAAAGGTGGCTCAGGGTGGTGCCGTGCCGGTTAGCTATGCCGAGCATCGTTTCTCCGGCCTTCACCGTGTAGGGTTGGGTGGTGCCGGCGGCTTTTTGGGCAATGAGCGTGATGGGGAAAAACAGGCTGATGAAGAGTATGCGGCCTATGAAACGGAATACAGAATACATGGAGCTTCGGTTGGATAAAGTTAGTGCCATGTCCGGACTAAAATGCCGGTGAAGGTCTATTACAATATGGGAATGAACAGGTGAAAACTACCGCCTGTAACTGCCGGAAGGGTGGCGCAGTTTCCGTTGTTCGGTATGCAAAAATACATAAAATAAAGTATTAGCCTTTGGCTCTGAAAAGAAAATGCTACTTTTGAACCGTACAAACCGAACAAACCTACTTTTCTTTCTACCTTATGAACAAATTTTCCATCGTTTGCTGTCTGAGTTTGTGGTGCGCTTTTTCGCCGTTGTCGGCCCAGAAGAAGAAAGTGGCAACGCCCCAAACTCCCACGCTTTCGGCCGAGCAACTCATTCAAAGTTATCGCTTCGACGAAGCGGCCAAGCAGTTGCGGCACGACATCGACGCGGCACTGAAAGCCGGAAAGAACACAGAGCGGTTGGAGGCAGATATGCAACGTGCCATGATGGGAGCGGATATGCTACGCGGCACGGAGCGCACCATCTTTGTGGACAGCTTCAAGGTGCATCGCGACCAGGTGCTGGCCACCCTGAAGTTTTCGCCCGAAGTGGGGCATCTCACTTCCATGAGCGAGCATACCACCCACATGGATCGTGCCCCGAAGGACATCGACCGCCTGGGCTACATGAACGAGCTGGGCGATAAACTGTTTTTCTCGGCTGCGGCCACTTCAGGCGGCGTGAAGACGCTTTGGTCGGCCTACCGCAAGGGAAACGGCTGGGGTAATCCTGAGCAACTGGAAGGACTGCAAAGTGAAGAGGGCGACCAATGTTGTCCATTCGTGATGCCCGACGGCGTAACGGTTTATTTCGCCGAACAGGGCGAAAAAAGCTTGGGCGGCTACGACCTTTTCGTAACGCGTTACAACCCGGAAACGAAACAGTTCCTGAAGGCCGAGAACCTGGGTATGCCTTTCAACTCGCCTGCTAACGACTATTTGTTGGCCATCGACGAGGCGGCTTCTTTGGGGTGGTTAGTGACAGACCGCAACCAGCGGGCTGACACGGTATGTATCTACGTGTTCATCCCCTCTGCCTCGCGCGATGTGTACGATTGGGATTCCGACGACCAAACGCTCGTGATGCATGCCGCACAGTTGCATTCCATAGCCGAAACGCAGACTAACAGCCGCGTCGTGGAGGCAGCGCACGAAAGGCTCCGGGAGTTGGGCAAACGGCAGAAAGATGCCGCCGGAAGAGCCTTCCGCTTTGTCATCAACGACCAGAAGGTGTACACCAGCCTCGACCAGTTCCGCAGCGGAACGGCCCGGCGCATTGCCATGGAGGTCATGCGTGTGGAGCAGGAAATGGACAACATGCGGACCAAACGTGACGATTTGCAACGCGAAGCGGCACGCGGAAACCGTTCGCATAAACTGAAGGAACAGTTGCGGGAAATCAACGAGCAACTGCCGAAGTTGATGGCGCAGTATGCCACTTTGTGCAAAAACATGCGCCGCGCGGAAATAAAATAATGGAAACTATTTTTTTAACATCCCTTATTGGGTAAGTATTGGCGGCTTATTTGATAAGTATTGGCGGAATGGACTTTTAGGGTGTGGCATATATACCTTGAAAACACCGTATTTTATTCCCCGATGTGTGTATTGTATAACCCTCTTTTCAATTCTCACAAGATGGATACCCAGCAGCCTATCGCACCATCCGAATTGATCATCAATCCCGATGGAAGTATTTTCCATTTACACGTTAAGCCCGAACAGTTGGCCGACAAGGTGATACTGGTGGGCGACCCCGGCCGCGTACCTATGGTGGCAGCTCATTTTGAACGTTGCGAATGCGACGTGAGCAGCAGAGAGTTTCGTACCATAACCGGCATCTTCCAAGGCAAACGCATCTCTGTCGTGTCCACCGGGATAGGTTGCGACAACATTGACATCGTTTTGAACGAACTGGATGCGCTGGCGAACATTGACTTCTCCACCCGCACATTGCGTCCAGAGCTACGCCGGCTCGAAATCGTGCGTCTCGGCACTTGCGGCGGCCTTCAGCCCTTCACGCCGGTAGGTACGTTCGTGGCCAGCGAGGTGAGCATCGGTTTCGATGGCTTGCTCAACTTTTATGCCGGTCGCAACGAGGTGGCCGACCTGCCTTTTGAACAGGCGTTCAGGGCGCACATGAACTGGCATGGCGAGCAGTGCATTGCCTATCCTTATGTGGTTCATGCCGACACGGAACTGTTGGACCGTATTGCGGCGGACGACATGGTGCGCGGCATCACCGTGGCCTGTGGCGGTTTCTATGGTCCGCAAGGCCGGCAGTTGCGTCTGCCGTTGGCCGATCCCGAGGCCAACCAAAAGCTGGAAACCTTTACCTACGGCGGCCTGCACGTGACGAACTTCGAGATGGAGAGCAGTGCCGTGGCGGGATTGTCGCTCATGCTGGGACACAAAGCCATGACGTGCTGCATGGTGATTGCCAACCGCGTGGCCGGAAAGGCGGATGCAGAATACAAAAATTCTATAGACAAACTCATCCGTCTGGTGCTCGAACGTATTTGACATGCACGTTGGCACTTCCTTACGTTGCAACTACCGTGAGTCAATAACCGGCACATGGGTAGTATTATTTGAAGATATTGATGTCCGGTAAAAGTTCAAGAATGCCGATAAACATTGAAACCTCAGCAAGTTAAGCCCTTAGGCCGTCAGGCTGCGCCCCGAAGGGGCAAAAAGCTCACAGCCCAGGGCAGAGCGACCGTATTATCCCGACGTTTGACCTTGTCGCCCCAACGGGGCAAAAGCAGTGCAAGGTGAGCGCAGAGCAAAAAGAAAAGCCGCAGGATTTTCTTTTTCTATGCCGAGCCGCCGTCTGCTTTTGCCCCGTTGGGGCGACAAGGCCGGATAGCTGGGTAACCTAGGGTGCCGCCTCGCTACGCTCGGCTTTGCCCTGGGCTGTGAGCTTTTTGCCCCTTCGGGGCGCAGCCTGACGGCCTTGAACTTTCACCGGACACCAATAATTTGAAGACAACTTATACAACAAAGGACAACTTTTTCCCCGTCAGTTGTCTTTAGTTGTATGAGTTGTCCTTATATTTATTCTGTACATCATAAATAGGAAACGGCGCGCTGTCAGGGCGCGCCGTAGGTTGATGTTACAGATGGAATGATGCTTTCGGGAACAAGGGACGAGATGTCTTCACCCCTGAGAATGGCCTGTCGGATGTCGGTCGAAGCAAAAGGAAACAGAGGAGCTTTAATTTCATGCACGCCCGCAGGAAGCGGGTGGGGAAGGGGATAACCGGGACGGGGATAGACCAGGATTTGGTGGTGGGAAAGGATGTCCTCGGTATGCGCCCAGCGGTCAAAGTGCAACCAGTTGTCCGCGCCGATAAGCAGTGAGAACTCCCTATCGGGATATGTCTGGGTGAGGGCGCAAAGTGTGTGCCAGGTGTAGGAAGGTCGCGGCAGGTGAAATTCAAAGTCGGATGCCGTAATGCCCGGTTCATTGGCCACGGCCTGCTGAGCCCATTGCAGACGCAGCTGCTCGTCGGCCAGCGAGGCTTGTTGCTTGAGCGGGTTCTGCGGTGATACGAGTAGCCACACCTCGTCCGCCCAACCGTCGGCCAGCACGCGGCGGGCTAATCGGATATGTCCCCAGTGGATGGGGTTGAACGAGCCTCCGAAGAGGGCAATGCGTCGGTCGGTCATGCTTCGAGGAATAGTTTGACGGCTTGCAGCGTTTCGGCACAGGCTGTGGCCAGGTCGTCGTTGACAATCACCACGTCGAAATGCGAAGCTTGGGAGAGCTCAAAGGCTGCGCGGGCAAGTCGTTGTTCGATGACTTCGGCCTTGTCCGTGCCACGGCCTTCCAGCCTTTGGCGAAGCACCTCAATCGAGGGCGGCTGGATGAAAATGCTCAAGGCTTGTGCGCCATAGTGCTTCTTGATGTTTTGTCCGCCGAGCACATCCACGTCGCACACCACATTTTCGCCTTGTGCCAACTGGTTGTCCACCTGACTTTTCAGCGTACCGTAGTAGCGGTCGGTGTAAACCTCCTCATATTCCAGGAAGTCGCCTGCTGCGATGTGTTCGCGGAAGGCTTCGGGGGTGAGGAAGAAGTATTCCACGCCGTTCTGCTCCGTGCCGCGTGGCGCACGGCTGGTGGCGGAGATGGAGAAATGGAGGTTGAGCCCCTGTTGCATCAGGTAGTTGATGATGGTGCTTTTGCCGCTACCGCTGGGGGCGGAGAAGATGATGACTTTCATGGTTGTGCGTTTGAGGGGTGGGACATGGGTAAGAGGGAAAGGGAAACCGTCCGGTCCACATGATGTGTGGGAAAGACAAATGGCCGGATTGGCGTGATGGGAGGCGGTTGGCGATTCGGAAAGACAGGCCGGAAATGCAGCAGGCCGATTACATGACGTTGAGTACCTGCTCCTTGATTTGCTCCAGTTCGTCCTTCATGCGCACCACGATGTTTTGCATTTCGGCCACGTTGCTCTTGGAGCCGGTGGTGTTGATTTCGCGTCCCATTTCCTGGGCTATGAAACCGAGCTTTTTGCCTTGGCCGTGTCCTTGGTCCATGGTTACGCGGAAATAGCTGAGGTGGTTGGCAAGGCGTTGTTTCTCTTCGCTGATGTCCAGCTTTTCGATGTAATATATCAGTTCCTGTTCCAGGCGGTTTTTGTCGTAATCCACGCCTTTGAGCTCTCCCAACCGCTCTTCCAGTCGGCTGCGAATTTTTTCCACCCGCTGCTTTTCAAACGGTTCAATCTGTTGCAGCAGTGCCTCAATGTTGTCGATCTTTTCGGTGAATTTTTTATAGAGTGCTTCCCCTTCTTGTTGGCGGAAGTGGATGAGGTTTTGGATGGCTTGGCGGATGACGAGGTTCACCTGCTTCCATTCTTCCTCGCTGAGTTCTTCGATCATGGCGGTTTGGGTGATTTCCGGCAGACGAAGTACGAGTTCCCAAATGTTGTCGGGTGCGGGCAACTGGCACTGCTCGCTGATTTGGCGTATCTGTTCCGCGTAGTGAGCCACGGCGTTGGCGTTGATGGTGGCACCTTGTGCACTGTCCACCTTCTCTATCCACAGGTTGAAGTCCACTTTGCCGCGTTCCAACTGCTGGGCTATGAGTTGGCGTATCTCCATTTCCTTCTCCCGGTAGAGGGGTGCGATGCGCGTATTGAGATCCAGACTTTTGCTGTTGAGCGATTTGATTTCAGCGTGTATTTTCTTGTCTTGAAAAAGGGCTTCGGCTTTACCGTAACCCGTCATGGATTGTATCATGTCGTCGATAAGTTTGTTTTGAA
The DNA here is from genome assembly GCA_004552195.1 of Bacteroidales bacterium. The sequence continues at coordinate 240 of SFPC01000039.1, read as the reverse complement.
TAGCCAAAATTACGGTTTTTTAGGGATATGGCAACAAAACTTCGGCTTTTTTGTACTTGTGTTACGGTGTATGGGGCGTTACAGCGTGCTGATTTATAGAAAGCGTATTTGAAAACCCCTAAGTCTTTAGCTTAGGGGATGAAAATACGGGGTAGCGCAGCTACCCTTGGTTTTCAATATATTTCTTGATGGTCTCTTGACTGACATTCCCAATTGAAGAAACAAAATATCCATCAGTCC
>SFPC01000118.1 GCA_004552195.1 Bacteroidales bacterium | reverse complement strand
GATACCTTATCTATGCGCGCCTTTTCTCTATCAGCGTGCAAAGTTACACAAAAAAATCAGAAATCATAGCCTTTTTCTGTTTTTTTATGAAATTTAGAGCCCACTTATTGCGTGAAGGCGCTCAAGATTGCCATTCCACACCTCTTTCATGTAGTCAACATCGTCGTCATCCACATGGTCGGTGATGATAAGAGAGAGTTTACCCGTGAAGTCGCTTTTCTCTATTCTCATCTCCCAGTAGTCCTTGTCGTCCTCGTTGACATCCCATTTCAGACGGATGTAATGGTTTTCCTCTGCTCTGATCACCTCGGAGGTTCTCACGTCCTGTTGTGTCCACGTCTCGCCCCATTTGAATGTGAATATTCCATTCTTTTCCTCAACATAGTCGGCCAGCCATTTCGATAGGCCGTGGGCGTGTCCTATCAAGTTCCACACTATGCTGTGTGACTTGGTTGAGAGTGGGTAATCAATACAAATTTTGGTCTTACTCATCGTTTTTAGCGTTTTTACGGCACAAAAATACGAAAAAAAAACGAAATACGAAAATTTTTCGCAAAAAAGTTTGGTAGTTTAATAAAAATGTAGTACCTTTGCACCCGCAAACAAGCAATGGCGGGATAGCTCAGCTGGTTAGAGCGTCGGATTCATAATCCGGAGGTCGTGGGTTCGGGTCCCACCCCCGCTACTTGAAAAGACAGGGAGTTACGATTATCGTAACTCCTTTTTTCATTGCTTTTGCTATGGAAATTTTGCAGTCGCAAAAGATATGTATTATATATATAAGGAGAAAAGACATGACAGAATTCAAGGATTTGGTGAAGCTCAGAAGGAGCCATAGAAAGTTTACGGAGGAAGAGTTTAGTCCGGAGGCCGTGCAGTTGATAATGCGTGCGGCACTGATGTCGCCCACGTCTAAGAGCCAGAGGGCATGGCAGTTTGTGGTGGTGGACGACAAGACCGACATCGAGAAACTGGCAGATGCCAAGAACCTCGGTTCGCAGTTTATGAAGGGCGCACCGTTGGCGGTGGTCGTTCTCGGCGACCCTATGCGCAACGACTGCTGGGTGGAGGATGGCTCCATTGCCGCCATCTCTATGCAGTATCAGGCTGAGGAACTCGGATTGGGCTCGTGCTGGGTGCAGATGCGTGGTCGCGGACTTGACGACGGCACTCCAGCCGACGAGGTTATACGTGGCATTCTCGACATTCCCGCCAACTACAGTGTGCTCTGTGTGGTGGCTTTCGGACACAAGGCCGACGAGCGCAAGCCGCAGAACGAGGACAGCCTCAAGTGGGAGAACGTGCACATCGGGAAATTCTCGGAGAAATAAGGCACTTTGCGACTGAGTTGCAAATACTTTTCCCTAACTTTGCACCCGAAATATAAGGGAAAAGACATGAACGACTCAGAGATTCAAGGGCAGCACTGCTGCCGACATACAGGCCATTGCTGCGGACATGCACACATAGCCGACGGGGCAATGGACAAGACGATGCTCGTGCGCATAGTAGTGACGATTGTCGCCACCGTGGCATTGCATTTTACAGAGATAGAGGGTTGGTGGCGGTTTGCCGCCTTCCTCGTAGTGTATCTGATAATTGGCTATGACATACTGCGCGAGGCTGCTGAAGGAATACTGCACGGTGAGGTGTTCGACGAGAACACCCTCATGGCAGTAGCCACCATCGGTGCCTTTGCCTTGGCAATCATGAGCGGTTCGGGCGACTACAACGAGGCCATCGCCGTGATGCTGCTGTTTCAGGTGGGCGAACTCTTCCAGAGTCATGCCGTGGGCAAGAGCCGACGCAACATTGTGGCTCTGATGGACATACGCCCCGACTATGCCAATGTGGAGCATGGGGGGAGTGTGGCAAAGATACATCCCAATGAGGTGAGCATCGGTACGGAGATAGTGGTGAGACGAGGCGAGAAGGTGCCCATCGACGGCGTGGTGACAGAGGGCAGGTCGATGCTCAACACCGCCAACTTGACGGGCGAGTCGGTGCCACGCGGGGTATCCGTGGGCGACGAGATTCTGAGCGGTTGCATTAATATGGGCGACAAGCTGCGCATCAAGACCACCAAGGCATTTGGCGAATCCACTGCCAGCAAGATTCTCCAACTGATGGAGGCAAGCGGCAGCCATAAGTCGAGATCGGAGAATTTCATATCCCGATTCGCAAGAGTATATACCCCGATAGTATGCTATGCCGCCCTCGCCCTTGCCGTAGTGCCCACGATGGTGTGTACATTGTTAATGGGCGAGCCTTTGGGCGCGGCCTTTGAGATGTGGCTCTATCGCGCCCTCACGTTCCTCGTCATCTCCTGTCCTTGTGCCTTGGTGGTGAGCATCCCGCTGTCGTTCTTCGCCGGAATAGGGGCGGCAGGCAGACTTGGAATATTGGTCAAGGGCAGTCGCTATCTTGAGATGCTCTCGAAGGTGAGAACGATAGTGTTCGACAAGACAGGCACTCTTACCGAAGGCAACATCGACAGCGAGGACAGGGTGAAATCGACTTCACGCCTTGCCGTTGACACGCTTCGCAGCGAGGGCATAAGTGAGATAGTGATGATGACAGGCGACAGGCGCGAGGTGGCTGAAAGGATAGGCAACGAGGTGGGTGTCAATAGGATATACAGCGAACTGTTGCCTGAAGGCAAGGTGGCACATCTTGAAAGCGTGATGGCGGAGAAGGGTAGGGGCGAGATGGTGGCATTCGTGGGCGACGGTATCAATGACGCCCCAGTGCTGAGACGCGCCGACTTGGGCATTGCCATGGGCGCATTGGGATGCGATGCCGCCATCGAGGCCGCCGACGTAGTGCTTATGGACGACGACCCGATGAAGATCATGACGGCGATTAGGGTGTCGAGACGCACGCTGCAGATTGTGTGGCAGAACATAGTGTTGGCTCTCGGAGTGAAGGCGGTGTGCCTGATGCTTGGGGCTGTGGGGATTGCCAATATGTGGCTCGCCGTGTTTGCCGATGTGGGGGTGATGGTGATTGCGGTGGTAAATGCGATGAGGGCGTGCCAGGCAGCAAAACTGCCTGGAACGGTGGCTCTTTCAATGCGATGAGGGCCTGGGAAGGTGGCTCATATAAAATAAAAACAGAATGATGGCAGAAATGGAAAGAATAGAGGAACATCTGACAGAACATGGAGTGAAGCCCACGGCAGTGAGAATACTGGTGTGGGAACAGGCTTCGCGTCAGCAGGAGACATTCACCCTTAGCGACATGGAGGGATGGATGCCCCACATGGACAGGTCGAGCATATTCCGTGCACTGAGGCTTTTTGCCGAGCACCACCTGCTGCATGAAATCGACGACGGCAGCGGTCAGCAGAAGTATTGCGTATGCCGCTGCACCAACAGTCAGCACCTCAATCACATTCATTTCACCTGTCTGAAATGCGGACAGACCTATTGCCTCGAAGACTATCAGATACCGCTTGTTCAGTTGCCCGAGGGTTTTGACATGGAAGATGCCGAATATGTCATCAAGGGAGTGTGTCCGCATTGCAAAAACTGACTAAAGACAAGAAAAATAACAAAGAAGTGGAAAAAAAACACTTTTTTGCTTGTTATATCGGGGGAATTTAGTAATTTTGCAGCCTAAATTACACATATTTCTATATATAACGTTATATTATGGCTGAAAAGAAACAGATTAAGACCGCATTGGTATCGGTTTTCCACAAGGATGGATTGGACGAGCTGCTCAAGAAGCTCAATGCAGAGGGAGTGAAGTTCCTCTCTACTGGTGGTACACAGAAGTTTATCGAGTCACTCGGTTATGAGTGCCAGAAGGTGGAGGATGTCACCAGTTATCCTTCAATCCTCGGTGGCAGGGTGAAGACTCTCCATCCGAAGGTGTTTGGAGGTATCCTCGGACGTCGCGACAACGAGGGCGACCAGGAGCAGATGAAGCAGTATGAGATACCCGAGATCGACCTTGTCATCGTTGATCTCTATCCATTCGAGGACACCGTGGCAAGTGGTGCATCAGAGGCCGACATCATCGAGAAGATAGACATCGGCGGCATATCGCTCATACGTGCCGGAGCGAAGAATTTCAAGGACGTGGTGATTGTGCCCAGCAAGGCTGAGTACGTAGTGTTGCTCGACATTCTCAAAGAGAAGGGTGCCGTTACCGACATCGAGGACCGCAAGATGTT
>SFPC01000117.1 GCA_004552195.1 Bacteroidales bacterium | reverse complement strand
TAGACAAGAACATACCATCACCTCAAAGCCCTATGCCTCATCACCGGCAAGTTTCGGGATTTCCTTAAATTGAATCATTCAAATTGAATCAGCCCATACAGTCGGCGGACTCTTTTTTCCTACTCGTCGAGTTAAAAAAAATAGTTCGCCACTTGCTCATCACAACTCGCCGAATTGTCGCACCTCCGCCACGAAAGGTAACCAGGGGCTTATAGTCCGCGCCCCAGAAATCTGCACTTCATGCAAAGAAATACTTCAAGGCAGATCGCAACGGGAAAAGCCGGCCACACCCCCTCAACATTGAGCAACGCAACCATAAAACTCGGCATTTCCCAATCAGGTCATCGCTGCCACATTCGCCGAAAATCCAAAAAAATTAACGAGAAGTGAAGCCTTTTTCAAACTCCACTTTGAAAAATCGCAGCTTTACTTGTACATTCCAAAACAAATATTTAAATTTGCGGCTGTACTATCTGTCCAACACCCTAACGGGTGCACAGAAATCTTGTTCCGTTATTTTTAACGTAAAAATGAAAGAGTTGAGAAATTGAAGAAATGCTCATGGGAAGCCGTTCCTAAAACGACATGACACAATCCCTAACTTTTCCATTTTGAACTAAATAATCACTTACGCAGAAATCTATCATAAGCAATCAAATTCATTCACTCATTTAATAAAAACCATGAACAACGTAAAAAGAGTTTACACGTTTGGTAACGGTAAGGCAGAAGGTCGTGCCGACATGCGCAACGAGCTGGGTGGCAAAGGTGCCAACCTGGCCGAGATGAACCTTATCGGTGTACCCGTTCCTCCCGGTTTCACCATCACTACCGACGTTTGCAACGAATATTACGAAATTGGCAAGGAACAAGTCGTTTCCCTGCTTAAAGATGAAGTCGAGAAAAGCCTCCACCTCGTTGAAGAGCTGATGAACAGCAAATTCGGCGATGTGGAAAACCCGCTCCTTCTCTCCGTTCGTTCCGGTGCCCGCGCTTCCATGCCCGGTATGATGGACACCATCCTCAACCTCGGTTTGAACGACGAAGTAGTTGAAGGTCTTGCCCGCAAAACCGGCAACCCCCGTTTCGCTTACGATGCTTACCGCCGCTTCGTGCAGATGTACGGCGACGTGGTGCTCGGCATGAAGCCCGTCAACAAAGACGACGTTGACCCCTTCGAAGCCATCATCGAAGAAGTGAAGAAGAGCAAGGGTGTGAAGCTTGACAACGAACTCGAAGTCGAGGATCTCAAGGAACTGGTTGTCCGCTTCAAGAAAGCCATCGTTGAACAGACCAAGAAGGAATTCCCCACCGACCCCATGGAACAGCTCTGGGGCGCTATCTGTGCCGTATTCGACTCTTGGATGAACGAACGCGCCATCCTCTACCGCAAGATGGAAGGCATCCCCGCCGAATGGGGTACTGCCGTTACGGTAATGGCCATGGTGTTCGGTAACATGGGCAACACCTCAGCAACCGGCGTATGCTTCAGCCGCGATGCCGCTACGGGCGAAGACCTCTTCAACGGCGAATGGCTCGTTAACGCACAGGGCGAAGACGTAGTGGCCGGTATCCGCACCCCGCAGCAGATTACGCTCGAAGGCTCTCGCCGCTGGGCTGAACTGCAGGGCATCACCGAAGAGGAGCGCAAAGCCAACTTCCCCTCCATGGAAGAAGCCATGCCCGAGATTTACCGTCAGCTCGACGCCATCCAGACCAAGCTCGAAGAGCACTATCACGACATGCAGGACATGGAGTTCACCGTTCAGGAAGGCAAACTCTGGTTCCTCCAGACCCGTAACGGCAAGCGCACGGGTGCTGCCATGGTGAAGATTGCCATGGACCTGCTCCGTCAGGGCATGATCGACGAAAAGACGGCCATCGAACGCTGCGAACCGCAGAAGCTCGACGAACTGCTCCACCCCGTGTTCAGCAAGGAAGCCCTGGCAAAAGCCAAGGAACTGACCCGCGGACTTCCCGCCAGCCCCGGTGCTGCCTGCGGACAGATTGTATTCTTCGCTGAAGACGCTGCCAAGTGGCACGAAGACGGCCACAAAGTAGTCATGGTCCGCATCGAAACTTCACCCGAAGACCTCGCCGGTATGGCAGTGGCCGAAGGTATCCTCACCGCACGTGGCGGTATGACCTCCCACGCTGCCGTAGTTGCCCGCGGTATGGGCAAGTGCTGCGTCAGCGGTGCCGGCGCCATCAATGTAGACTACAAGAACCGCACGGTTGAAATCGACGGCGAAGTGCTCCACGAAGGCGACTACATCTCTATCAACGGTACCAACGGACGTGTATACAAGGGCGAAATCAAGACACAGGCTGCCGAACTCTCCGGTGACTTTGCCGCACTGATGGACCTCTGCGCCAAGTACACCCGTCTGCAAGTTCGCACCAATGCCGACACACCCCACGATGCACAGGTTGCCCGCAGTTTCGGTGCAGTAGGTATCGGCCTGTGCCGCACGGAACACATGTTCTTCGACAACGAGAAGATTGTGGCCATGCGCGAAATGATTCTGGCCGAAGACGTTGAAGGCCGCAAGAAGGCACTGGCCAAGCTCCTGCCCTACCAGAAGGAAGACTTCAAGGGCATCTTCCGTGCCATGGACGGCTATCCCGTCAACGTACGTCTGCTCGATCCCCCTCTCCACGAATTCGTTCCCCACGATGCAAAGGGTCAGGAGGAAATGGCCAAGGCCATGGGCGTTACCGTCGAATACATCCGCCAGCGTGTAGAAAGCCTCTGCGAACACAACCCGATGCTCGGCCACCGTGGCTGCCGTCTGGGCAACACCTATCCCGAAATCACGCAGATGCAGACCCGTGCCATCCTTTTGGCTGCTATCGAACTGAAGCGCGAAGGACTCGACCCGCACCCCGAAATCATGGTACCCCTCACCGGTATCCTTTATGAGTTCGAGGCTCAGGAGAAGGTCATCCGCGACGAAGCTGCCGTCCTCTTCGCAGAAGAAGGCATGGAAATCCCCTTCAAGGTTGGTACCATGATCGAAATTCCGCGTGCAGCCCTCACTGCCGACCGCATCGCATCGCGCGCCGAATACTTCAGCTTCGGTACGAACGACCTGACGCAGATGACCTTCGGTTATTCCCGCGACGACATCGCCAGCTTCCTCCCCGTCTACTTGGAGAAGAAGATCCTGAAGGTAGACCCCTTCCAGGTTCTCGACCAGAACGGTGTAGGCCAGCTCGTAAACATGGCCGTAGAGAAGGGTCGTTCCGTACGTCCCGAACTCAAGTGCGGCATCTGCGGCGAGCACGGCGGTGAACCCTCTTCCGTGAAGTTCTGCCACAAGGTAGGCCTTAACTACGTGAGCTGCTCACCCTTCCGTGTGCCCATCGCACGCTTGGCAGCGGCGCAAGCAGCCGTTGAGGAATAAACGACGAAACTTGAAAATAAGCGAGTTAGGCGGTAAGCCCCTGAAAACAAAGGGACTTCCGCCTAACTTCGTAAATGAAGGTTCGTTCATTCCGACACGGAAAATGAGCAGAATGAACGGAAATGTTTAGAGAAAGTTGCGAGTTTTCAGACCCCATGTTTAGAGTGTGTTTAGAGTTCAGAATGACCGAGATAACAACAAGATACAGATGTATAACAAAAAACGATAGGAACACAGATTATGGCAACACTGAAAGCATGTGTGCAGAAGATGCGCAATGACGGGTTCTTTCCTGTCTATATCAGAGTGACGCACAACCGCACGACACAGTACATCAAGACGGACAAGATGGTGACTAAGCGAGAACTGTCAAGGAGTAAGGAAGATGGTAAGGTCATTGATCCTGCCATCCTTTTAAATTACATTAGGAAATGCCGTGGTATTACGCTTTAAATCTCCTTTGTACTTTTATCCTGCTTCTTGTTTTTCTTGATGTATTCCTGATATTCCGTTCCTGTATAATACTTGGTCTTTAGCAGGTCATAAACGACTCTGTCGGAGAAATCCAACGTTAGTCTTGCTCTTGATGGATATTTAGCATTGGAACTCCAAAATGTGAAGTTGTACTTTTCTTCTGGGTTCAGTGTCTTACTGATACTACCATCGTCTTCTGCCATGTAATTGTGTTGGCGGTCATAATACGTCTCTTGATACTTAATTCCAGAAACGGAATATGGCAGTTTGTTCTTGATACGAGCTTCGCCATGTGCGGTGCCATCGTAACTTGTTTCCCACGACCAGTCAAGAATCTCCACCTGAGTCTTTAGTTC
>SFPC01000116.1 GCA_004552195.1 Bacteroidales bacterium | reverse complement strand
CTCCCACCTAAAGTTACTTCCCAATCTTGGCTGTTACATTTCCATTAGTTTGATGGCGTTACAGATAATGCGTTGCCGCTCAGTTAGTTTATTCTAGCCACTGTTTCACCAAAATCCCCGCCATTCTTCGACTCTGCAGCCTTGCTTTTTCTCCAAAAGGGGGCTATGCCAAAGATGACGTATCCACCATTACTATTGGTATTCTTAAAGCCTTCATCGTATGTTTAATCGCCAATCTTCTCCATCGCCTCTTTCGGTATATATGCAGTAGCCACCAGACAACTGCTGAATAGTTCTACTATCACCCGCTGCTGACCTGCTATGCGGGCCACTCTGCCTTGTATGCCTTCGAAATCACCTTCGGTTACGATGACATGGTCGCCCAATTTGTGTTGGATGTTCTGCGATGTGACAGGAATGATGTGAGGGTTCTTTACGGAAGTCAGTCTGATGAAGTTGTCCATGGCCTCATCTTGGATGACGAGGGGAGGATTGCGCTCTGGGTTGTCTTGGCGGTAAGAGGTGTGGTCATAGTAATAGCTCAACAGGGGGCGCGACTCCATAGAGTTCACGTTTTTGTCGTGGAGCATTGCATCGACTTCTTCCTGTGACGAGTGGACGAAAATGAAGGATGGGATAAGGGGCTCGGTGATAATATGCTTCTTGCCATGCTTCGTAATCTGCTTATGACGCATCGGGGCATAACAATCTATGTGGCAGGCATCGATAATCTCCTTAGCTTTTATTACCCTGCCGTATGACACTCTTAAAACAAACCATTGCTTAATTGGTGTACGGACATTCTCTACCGACACCCCATCCTTGTATTTGGAGATGGAGGGCGTGCAGGATGCAGCTCCAACACTGTGACACTGTGCACCGGTGTCAGTCGGTCGCCCATTATACAATGAAGCGTCAGTCTTGTTAGACTGAAAATCATTTTCTTCCACTGCCATCATCAGAGATTACTCTTGTCCTAAGAGACTTTTCATCTGAAGAATTGTCATTGTTTGGCTACAAAGTTGTAAAAAAATGATGCAGCTTCTCGCATATATGGCCGAAAATCTGCAATATGATGATGCAAAAAAAAATGAGTTTTGGCTCAATTCAGGAGCAATAAATGACTTGTTTGGCAAACTAATGCCGCTTTATGGCTGTCCTTGTCTTTTGATACCAGTTCCTTCCTTGCTTTGGCAAGGTCGTCCTTGCCAAATATGGCGAATAATGTGTTTTGCCCTCTTTAGTTTTCTCCACCACTTCCTGCAACTTGGCGATATTCTCCTCAAACTGTTGTACCTGCTGCTTGTAGTGGGTGGATATGGCTATATGTCTGGCAGTAGAACCTACAATGCCATGCCTTCCCTTTATGTCAGTGCCCGGTTTTGTCAGGCCGCGCCAAAGCCTGGGCCAGTGCATCCATCGAAGGGAACAGGCTGTCGGCACCGGCATCGAGCAGCACCTGAGGCTGTAACGGTCCGGTGTTGACAGCTATGGTGAACACCTGGGCTGCCACAGCTGCCTGCACGCCCAACGGCGCGTTTTCGACCACCACAGCCTGCCAAGGCGCGAGGCCCAAGCGTTCGAGTGCCATGAGGTATGGTTCGGGATGCGGTTTACCGTGCTTCACGTCACGGCTGCTGATGATGAGCTCTGGCGTGAAATAGCCGGGATAGTTGGAGAAGAGGCGGTCGAGCAGCGACTTCTGTCCGCTGCCTGTCACCACCGCAATGGTCAGGCCAGCCTGCTTCACCCTTTGCAGTACGGCCTCAGCACCGGGCATTTTCGGAGCTTCGGGGCAGGCATTGAACAAACGGCACTTCTCTCTGTATATCGCCTCAATCTCCTGTTCCGTTGCATCGCGGTGCCACAGGCGGCGCGCCAGGATGTTGATGGTGGCCGCCCCCGTGCGCCCCTCGTGCATATAGGCTTCTTCTTCGCTCATGTCGAGTCCGGATGCCTGACACACCTGTGCCCACGAACGGGCATGGTAGGGCATGGAGTCGAAGAGCACACCATCCATATCGAAAAGCACGGCCTTCGGGGCGAATGCCTCAAAGCCGTGCTTCTGCAAATATTGCTGTATTGCTTTCATCGTGTGATGATTGATGGGAAACTGCGCACTACAGACGTGCCTTGATGGCTTCGGTCTCTGCCTCGTAGCCGGGCTTGCCAAGCAGCGCGAACATATTCTTCTTGTATGCCTCCACACCGGGCTGGTTGAAAGGATTAACTTCCAGCAGCAAGCCGCTGATGCCACAGGCACGCTCAAAGAAATAGATGAGTTGTCCCAAATGGTACTCGTCGAGCCGCTCCACAGCCACGCGCATATTGGGCACTCCGCCGTCCACATGAGCCAACTGCGTACCCAGCTCGGCCATCTTGTTCACCTCGTCCACGCGCTTGCCCTCCAGGAAGTTGAGTCCGTCGAGGTTCTCGTCGTCGTGCGGGAAGAGCACTTTGTGTTCGGCCTGCTCCACGGAAACGACGGTCTCGAACACCGTGCGTTCGCCCTCCTGAATCCACTGTCCCATGGAGTGGAGGTCGGTGGTAAAGTCTACCGCTGCGGGGAAGATGCCCTTGCCGTCCTTGCCCTCGCTCTCGCCGTAAAGCTGTTTCCACCACTCGTTCATGTAGTGCAGCTTCGGCTGGTAGTTCACAAGGATTTCCGTTTTCTTACCCGTGGCATACAGGGCGTTGCGCACGGCGGCATACTGTTCAGCCGGATTTTCGGCAAAAGGCACTTCGGGTGCGGTGAGCTTTTCCATGTCGGCGGCACCTTTCACCAGGGCCTCAATGTCGAAGCCGGCGCAGGCGATGGGGAGCAGGCCCACGGGGGTGAGCACGGAGAAGCGTCCGCCCACGTTGTCGGGGATGATGAAGCTCTTGTAACCCTCCTTGTCGGCAGTGGTACGGGCTGCACCTTTCTTGGCATCGGTAACAGCCACGATCACCTTGCGGGCCATCTCCACGCCGCGCTGTTCCTCACACTGCTTGCGCAGCAAGCGGAAGGCCAAGGCCGTTTCCGTGGTCGTACCGCTCTTGGAGATGTTGATGATGCCGAACTTGCGGTTCTTCAGGTAGGCGGTCAGTTCGTACAGGTAGTCTTCGCCGATGTTGTTGCCGGCAAAGAGGATAACGGGGTTCTTCCCGTCGTTGACGAGCCATTCAAAGCTGTTGCCCAAAGCCTCGATCACGGCCCTGGCACCAAGGTAGCTGCCGCCGATGCCTGCCACCACGATGGTGTCGCAGTTTTCGCGCATCACCTGTGCCGTCTGCTTGAGGTCGGCGAGGTGTTCAGCGGTTATGCCGGAGGCCAAGTGGAGCCATCCCAGAAAATCGTTGCCAGGGCAGGTGCCTTCTTCCAGTGCCTTTTGGGCAGCCTTCACACGGGATTCGAGTGCCTCAACGGCACCAGCCGACAGGAACTGCACGGCCTTGTTTGTTTCCAAACGGATATTCTTGTTCATCGTTTTTGTGATTTGGTTTTCTTTGACGGTGCAAAGTTAGTGTAAGGCGAGTGCAGGACAAAAAGAAAAGCCGTGCAAAGTGAGAGAAAAGGCTATAAAAAACGTAAGTCTTTTTATTTGCCTTTTCCGAACTGTAGCCGGCTTTATGCAAAAACCGTGCAAAGTGAGAGAAAAGGCTATAAAAAACGTAAGTCTTTTTATTTGCCTTTTCCGAACTGTAGCCGGCTTTATGCAAAAGCCGTAGGATTTTCTTTTTTCATGCCGAGCCGCAGCCTGACTTATGCAAAGAATCCGGCTATGCCGCAACCTATTCGAGTAACGAGGAAGGTGAGCCGGCTGTGCTCCTTGGCGAAACGGATGAAATCATCTACGTATGGCTTGACGGTTTCCACACCACCTTGCATGGTAGGTATGGCGTATGTCTGACCATGAAGACCAACGCCTTCGCCCCATACGGCACCAAACCGTTCGTAAGCAAACCGTGCAGCTCCGCCACCATGTGCGCCTGCAAGATTGCTGCCAAAGACAAATATCTCGTTCTCTTTCTATTCCGAAATCCTTTCAGGGGTATATTCTCTGTTGTACATAAAAGTTGTATTTTCAGTTATTGCAATAGCCAAATCTTCTAACCCCCAATTTTTCTTTCCACAACGTTTCACATTCTATGGCATCATGGGCAGAGACATCCAATGGTAGAGTTTCAAGAATGGACCATCTCAAATTGGTTTTGCAATAATCTTCTCCTTTCTTCTCAAGGTCTAAGTCGCCTCCATGACCGGTT
>SFPC01000038.1 GCA_004552195.1 Bacteroidales bacterium | reverse complement strand
TGGCGGAGGATGAAGCGGGCGGTGCAGACCATGCCGCTGAGGAGTACGCAGAGGCAGAGCCAGCCCGTGGGGTCGAAGGCAAAGATGAGGGAAAAGGCCATGAGCGCACCGATGACGCCGCCCGAGGCTGCGGCGTGCGTGCTCACCTTGATGACGCTGTTGAGCAGGGCACAGATAATCTGGATGGCCAACGCTCCGGCTATCACGCCGAGCGTGAAACGCGGCATGTGGAGCGCGTTGAGCATTTTGTAGAGCGCGGCGTAGCACACGATGCTCACGGCGTAGGGCACGTAGCGCCGTTCGCGGCGGCTCAGCTGGTGGCGCGTCCAACCGTTGATCTTGCGGTAGATATAGATGAACAGGCGCGGCAGCACTACGGTGAAGAAGTAGACAAACAGCGTGAGCAGCAACTTCGTCAGCAGTGGCAGCATGTTCAGGTAGCTGAAGGTGAAGAGGGCGGCGAAGGCCACCACGGGAAGGTAGAAAGGGGAGAAGAGATGCGACACCACCTGGGAGGTGAGCACTATCCAACCGATGCGGCTGTGGATGCGGCGCAGGAGTTGGCGGGAGGGGCGGGCCGAAACGTCAGACATGTTGCTTGATGAATGGTTTGCGGGTTAGGAGGGGAGGGATGCTTATTCGCGTCGGAGGCGTGCGGTGGGAAATCCCAGGAGGTCGCGGTATTTCGCCACGGTTCGCCGCGCCACGTCGTAGCCCTGCTCTTTGAGTCGTGCGGCCAAGAGTTCGTCGGGCAGGGGATGCGTTTTGTCCTCTTCCTCGATGAGTGTGCGGAGGGCGGCCTGAATTTGCCGTGCGGAGATTTCGTCGCCCTCGGCGTTGACTATTTGTGAGGAGAAGAAGAAGCGGAGCGGATACGTGCCGTAGTCCGTCTGCACATACTTATGGTTTGTTACGCGCGACACGGTGGAAATGGCCATGTCGCCGCGTTCTGCCACTTCGCGCAGCGTGAGGGGTCGGAGCAGCGTTTCGTCGTCGTCGTTGAGGAAGAAGTCGCGTTGGAAATGCACGATGCCCTGCATCACGTTGAGGAGTGTCTGTTTGCGTATGGCGAGGAGGTTGAGGAAAGCCATGGCCGCGTCCACCTTTTGGCGGGCATAGGTGTAGGCATCGCGCTGTTGTCGGGTGAGTCGGTCCTTGTTGGCTCCGTACTGCTTGATGCTGTCACGGAAAGCCGGGCTCACGCGCAGCTCGGGCAGGTCGGCGGCGTTGAGTCGTATGGAGATGTCGCCTTCGGCGGTGATGTGGACGAAGAAGTCGGGCACCACGGTGGGTGCGCTTGCGGCCACCGATTCGCTGAGTGCACGCCCCGGCATGGGGTTGAGGTGAGTCAGTTCGTAGCGCACGTGGTCCAGTGTTTCGTTGTCCACCTTCAGTTTTTCTCCGATGGCTTTCCATTTTCTCCCGGTGAACTCTTTGAAGTAGCGGTCCACCACGGTGAGCGCGAGAGGCGTGTAGGGCGTGCGGCGTTCGGGGTCTGTGAGTTGTATGTGGAGGCATTCCTGGAGCGAGCGAGCCCCTATGCCTCGGGGGTCGAAGGTTTGGAGAATGGCCAAGAGGTGTTCCATCTCCTGGAGCGAAGTCTGTGTGTTGTGATAGATAGCCAGTTCGTCGACCAGGTCGAGTAGGTCCTTTCTGAGGAAGCCGCTTTCGTCGAGAGAGCCGATGAGGTAGTTCATCACGTCCTGTTCGTGTTCCGTGAGGTTATGTTCCCCCATTTGTCGTTGCAGTTCGTCGTAGAACGATGCGTTTCCGGCGAGTTGCATCTCCGTTCGTTCCTCCGCCTCCTCTGCTTTTTGTCGCAGGTAGTCGGGTATGTCGTCGTCGTTGAGGTAGTCGCCCATGGCATCGTCGGCCGGCGCTGTCGTCGTGTCGATTTCGCCGTCGTCAGTGTCGCTGTCGGTCGTTTCCGTGTCGGTAGCGTCCGTCAGTTCGTCGGTCAGGTTGTCATTTTCTGCGAAGTCGTCTGGTTCCTTCTCCTCCAGTGCGGCGTTGTCCACCATTTCGTTTTGTATGCGCTGCGCCAGTTCGGTGAGGGGCAGTTCCACCATTTTCGCCACCGCCACTTGCAGTGCTGACAGTTGCTGCACCTGCACGTTGGCCTGCGTCTGTACTAATTTCTGGGGCATAAGAAATAAATATTGCGCGGCAAAGTTAGTGCAAGGCGAGAGCAAAGAAAAGAAAAGCCGCAGGATTTTCATTTTCTTTGCCGAGCCGCAGCCTAACTTCGCGAAGCAGAGTAGTGCAAGGCGAGAGCAAAGAAAAGAAAAACTAAACTTTTCGCTTTGTTTTTCATTCTTCTCTCGCCTTGCACTAACTTTTCATAACTTAGGCTACGGCTCGGCAATACAAATTGAAAATCCTGCGGCTTTTCATTTTGCATTGCTCTCGCCTTGCACTAACTTTGCAGCGGAAAAAGTCATTTAACACAACATCTGAATGGAAACAGCCGAACTTTTCAAATGGGTTCTTGAAAACCTTGACTACTGGGTGGTAACCCTGTTTATGGCCATTGAAAGCTCGTTTATACCCTTTCCCTCTGAAGTGGTAGTGCCTCCCGCTGCATGGAAGGCCATGGCGGACGAGAGTATGAACATCGTGTTGGTGGTGTTCTTTGCCACACTCGGAGCTGACGCAGGGGCTCTCGTCAATTACTATCTTGCCAAATGGTTGGGACGACCCATTGTCTACCGCTTTGCGGACAGCCGGCTGGGACACATGTGCCTGATAGACCGTGCCAAAGTGGAACACGCTGAGGAATATTTCCGCGAACATGGTGCGGCATCCACTTTCTTCGGGCGTTTGGTGCCTGCCGTTCGCCAGCTTATCAGCATCCCGGCCGGATTGGCGGGCATGAGGGTGGACAAATTCCTGCTTTACACTACCCTCGGTGCAGGAGTTTGGAACAGTGTGCTGGCGCTGCTGGGTTACCTTATCTACCGCTTCACTGACCTCAAGAGCACGGAGGCGGTTTATGTGTTGGCCACAAAATACAGCCACGAGATAGGCTACGGCATCTTGGCTGTAGCAGTAATCATTGTAGGTGTACTTGTGTACAAAGGAATGAAGAAGTCTTGACCGAACCATCCTATGAGACTTTACCTGCTTTTTTGCATCCTCTGCCTCCTGTCGTGCCTGCCGGTCGGGGCTCAGACCGCTGCCGACAGTACGGACGTGCCGTCGGTACGCCCTGCCACGGAGCATTGTTGGCTTTGGGGAGCGGGAAGCGGCAATGTGCTGGACACCTATCTGTCGCCGTTGGAATACACGGGTCCCAACTTCAGCCTGCTTCACCGCACGGAACGCCCCTTCAGCCGAAGGAACCAACGCCTCAAGGTGCAAGGGCTCTATACGGGACATCTGGCTTACCTGCATTCGCCCACCGACGATGGCAAGGAATGGGATGCGGAAATCTCCGCCGCAGGGGGCTGCCTGTATGACCTGTACCGCACGCCGCATTGGCGTTTGGCAGCAGGGGCCTTGGCTGAACTGACCGGCGGCTTTACCTATAACACACGGGGCAGCAACAATCCGGCACAGGGACGGCTGGGCATCAGTCTGTCAGCCACGGCCTTGGCGCAATATGCTTTCCGGTTCTTCCGCCACCCGGCCAAGGTGACGGTGCAAACGGACTTCCAAATGGTGGGGGCGCAGTTCTCGCCGGAATATGGCCAGTCGTACTACGAAATATTTTCTTTGGGTCATACCTCGGGCATTGTCCACTTTACGCATCCGGGCAACTGTCCCACAGGGCGTTTGCAGGCGTACCTTACGCTGCCGCTGTGCAAAGCCAACTGGACGTTGGGCTACCTGGCCGATGTGAGGCAGAGCAAACTGGGCGGACTGAAACGCCATGCCTGGCGCAACTGTTTCATGATTGGCTATACGCGCCACTTGCAGCTCATTCGTCCGTAGCCTTCATCAATGTATAATGTATAATGTAAAATGTATAATGAGGTCTACGACGTTCATACAGGACGAAGCAGAACCGCCGCCACCATTGGCGTAGCTTTCATTATACATTATACATTAAAAATCACATTGTACATTAAACCATTATCCATTATCCCTCATGTACCATCTGTTCCGCTTCTTCTTAGGACTTTTCCTGATTTTGTCGACCTCCTCGTGTGTTACGCAAGAGGTGGAGGACGATACGCGCCGTGGTAACTTCGAGGCTTTGTGGCGCACGCTTGATGCGCACTATTGTTTCTTCGACTATAAGAAGGAAAGCTACGGATTGGATTGGAACAAGGTTTATGAAAGCTATCGGGTACGCATTGACGAGTCCATGAGCAACCGGCAGTTGTTTGAAGTGTTGGGGGAGATGGTCTGCGAGCTCCGTGACGGGCACGTCAATCTGTATGCCTCGCACGATGTGGCTCGCTACGGGGCCTGGTTCGACGCTTATCCCATGAACCAAAGCGACTCTCTGGAACGTAAATATCTGGGAACGTCGCAGGATTATGCCAATGCCGCCGGACTGAAATACCGCATTCTGGAAGACAACGTGGGCTATGTGCGCTGTGCCTCGTTCGAATTGCTCTTCGGCGATGGCAACTTGCAGGAAATGATGCGCAGCCTGGCTACTTGCGATGCACTCATCGTAGATGTGCGCAGCAACGGCGGAGGGCTGCTGACGGCTGCTGAAAAGCTGGCTTCGCTCTTTGTCAACGAGGAAACGGTGGGTGCCTACATCTGCCACAAGACGGGCAGCGGACATGATGACTTTTCCACGCCCGAACCTATCAAAATAAAGCCTTTCGTCGGACTGCGCTGGCAAAAGCCTGTGGCCATACTGACCAACCGACGCACATACAGCGCTGCCAACAGTTTTGTGATGTACCTGAAAGGGCTGCCTTTGGTGACGGTGGTGGGCGACACGACGGGTGGCGGGGCCGGTATGCCTTTTTCCTCGGAACTGCCAGGCGGGTGGAGTATCCGCTTCTCGGCCTGCCCTATGTACGACCGCCTGATGCAATGCACCGAAATGGGTATCAAGCCGGACGTAAAGGCTGACATTACCAACGAAGACTATGCCCGCAGCGTTGATACCATCATCGAAACGGCACGGTCCTTGCTGAAAACACAGCCTACGGATAGTTTTAATGAATAATGAATAATGGGGCTATGCAGATTGCAAGGCCGTGGGATTTATTCATTATATAATTCTTCATTCTTCATAAATAATTGTTCATTGTCATCATCCCATTCTCATCAAACAAATTTCCCATGGACATCTCTTATCTGCTTTCACGCCTCAACGCGCTTCAAATTGCCAGCACCTTCATTGTGCTCTTTGCCGTAATCGACGTGCTTGGTTCCACCCCCATATTCATTGACCTCAAGCAGCAGGGCCGCCCGGTCAATGCACTGAAGGCCACCCTTATCTCCACCGGCCTCCTGATAGGCTTTTTCTTTGCTGGAGACGCCATGCTCCGCCTGTTTAATGTAGACATTGAATCGTTTGCCGTGGCCGGTTCGTTGGTCATCTTCCTGCTGGCATTGGAAATGATTCTGGACGTGGTCATCTTCAAGAACCAAGGCCCCATCAAGGAGGCCACACTTGTCCCCGTGGTCTTCCCCCTCATTGCCGGTGCCGGTTCGTTCACCACCCTGCTCTCGCTCCGGGCCGAATATGCACAGGTGAATATCCTCATCGGCCTGTTGCTCAACATGGGGTTCGTCTACTGCGTGCTGAAGGCAACGGAACGGGTGGAACGCTTGATTTCCAAATCAACCATCTACCTGCTCCGCAAGTTCTTCGGCATCATCCTGCTGGCCATCTCCGTGCGCCTCTTCACGGCCAACCTGAGTGCCCTGATGAGCAGTTTCAACTGAGTCCGGTAGCACTGCCGGCATCGGTTGCGGCTTGTCAACCTGTTCCATCCAACTGCGGATGTCATGCTGCACGCGCAGGTAGAGCGGGCAGTTAGTGTAGGCGGTATGCTTGCGCAGCATTTCCTCCACTGTGGCCGTGGCATGACGGTAGGCGGAAAGCTCGTTTTGCATCTGCACCGAATGCTCTGCCAGCCGCTGTATCTCCCTTTCCCTTTCCCGGCGCAACACCTCGCACACGCCGCCCAACATGGGAGCTACGATGCCTTCAAACAAATCGTGCCCGCGCATAAAGAGATACGTTGTCTGCGGTGTCAGTCCCAAAGCCAGCAGCTCCTCCCGCAGCGGCTTGTACGTTTTGCGCCCTTGCGGAAACTGCCGTTGCAGACGGCTCACCTTGGCGTTCACCAAGTGCCGGAGATGCTCCAGTGTCTGTTCGGGATGATAATAGTTGAGTTGGTTGAGCTGCACCACATGGTAAAAGTCGAGCATGGAAAACTGCTTGTAAGTGCCATAACGATAGCACCAGATGTTCCAGACAAAAAGCGGCCAGATGATTTCGCTGTAGCGTTGCAGGAAGAGCTCAAAATCGAACACGCGGCGGTCGTTCAGTGTGACCATGACACACACGTTGTGCAGTGCCGGGGCGTAACACTGAAAATTCTCTATGGCATAGGCATAGGTATGGAACACATAAGGATTGCTGCACACCTGTGCCGACATGGCGGTTACGCCCTGCATCAGGTAGTCATAATCGGCATCCACGCAAGCTATCATGCAACGCCCCAGCCGGTTTCCCAGTTCGTTGGCCAAAGCTATTTTCTTCCCTTTGCACAGGCTGCTGTTGGAAGGCAGCATCACCTCAAAGAAATACCCGTCCGTTTCGAGCGGCCGTAGCAGGTTGCTCCAGAAAAACACATCGTCGTAACTCTCCACATAAGCCACAATGCGTTTGCGGCCCTTTTTGCCGCCCAAACGGTTCATGGCCTCTATATAGTCAGAATTCAGGTTTTGGCTTAACCGTTTCATGCTGTTGTCAAATTGTCATTTGTCCTCACTGCCCCCGCCGTCTCGCCGGAGGCACAGCCTGTCACACCACGGTAATGTCGCTCACCTCCGTCACGGCATCTTCCCATCCGTTCATGATGAGAGCCGGCGAATGCGTGGTGAGCAGCACCTGTGCATTGGGATTCAGCTCGCGCACCATACCGATGAGGCTCTTCTGCCATTCAAAATGCAGACTGGCCTCAGGTTCGTCCATAAAGAGCACATAGGGCTGGCGATCCTCTGTGAGCACGGTGAGCAGGATGAGCAGCATCTGCTTCTCGCCGCTTGACAGGATGTAAGGCGGCAGTTTCTCGCCATATTGCAGAAACGACAATTCGTTGCTTTGCCGGTCAATGCGCTTGCCCGTTTCGGCAAAGAGTTCATCCACCATATCCAGGAAGCGCGTCTTCAGGGTGGCGGCCTCCGCCGCCTTCTCCTTAGCCTGAGGGTCGTCGCCGGTGAGCAAGGCTATCATGCGGTTGCCCACGTTCACCTGCCAATCCAAGTAACGCCGCTGCACCAGATAGAGCTGCCAGTCGAGTTCGGTCACAATCCGTGCATCAGTCAGTCCGCCCACCGGTTCGGCAGCAATGATTTTGCGGTCGAAACTGCGCAGCACATCGTAGCGTATGCCCGTGGCATCGGCCGGGTCAAACTCCACCTTCACCCCCAACTGGGCCCCGGCGGAAATCTCGCCCGAGACGGGAATGGTGCGCAGGTGGTGCACCAGCTTGTTCAAGATAGTACTTTTCCCCGCGCCATTTCGTCCGCTGAGGACATTCACGTCGGGGCGTAACTCCCACACGATATGTTTATGGCCGCTCCACAGGCTGGAAATTTCTATACGTTTGATGGCATTGGCTAATTTGATCATGGCTTGCAACGTATTGGTTAGTAAAACAAAAGTACATACTTTTCCCCATCCGCGCAATTTCTCGCCCTCTCTTCGTGGCGGAAAAGAAGAAATTTGCCGAATTTTCGGGCAGTTTATACCTGTGCGAGCGTTCCGTCACACTTTGGCTGCATCGAAATCAGTAATAACCTTGGCTTTCTGACAAGTTTGTTTCTCTCGTTCAACAATGATGCATTAGAAAAAATGAAAGACTTGTTGATAACTCTGCATAAAAAGCACTGTTTTTTTATCTATACGCAATTTATCCCCAAAAAGCATTCACTCCTTCACACAATGCCTGTTTCCTGCTGATTTCCATAGGTTTAAGGTGTGAAGGCTTGGATTTTCAAGTGTTCACATCGGAAGCGAGATTTTGTGGTAAGCCAATTGATTATCATCGGTTTTACAGGGTGAAGGCTTGCAAAATCAACCTTTCACAGGTTCTTCAACAGTAGATATTTAAAGACAGACGGTAAGCCCAGATCAGGAAGAATCTGGGGTAGTCAGGAAAAGTCACGACACTGCCCGTGTGAATACTTGAAAATCCAAGCCTTCACACCTTAAACAGCTGAATTTGAGGAAGAAACGAGCTATGTGTGAATAGGTGAAGGCTTTTTTCGGGAAATAAAATACGTATATATGCGCGCGAGGAACGGGTTGCTTGGTCGCTGCTGTATGCACCCGTGTAGCTTAAAATATGTATATGTGCGCACGAAGAACAGCAACACCATAATTGTCGGGAAATAGTCTTCACAAGTCGCCGACTTAATTTTTCTACTCGGCGATTTGACATTTCTACTCGGCGATTTGTAAAAACAACTCCTGAACTTGTGAAGGCTACGCGCCATTTTTTTAATTCAACTCCCGAATTTGTGAAGACCATCAGCAATGCTGTGTACTAAACATTTGTGCCGGAGGTACTTGGATTGACTGTGCGGCTTGGCAAAACAAAGTCGGCAAAAATTGTTTACCGATGGTATCGCAAGGCTGTCCTTGAAAAAATATTTAGGGTTGATTAAACTTTTTGACTGAAATCAGGTCAGTATAAAGGCTGGCGTACTGAATGCCACATCTTCGCACCACTGCCGGTGAGGGTTGCCTGCAACCAATCCGGAGCAAGTGCCCGACATTCTCAACTAAACCAAAAGTATCATCTGCCAACCCAAGAACATCCTCAGCCAATCAAAAACAACATCATCATAATGAGAAAATCGCTTCTATTCCTTTTCCTCTCCTTCATGCTGGCGACCTCAGCGGTGGCACAGCATCTGGTCATCACGGGACAAGCCTTGGAAAACAAGACCAAGCAGCCCGTGGAGTTCGCATCGGTGGCCCTGCTGCGCCCCGACAGCACCGCCGTCCTGGCCGGTACGACCGACGAAAAAGGCTGTTTCGCACTTCAGGCCAAAGAGGCCGGCAAATACTTGGTGCGCCTTTCCTTCGTGGGATTTACCCCGGCGGTGAAACCGGCTGAGCTGACGGCCGAAACCGACACGCTGGACCTCGGCACCATCCTGCTCAGCTCGTCAGACAATGTGCTGGGAGCCGCCACCGTCACGGCTGTGGCCTCACGCGTGGAACAAAAGGATGACACGACGATGTTCAATGCCGCCGCTTACCGTGTGCCGGAAGGATCGACGCTCGAAGCACTGGTAAAGCAGTTGCCGGGCGTGGAAGTGGGCGACGACGGCACCATCAAATGGAACGGCAAGACGGTGACAGAATTTCTCGTTAACGGCAAGGATTTCTTCAAAGGCGACACGGAGACGGCCATGAAGAACCTGCCCACCGAGCTGGTGAGCAAAATCAAGGCTTACGACAAGAAAAGCGACTATACGGAACAGACGGGCATTGACGACGGCGAGGAGACCACCGTGCTCGACATTGCCACTAAACGCGAGCTGAACGAATCGTGGGTAACAAATGTAGACGTGGCCTACGGTAACCACGACCGTTACAGCGGCCGCGTGTTTGCCACGCGCTTCACGGACCGCACGCGCGTCACAGCCTTCGGTTCGGCCAACAACACCAACAACCAGGGCTTCGGCGGCCCGCGCGGTTTCGGCGGTGGCGGAAGCGGACTGGTGGCTTCGAAAAACGCCGGCTTGGACTTTTCTTGGGAAAACGGCAAGAAGAAAGGCGAAGCGGGTCGTCTGGAACTGGGCGGCGGCGTGATGTACCGCCACAGAAACAACGACGCGCTCTCCACATCGAACTCTGAAACATTCCTCACCTCGGGCGGTTCCAGCTCCTTTGCCAACAACTGGAGCCACAGCTTCAGCAAGAGTACCAACGTGAACGCCCGCTTCCGCCTGCAGTGGAACCCGGACACGATGACGACCATCAGCTTCCGCCCCAGCTATGCCTACAGCGAATCGAACAACAGCAGCACATCGCGCTCGGCCACTTTCAACGATGACCCGTATGCCATCAAGGGTATGATGAGCCCGTTGGACAGCATTTTTGCCGATAATGCCATCACACGCCACCCCGAGCTCTACGCGCTCATGGTGAACACCAACAACCGCCTCTCCATGGGCGACAGCAAGAGCCACAGCGTGAGCGGAAACCTCAACATCACGCGCAAGCTGAACTCGGAAGGGCGCAACGTGTCGCTGCGCGCCAATGCCGGTTACACGAAGTCGGAGTCGCACTCCTACTCCATCTCCGACATCAACTATAACGCCTCGTCCGACAAGCCGGCCAGCTTCCTCAACCAATACAGCAACCAACCGTCAAAAAGCTACAACTACAATGCCCGCGTAGGCTACGTGGAACCACTCGGCAACCAATGGTTCGGCGAGCTGCGCTACCAGTACGGCTTCAGGTACAGCGACTCCGACCGTTCGCGCTACAATCTTGACTCTTTGGCCTACGAGCCTTACGCCTCGATGTTCCCCGAATACACCTCGTTCGGCGACCCCTCGAACTATCCCACGTTGGGCTCCCTGCCCACCCGCGACGACGTGCTCAACTATGTGCGCGACCTGAACAACTCGCAGTATGCCACCTATAAATACTACGAGCACACGGCCACCGTGGGCGTACGCTACAACACCTCGGCCATCAACTTCAATGCCGGCGTGGACTTCAATCCGCAGAAGACGAAAATGGCCTACAACCGCCCCGGACAGCACATCGACACGCTCATCACGCGCGATGTCTTCATGGTATCGCCGCAGGTTAGGTTCCGCTACAAATTCTCCAAGACCAACCAGCTGGACATCCGCTACCGTGGCTCCTCATCGCAGCCATCCATGACGGACCTTCTGGCCGTAGTGGACGACTCGAACCCGCTGAGCATCTCCATGGGTAACCCTGGACTGAAACCCTCATGGAACAACACGCTGCGCATACAGTACAACGGCTACAATGCCACACGCCAACAGGGCATCATGGCCGGACTGAACGCCTCGCAGACCATCAACTCCATCTCGAACCGCATGGTCTACGACGAAGCGACCGGTGTGCGCTACACCCGCCCCGAAAACATCAGCGGCAACTGGAACAGCCAGGGCATGTTCATGTTCAACTCTGCCCTCGGTGCCAACAAACTGTTCAACGTGAGCACCTTCACCACGCTGAGTTACAGCAACGACGTGGGCTATGTGAGCCGTATGGAAACCACGGAGCGCACACCCTCGACCAGTGCCTTGACCGGTATGATAGCCAAGGCGGCGACGGAACAACCCGTTAACGACCGCAGCTACGACTACTACAACAACATCTTCGGCCAGGCCCTGTCGCAGAAGAACACCACCCGCACGCTGGGCGTAGACGAGAACCTCAACCTCTCCTACCGCACCTCCTGGTTTGATGTGGGCGTACTGGGCCGCCTCAACTACCAGCACGCCCGGGCCACCGTGCAGGACAATGCCAACATGGACACCTGGAACTTTGCCTACGGTGCCAACGCCAATTTCATGTTCGACTTCGGCCTCAGCATTTCCACGGACATCCGCATGAACTCGCGCCGTGGCTATTCTGACGCTTCGATGAACAACAACGAACTGCTGTGGAACGCCCAGATTGCCCAATCGTTCCTCAAGAACAAAGCGGCCATGCTGAGCATCCAGTTCTACGACATCCTGCAAAAGCAGAGCAACATCAGCCGCACCCTCTCGGCCACGCAGCGCACCGACTCCTGGAGCAATGCTATCAACTCGTACTTCATGGTCCACTTCATCTACAAGCTGAACATCTTCAGCGGCTCAGGCAAGTCGGGCGGTGACAAGCAAAGCGATCGTCCCGGACCTCCCGACATGCGC
This sequence comes from Bacteroidales bacterium, assembly GCA_004552195.1. The sequence continues at coordinate 4,755 of SFPC01000038.1, read as the reverse complement.
GGCCCCGGCGGTATGCCTATGCGAGGCATGGGACCCGGCGGAGGGCATGGCGGCCACTTCTAAATATAAGTTCGTTTTCAACAGACGTTTTCGTTAAGCCAAAAGACCCAAGTGAGCAAGCTCCCTTGGGTCTTTTGGCTTAACGAAAACGTTCGCAAAATACATTGCCGACATCACGTCTGAAGCCTCTCTTCCGCTCCCCTCTTCCCTCGAAGAAATCCAGGAACAGGCTTTGGCCGGATTTACCCTGCGCATCAATACGCTGCACCTGCCTGCCGCATTGAAGCGGTTGGATAACAACGCACTGAACTGGAAATGGAACACCAACACTGACAGCCTCCATTGTTACCTGCCTGCCGCCCACGTGCCCGAAGTCTCCGCCACCGCCTTCGGCAGCCTCCTGTCTAAACAGAATGCACTCATGAAGCTCCACGTACCCTTAGGAACTCTCCAAGCCTATGCAGCCTCCACCTGGGCAGAAATATTCAAATGCGGAATAGAGGAAGACCCCTCCATGGGGACGGGCATTCAAACCGTCGAAGCTGAAGACGACAGCCTCCGCTTCACTGCCGACGGCGTGTATGTCAACGGCTCCGCCACCATCTACGATGCCTCCGGTGCCCTCCTCATCCAAGCCCCGAAGGGCGGACACATCGCCCTGCCCCACGGCATCTACCTCGTCAGGCAGGCCGCACCGTGAAAGTGGTCCGCTGAAGCTGACGTTCACAACAATCCCCGTGCTACCGTGTAACCTGGGTTAAAAGGTTATCTCATAACCTCCGCAAAAAAGCCTGCGGCGTTCATTCCTCCACCCATCTGGCCACGCGGATGCTGACCTCATAGAGCAGATACAAGGGGATGGAGAGGAGGACAAGCGTCATGAGGTCGGGAGGTGTGATGATAGCGGCCACAACCATGATGGCGATAAACGCGTGTTTGCGGTAGGCGGCGAGTATGCCGGAAGAGATGAAGCCAAGCTTGGCCAGCAAAAAGACAATGACGGGCAGCTGGAAAACGACACCCATCAGCAGGGTGAGTGTGGTGAAGGTGGAGATGTATGAGTCAAGGGTGATAGTGCTGTGGATGCGCTGCGCCACACTGTAGGTGCCGAGGAAACGGAACGAGATGGGGAACAGCACATAATAGCTCATCAGTACGCCGAACAGAAAGAGCAGATAGATGATGATCACCACCTGCACGGAATACCGTTTCTCGTTTTCGTATAAGGCAGGAGTGACGAAACGGAACAGTTCATACATGATATAGGGTGAGGCACCGAGCATGCCAAGATAAAGCGAGGTGGTGATGTGCGTCATGAACTGGCTGGACAAGTCGGTGGCAATCAGGTCAACCGTAAAAGGTTCAAACGCAAAGTCCACTCCCACGACCTGCATCATATGCTCAATCCAACGGTAAGTGGCAAAATTGTATTCACTGGGAGCCAGCAGGATACGCCATGCAAGGTCCTTGCAGCAAAACACCACGACAGCGATAATCAAGACCACGCTGAGGATGCGAAAAAGCATTCGGCGCAACACCTCCAGGTGTCCGCCGAATGTAAGCAAATCCGAATTGTTGTCATTTGCCATTGTCCAACTCTTGTTTTGTGTCATCCTTGGGTGCGGTGGCCGTGTGACCATCAGTCTCAGGTTCCTGCTGAGGTTGGCCGTTGATGTCCTCCTCCACTTCCCTCACACCTTTCTTGAACTCGCGTACCCCCTTGCCCAGGCCGCGCATCATCTCGGGAAGTTTCTTCCCACCAAACAACAGGAGTGCCATACCGCCGATAAGGAGAAGCTCCGTCGTTCCGATAAACAATAACTGGACGTGCTGCATCATGAGGGTTGTACCAAGTTTATTTCACATGTTTCAAAATTGATTTCCCAATGCCCGTTCTCAGCGGCCTCCCACTGGTACTTTTCAGCCATTCTGTCCCACCAGCTTTGGAACTTGGAGCCGGTTTCGCCCATGTCTTTCACCAGTTTCTCATACAGTTCGGCATTGTCAGCCGTCACTATTTTGGCCAGTTCAGCCAGTCCGTTACGCCGCTCAAACAGGGTCAGGATTTCGTTCTTCTCTTCAAGGGTCACTTGCCCCACAGTCTTCTTGTTTACCATTGTTCTTTCACTTCAAAAGGGTCTAAATACGTGATTTCTTTGATTTCAGGGAGATTGGGCAGGAAGGCTCCGTGCTTGCGGATGTTGCCCAGCAGCGTACGTGCGGCGTTGCGTTCCAAGTGTGCCACCACGCACTGTTCGTGGCTGGGCGTGTTCACCTCGCAGGTAGTCTTGCGGTTGAGCCATACACAACGGCGGCAATGCCAAGCATCACATTTGCGACAAAGCGGGGCATGGTCAAGTTGATAGAGCGGAGCGTTCTTGAGGTCAATGCCATCAGTGAGGTTGCCAATGCTATAGCCCTTCCCGCATACTTCGCCCATCGATTTCTCCTTGCCGTCGGCTGGTTGTGCGTGGTAGAAGGCAGGACACACATAGAAGCATCCGTCGGGTGCCAGCGTGATGTTCTCCCAACCGGCGTTGCAGTTGTTCATCGCCTTGAGCATCATGCGGTCGGTCAACAGATTCAGTTGCGGCGAAAACCCATCCACATACATCTGCTCTATCTCGGCGGACAACGAGGCTAACACTTCCTGGTAGGTTCCAAAGTCCTTTTCCGTGAAGCACTCCACGTTGGTGACGACGATGTTCAACCGCTTCACCTGCCTCACGATGGGGGCCAGCAGCTTATGGTTGGCAAAAAGTTCATCCTTGTCGGTGCGCAGCACATAGCAGGCATCCCGGTTCCATGCCATACCCCTTGCTTCCTCCCAGCCGTTGAGCACAATCACGTCAGCACCAGCGAGCAGTGCCTTGTCAGCGCAGTCAGCAGGCACGATATCGCTGTGATCAATGCTATGGATGGCTTCGCGATAGGCTTCGGGCAAGGCGTAGTTGGGATAGACGAACTGGATCATCAGGTTCTCTTTCATGGCGAAGAAGATGCCCTTTCGCAGGTCGTCCAGCGCAATCAAGCTATGTTCTTCCGAGGAATTGCTGTAATGGCAATATGATGTCGACGTAGCGTCCAACACGATAACGAGATACTGTAACATGGTCAGCAGTTATTAGAGTTAGATGTCTTAACGTGATGCTGTGCTTCCTCCTGTGCGATGCCCTCCAGTTCCAGTTTGCGGTACAGCTTGTTCCAATAATAGTTGTTGGCCCGCACACGTGCCTTGTGCATTTTGCAGATGGCGGTGGAGCGCTGGTAGATGGTGGACGAGTCGGCGGCATCGAAGTTCTCGCCCTGACACCAGGCACAGCCGCTGGCCACCTCGCAGTCCACGCATTCCGGCTTCGACTGCGTGCAGCGGTCAAGTGTGAGGAAGGGGCGCAATTTGTTCTGGTCAATGCCGTCATGCACATTGCCTATGACCCACGCTTTCTTATCGCGCAGCGAATATTGCGCAAAGCGGGTACAGGGGTAAAAGTTTCCCGCAGCATCAATGGACAGCATACGCCCAGCTCCGCACCAGTTCTGGTTATCCAGTTTCCTGTCAAGCGGCTTGCCCATGTGTTCCGTGAAGAACGAGCAGGCATAATCCTTGTAATACTCTCCTTCAATGATGGCATCGGCCAGTTGGAGCAACTGCTCTTCAAAGCGTGCGTCGTCACCCTCCTGCCATACGTTCTCAAATACGCAGTTGATGTTCACCTCATGTATGCCGAGCGAATACAAGTGTAGCACGCTCTCCTTTATATAAGGAATGTCGGCGCTGCTGATGGTCACCTTCGTGCCTGCATTGGGAAACTGTTCTAACCACAGGGGAATGTTCCTCACTACGTCATCATACGAACCGCGCTCCTCCTCTGCCTTGGGCATGATGCCCTGCTCCATCTCGGCGGTCTTCCATATACGGTTCAGGTCGTGCTTCATCCTCGTGCCGTCTATGGTGATGCCGATGCTCAGGTGGTCATGGTTTTTCTGTATGAAACGCTGCACCTTTTCGCTGTGATAATTGATGCCGTTGGTTGAGAACGAAAAGCGGTAGGAGTTGAACCAATGGTGGTTGCGGCGGAACATCTCCGTCTTCAGATAGTCACAAATCTGGTCAATGAGGTCAATCTCCAGAAAGGGCTCACCACCTATGAAGTCCCACACCACGCTTTCCTCCGTGAACTCGTGCTCACGGTCCAGAATGTAGTCAATGGCCTGCTTAGCCACCTCCCAAGTCATTCTCTCCTTGGTATTCTTGCCCACGAGATAGCAATATTTGCAGGCAAGCTGGCAGTCCTTGGTGACAATGAAGGTGATGGACTTCGATAAAGCAGACTGCCATTCTTCTCGTTTTTGTTTTATTATATCCATTTGACTACTAAAGGTAAAGAGCTCCACCAACACATCCTCCTGAGCAGGTGTATCCACATCTGCCTATGCACGTTCCACTACACCCTCCTCCGCAGCTATTAGAACAGGATGTATTACAGGAACCTTGACAACTTTAAGTACACGATGTGCATACATCTGTACATCGCGAATGGCATGTATTACTACATCCGACACCGCAACTAAATAAACACGTGTTTTGACAGTTCTCGCCACAACCGTTAGCACATCTCGCTTTACAATTATTCGCGCATTGGCTGGTACAGGTACTCTCACAACCACCCTTACAGCCTTTACACCCGTTTTTACATCCATTTGTGCAGAAATCGGTGCAGAGTCCTGAACATGACCCATTGCATGTTTGAGAGC
>SFPC01000115.1 GCA_004552195.1 Bacteroidales bacterium | reverse complement strand
TTCTGCGCCTTTACTATCTTTAATTCCGTCATAGATAGTCAGCTTATCTTGAACAAAATCGAAGGGGATAAGTGAGATTAGGTCTATTTGAAACAGCACGGTGGAAAAAGCCAAAAATGGAATACCGGCTAAAACCCAACGATGCCACATTTTTAAGTCTTTGTTGGGAAGAAGAGGAAGGCACAGCATGAGAGCTGCTGATACATGAAAAAAGATGGAAACACAAATTAGCAGAAAACTTATCCATCGTTTTCCTTGAATTTGGAAATAGAATGCTAAGAAAATGAATGCCATGGCCGCGCCCACCCTTATCTGCGTCATGTCGTGGAGGATGAGGAAGTTGCTCATGTACACAGCTAGCAGCAGGAAATATTCGTCCGACAGTTTGGTGAACACGAAGCATTTCAAGGGAATGGCCAGCAGTGCATACGCGATGAACACACCCTGCACATCGTCCAGCGTGAGCTGTACCAAGTCGCGGATGAGGATAAAGGAAGGCTCGACGATGTCATCGAATTGCCCCAGATAATAACTGTAGTATTGCAGCGAGTCCTTGTCAATGCCCAATGGGCGCAGCGCAGCCATGAGGGTGATGATGCCTACTGTTCCCATGAAAACGAGCGAACGGGTAGTGGGCCGCTCATTCTTCAGGAAAGAAAAGGCGGCCATGCTGACCATGAGTATGAAGAGAAGGGCTACAAACATGAGGGTAGGGTTAGTCAGGGAGAGAGCTTACGAAGGCGTGCGGCGTGTGTGGGGCAAAGGGCTTGTCAGGCTTCAACTTCTGTCTTTTGGCGGTACATGAACAGAACCGTGCAAACGAGGAAAGCCAGCACCATAAGGGCGGCCACGGTAATCATACGCTTGGGTCCCGCGTGTTTCACGGGCACACTGGCGTTTTGCAGTGTGGTAAAAGCCGGGATGCGTTCTTGCAGTTTCGAGTCGGCCATGATTTTCTGTTGGGCCAGCGAGCTGTAAGCCGTGTAAGCCATTTGCACCTCGTTCTCCAGCTGGTCCTGTCGCGTACGGTAACTCTGCATGTACACATCCTGGTGCGAATCGCAGAATTGGGCGTACTCTTTGCATTTGTCCAAATATTTCTGATGCGCCTCCTGGCAAATCCGGGTGATATGTTCCACGTCGTTGCGTGCTTTCTTCGTGCGGTAGTCCGTGATGAAGTCCTGAAGTCGTTGCTTCACCGTATCCGCCAACTGGGCCGCCACCAAGGGATCCTGTGCCGTGGTGGTGATGGTGATGACATCCGTCTTTTTGTCCACATTGCAACTGATGGAGCTGGCAATGCCCTTCACCACCTTGTCTTCTATTTCCGTCAGTCTGAAAGGGTCAGGCTTGTAGCCTTTCGTCTGGTTCAGCCGTCCCGGGGCCTTTATCCAGTTTTTCACCGTGGCGATGGCCACGGTCCAGAAGGGGGCTGTTTGTTTTTTGGTGATGAAGTCCACGTAGCGTCCTTTGAACGAGCCGTCCTCCGTTTCCACCTGCACGTCCATAAGCGGCACCAGAAAGTCCGTGGAACTCATCAGGTCGGGGTAGAACATGGGCGTGATGGCATCGCTGGAGTTCATGTTTCCCAGGTTCACGCCGAACATATTGGCCACGCTGCTCAGGCCTCCCATGTTGCCGCCTCCGTTGGTGTACTCCGGTGCCAGCATCACCTGCACCTGGTAGTAACGGGGTATGCACAGCATGATGGCGGAGGAGATGACGAAGGTCAGCGTGAGCGGCAGGATGTATTTCTTCCGGCACTGGTAGATGGTGCGGACAATGAGGTCCAGCCGTATCTTGCCATTGAGCGAGGCGTTCAGCATATTGGTTGATTCCATAGTGATAAGGGGAGAAAGGTTTTGAAATTCGTTTGTTTACAGCAATATTCCGGATATGGCAGACTTTACAAGCGGGCTATTGGGTGATTTGTTTGATGACCTTGGCCGGACTTCCCACGGCTATGCTGAATGGCGGGATGTCGCGTGTGACAACAGCGCCGGCTCCGATCACGCTGTAGTCGCCAATCGTCACACCGGGCATGACGCACACCCCTTCGCCCAGGTGTACATATTTGCCTATTTTGACCGGTCCCCGGCTCACCAACGGCCTTTTGCGTGGGGGGAGGAGCAGTTCTTCGCGCGAGGTGCCGCCGTGCGTATGGTCCGTGATGTAACAGCGTGCCCCCATCGTGCTCCATTCGCCAATCTCCACCCGGTCTATGCAGCCGATGTGGCACATGGCCTGCACCACCACGTGGTCATGCAGTATCAGTCGGGGCTTGAAATGCTGGTCGGTGGGTTGGAAATAGTCGATGCACTGCACGCGTGCGTTGAAGTGCATTTCCACCTGGTCGCCAAACTCCATATAGCGCAGGCCGAAAAGGTGCAATTGCGTACTTCCCAGTTTCAGCTCTCCACACTGGCGGATTTGGTGCCTGATATAGGCCGAGTACAGGTTGCGCCACAACATGGAACACCTCTGGCAGAATGCCGGCCAGCCGCATTTGGCAAAAGGCCAGGTGATGATTTCAAACAAGCGGAGCACTAATCGTTTCATTTTCTATGTAAAAGCTGGTTGGTTTTCTGAAGTACAAATTGCCGTTCGCCGCGTTCCAGCCCCGTCAGGGCGACGGTACAGCCTGTCCATAGCAGGCTGCAGACAATGAAGCCGCCGTGCGCAAGCAGTGAGGCGGGTTCCCAATAACTGTGCAACCATACGGGAACGGCCATGCCCACCGCACCGGCCAGCACGATGCGTCCCGCCACGTGGCGGAGGAAAGCCCTGATGGAAAAGCCGAACAGCCGGCGGCAGATAAAGAGGCGGAACATCTGTGCCAGCAAGGTGGTACACAGCAAGGCGATGAAGATACACTCCGGTGCCTCCCATCGGGAAACGGCCCAATATCCTATGGGCAGGGTCATCAGCAGCGTCGTGCCGATGGTGAGATAGTACCCGCGCACCTTTCCTGTGGCCGCTGCTCCCACCATCATCGGGTTGGCCACACAGTCGATCATCGACACGCACAGCAGCAGGCGCACGAAACTGACGGCATGGGCCGGGACGTTCTCGCCCAACCACAGCCCGAGCACGAATTCCGTTTCGAGCAGCAGCGGGATGGCCATGAACAGCATCAACATGAACGACAGCCGCGAAGAGCAAAGAATCAGCCGGTTGCACCGCGTCAGGTCATGCCCGGCATACGATTTCGTGATTTGCGGGTTGATGGCCGTCTGGAAACTGGCAATGAATTGCGTCACGGCTGTCTGCACCTGAAAGGCCACGGCACGCGCTGCGTTGGCCGCCGGGCCGCCAAAAGCGTTGAGCAGCAGGTTGATGCCCTGCGTGTTGGCCACGATGGACAGGTTGCCGAAGGTGCTCCAACCCATGAAGGCCAGCATTTCGCGGTAGAGCGAACCGTCGCGCACCAGGGTGAACCGGATGGTGCGGTAGCGGTGGCGCACGTAGAGCCAATAGATCAGGCGCACCACGGCGGCCTCGGTACACATCAGGCAAGCGTAAGCCGGCAGCAGCAGACGGGTGGGGAAGAGGTAGAGCGAAAGTGCCGCACCCAGCTTCAGCAACACGTCCACTATCGTGATGGCGGCAAAGGCACCCATGTTCTCATGGGCCACGATGGTGGCATTGCTGGGCACACTCATGATGAGGAACATACCCGACAGCAGCGAACATCCGAACACCACGTACACGTCCCACAGCTTTTCCATCGGGAACACCAGGTAATGGGCAATGTACCAGCTGCCCGCCAGTCCGCCCGCCACGGCCACTACCACGGCCAGCAGCACGTGGATTATCGTGGCGGCGGAATATACCTTGTTGAGGTAATCCCTGTTGCCGCCACCCAGTGCCACCGTGATGTAGCGTTGCGTACACGTGGTCATCGAGTTGTTGAGGAACAGCAGCACCGCCACCATACCGCCCACCACATCGTAAAGGCCATAGTTTTCCACCCCCATCACTTGCAGCAGGATGCGCGAAGTGTAGAGGTAGACAGCCATTTGGAACAGCATCCGGAAATACAGGATGACGGTATTCTTGGCCACTCGTTTGTTGGAAGTGTCAGGTTGCAACGGGAGTACTGTCGTGTTGGGTTGATAAGTTGCCTTTATATGAAAACGCCTCGCTCGGTGATTTATTGTGTAGAAGCTTGGCGAGGACTGGCGTGCAAAGGTATGAATTTTATGGTACTGCGTGATATATTTGCTTGAATTGTTGATGGGGTGTCCAAAATTGTTTGGTGGAAATCCGGCAATCCGTGGGCACCTTAGCCGGTTGTTCGTTACCACCTGCGCCCTGCTTCCCACAAGTCCCGGACTTGTTTTGTCAAGTCCCGGAGTTGTAAAAA
>SFPC01000037.1 GCA_004552195.1 Bacteroidales bacterium | reverse complement strand
AACATTCCCCTACCTTAGGTGTTTATATGATAGGTTATGAGGTATTGCGCTTCGCGCAGGTTATGAGGTTATTGCTGAGGTTATGAGGTTATGAGGTTATAAAGATTGTGCCAGTGAGTGCAGAGCCAAGCTTGCTTGAGCTATGCCGAGCGCAGCCAACCGACGACAAACCGAACGCATAGCTAAGCTTGCTTAGACTATGCTGAGGTGCGAAGGAGGAAGACAAAGTCAATCTTATGCAAAGTCACTATTTAAGCGACTGAAGTCTTTAGCCAGTAATATTATAACCTCATAACCTGCGCGAAGCGCAATACCTCATAACCTAATCCCTCATCACCTGCGCGAAGCGCAATACCTCATAACCTGAAAACATATATCCTCATCTTATCACACCCTCTCATGATGAAACATCTTTATTCTTTGCTTCTTTTCCTCTTGGTCTTCGGTCCGCTTGGAGCCAAGTCGCGTCGGGTTAGCGTACATACCCCCGGATCGCTCCCCACCCTGATTGGCGAGCGGCAAAAGTACAAACTGACAAGTCTGGCCGTCGGGGGTGCGCTCGGGCGGCACCGACCTCCGCTTCCTGCGCGAGATAGCCGGCAGCGATTACCGGCAACAGCCCACCGAGGGCCGGCTGCGCACGCTCGACCTCAGCCGGGCCACCTTTGTGCGCGGCGGTACACCTTATATATATAAGGACACCTGTCGGACCATTCAGGGCGGCCCGCTGACCCTGCCGCCCTTTGCCTTCCGCCATTGCCGTCTGGAACAGGTGGTACTGCCCGAACAGATGGACACCCTTGGCGTAGGAGCTTTCGAGTACGTCGCGCTGCGCAGCATCCGCCTCCCCGAGAACGTGGTGGTGATGGACTGGGCTTTCAACCATTGCGACAGCCTTTCGCAGGTGGAGTTTCCCGAAATGGTGGCAGAGTTGGGGTGGAAATGTTTCCGCGATTGCGGCTCGTTGCGCACGCTGCATTTGCACGACATCCAGTTCCTGTCTTACAGGGTGTTCCAACACGTTACGGGTTTGGAGGAAGTCATTGTCGATGGCACGCTCTGGCACGCCGACGGCTGGTTCTGCGATGACTGTCCGCAGCTGCAGCGCATCGAATTCAGCGGCGTGGTGCTGACGGCAGGCGGTCCGCCCATTGCATCCAACTGTCCCCGACTTTCCGAAATCATTTTCTCGGGGTTCAGTTTCCCCATCCATTATGGCGCGGTAGAGAACTGTCCGTTGGTGGAACGCTGCCGCGTAACGGGTAGCGTCATGGGATCGGGCAATGAGGACTTCCTGCCCGTTGTGAGCGATGTGTCCGCCATCAGTCCGACCCTGCTCCGCCGTGCCTTCGATGCCGTCAGCAAGTTTGCCGCGCAGCCCAACAGGACCGCCATGCGGTCGGTGAAGAAAAACAACATCGTCCTGAAATTCCTTCCCCTCTTGGTGAAACGTGGCTGGAAGGACGAGGCTTTGCAGCTGCTCCGTTTCCTGGCCGACAGCGGTTTCCCCTATCCTTCCCAGATCACTTCCGACACGGTCTACGCCCCCTTGAAGTCCGACGCGGCCTTTGTGGCGGTGGTGGAGCAGATGAAGGAGAATGCCGATTTCCGGAAGATACTCCGCCAGTCGCCACCTTACGACACAGGCTCGGCCTTCCGCCAGCCCGACCCGCCCCGCCTGACTTATGCCGCTGCCGACGACAGCCTTTTGCAGCGCATCCGCGCGTATTTCCAGGCGGACTACATCGCCGGCTCGGGCGACGAACTGACACGCCTGAAGAATGTGATGTTCTGGGTACACGACCGCATTGCCCACCAAGGCAATTTCCTGCCCCGGACGCGCCACACCGCCATCGACCTCGTGGAGGGGTGCCAAAAGGCGGGACGCAAGGGCATGAACGCCCGGGGACAGGCCATCGTGCTGGCCGAACTTTACCTGTCGCTCGGCTGGCCGGCGCGCTTCATTACCTGTCAGTCAAATTACGAAGAAGATACGGATGCCACGGTGGTGACGGTGGTGTGGAGCTTCACGCTCGGCAAATGGGTGATGATGGATGCCAGCATGGCGGCCTATGTGACGGACGAAAACGGCCTGCTGCTACACCCGGGCGAAATACGGCAACGCATGAAGGACAACAGGCCGCTGCTGCTCAACAAGGAGGCGAACTGGAACCGGAAAGAGAAGGTGACAAAGGAGCATTACTTGGACTACTACATGGCCAAGAACCTCTACTACCTGAGTACTTATGCGGAAAACAGGCCCGGCATAGATACGGAGTGGAATGCGGCATACTATACGCTGGCTCCGATGGGCGAGGAAGTAAATATTGGAAAAACAGTGTATGACGATGCGTGGTTTTGGCAGAAGCCTTTTTGAACAGGAGTGCCCCAAAGTCCGCGCCGACCTGATGGCTGTGGCGCTGTCGCTGCTTCCCGGAGCCGACGACGCGGAGGATGCCGTGCAGGACACGCTGCTGAAACTTTGGGCGGTCAGGGAACGGGTCGTCGATGCCCGTCATTTCCGCCACCTCGCCCTCAGCATTGTGCGCCAGGTCAGTCTGAATATGCTGCGTAGCATGGCGGTGCGCCGCACCGATACGCTCATGGACCACATGGCCGTGCCGGCTTCCGACAACCCGCACAGCCTGATGGAACAGCGCGAACTGACGCACCGGGCCCGTGATGTATGGCAAAGCCTGCCGCGTTCCCACCGCATCATCCTCCACATGAAAGAGGTGGAACACCTCTCAACCGAAGAGATTGCCGCGCTCTTGGGCACTACGCCCGGCAACGTGCGCACCAGGCTGTCGAGAGCGAGAAAGGAAATGCTGACGCGGATGGCTAATGACCTATAAATATTAGAAGAAAGGGAAACAAGAATCGTCGCTCAGTTAGTTACTTTTTAACCTCATAACCTCATCATCTTTTAACCTCAAAAAGAATTTCAAGACTGTACGATATGAAAGAAGAAGAGATTGCAGATTTGTTACAACGCTATATGGAAGCGGAAACCACTGCCGCCGAGGAAAAACGGCTGCGGCGATATTTCCAGTCGGGTGCTTACGATGCGCGCTGGGCGGCTTATGCCCTGCTCTTCACCTCCGTACCCTCAGAGGGCGGCGCGCTGACTGATGCCGAGTGCGACGAAATCCTGTCGCTCTGCCCCGCTCCACCCACCACCCGCCTTGCCCGGCATCGCTGGTGGCGTTACGCCGCCGTATGGATGGGCGGCCTGCTGATAGGCGGCGGGGGAATGTGGCTGGCAGGCAGACATGCCAGTTCTTCGGACGGCATGGACGGGGCACAGGCCGTACGCTCGTCCGTTGTCGATACGCTGTATTGCGAACGGGTAATAACGCGGCGCGACACGGTCTACATCGTACAGATACAATCCGCTCCCGCCTCACGCCCGACACCTTCCCCGTCACCGACTCATCCGGCCGCCGGACGGACTGCCCCGGCTACGCCTCAGCACGCTCCGGCAGAAGAGGAACTGCAGCGCGAAGCGCCGGCAACCGTCCCCGAAGCACCTTGGTTGCAAACCGGCAATGTGGCCAACTTGGCAGTCAGATAATACGACCGCGCGGAACTTAGCGGACTGGATAGAAAGAACCGGAAGCGGTGTCGGACTGATACTTCATCTGTATGTCTCAAAAAAATCCTGAAGCTTTGATTTTCGACAATTTTACTCAGCACTCCCACTATCATTCTTTTCTTCTTTTCCAGCATATGCAATAGGTGTTCCCCAACTCCTGGCTTTGGTGTTTACAAATCCCGAACTATTTTTCTCTACACGGCGAGTTGAGAAAAATAGTCCGGGACTTGTGAAGGGTGAAACGCAGTGGGTTATCAGCGGTGTGCAGGCTGTCTATAAGAATCAACCATTCTCAAAGTATGCCATTGTAATCCATGGACACCTGTCAGCATATACATTTTGCACAGCCTTCACCTACCTATTCGCGCGCGTATATACGTATTTTATTTCCCCAAAAAAGCATTCACCCCTTCACACAAGGGAATTTTATCGCTGATTTTCAGGTACTTTAAGTGTGAAGGCTTGCATTCTGAAGTATTCACACCGCAGGAGAAGACATGGTGAAGGAAGATACAACAACCTTTCACACCTGAAACAGGATGAAAACTAACAGAAAGGCAACAGGAAACGAGCTGTCTGCTGTGAAGGGTTGAAAATCCAACCCTTCACACTCAAAACCCATAAAAATCAGCAAGAAACACACCACATGTGAAGGAGTGAATGCTTTTTTCGAGAAAAAAATAACGTATATAGAGAAGCAAAAATCCGATATTTCCCAAGCTTTCACCAACAAGCGACAACAATCAGAAATCAAAAAAAATAAATTAGAAACTTTCGTTTTGTAAAAATATTCCTATTTTTGCCACACAAAAGAGCACGGAATGCGGTCCATCAGGTAAAATAAACCACAACCACCCTGCGTTTGGCCGACGCACCGACACAAAAAAACAAAAGCACATGGCAAATTCCGCCCTTCACATTTTCCGACTGAGCATACTAATTAGCCTGCGTGCAAACGGCACGCGGAAGTATGAGCAAAGCCAAACTTGTTTGAGCTTTGCCATGGCGAGAAATTGCACTTTTAAGAACGATTTCGTTAAGCCAAATGAGCAAAGCCAAACTTGTTTGAGCTTTGCCATGGCGAGAAATTGCACTTTTAAGAAAGAATGCTTGTTTGCCTTGCTTTTCCCATAACCATAAAGCCTCACTTCCCAATCATTTGACGGAGGTGAGGCTTCTGCTTATGCTGACAACGAAACAAACACAAAATAACAAACTGTATGAACGACAGACTTTACATATTCGACACCACGCTCCGCGACGGAGAACAAGTGCCGGGCTGCCAACTCAACACGGTGGAAAAAATCCAAGTGGCGAAGCAGCTTGAAACTCTTGGCGTGGACGTCATCGAAGCGGGATTTCCTATCTCCAGTCCCGGCGACTTCAATTCGGTCATCGAAATCTCCAAAGCCGTGACGTGGCCCACCATCTGTGCCCTCACCCGCGCGGTGGAGAAGGACATTGACTGCGCTGCCGAAGCGCTCCGCTTCGCCAAACGCAAGCGCATCCACACGGGTATCGGCACGAGCGACAGCCACATCCGCTACAAGTTCAACTCCAACCGCGAGGATATTATTGAACGCGCTGTGGCAGCGGTGAAATATGCCAAACGCTACGTGGAGGACGTGGAATTTTACGCCGAGGATGCGGGACGCACGGACAATGAATACCTGGCCCGCGTGGTCGAAGCGGTCATCAAGGCGGGTGCCACCGTGGTGAACATTCCCGACACGACGGGCTACTGCCTGCCCCACGAGTACGGCGCGAAAATCAAATACCTCTGCGACCACGTGGACGGCATTGACCGCGCCATCATTTCCACCCACTGCCACAACGACCTGGGCATGGCCACGGCCTGCACCCTGGCGGGTGTGCTGAACGGCGCACGCCAGGTGGAAGTGACGGTGAACGGTATCGGCGAACGAGCCGGCAACACGTCGGAGGAGGAGATTGCCATGATCCTGAAGTGCCACCACCTCGGCATCGACACGAATATTAACACACGGAAAATCGCTGCCACCTCGCGCATGGTGAGCTCGCTCATGAACATGCCCGTGCAGGCCAACAAGGCCATCGTGGGCCGCAACGCCTTTGCCCACTCCAGCGGCATCCACCAGGACGGCGTACTGAAAAACGTGGAAACTTACGAAATCATCAACCCGAAGGAGGTGGGCATCGATGACAACTCGATTATCCTCACCGCCCGCTCGGGCCACGCCGCCCTGAAGCACCGCCTCGAAGTGCTCGGTGTGGAAGTAGCGGAGGAGAAGCTGAACGACATCTACCAGCGTTTCTTAGCCTTGGCAGACAAAAAGAAGGAGGTGACGGACGATGACATCCTCGTGCTGGCCGGTGCTGAACGGGCGGCCTCACACAACATCAAGCTGGATTACCTGCAGGTGACGAGCGGCCACGGCGTGCGTCCCGTGGCAGCCATCGTGCTGGACATTGCGGGCGAGAAATTCCAGGCTGCCGCCGAAGGCAACGGTCCGGTGGACGCAGCCATCAACGCCCTGAAGCAAATCATCCACCGGCAGATGACGCTGAAGGAGTTTACCATCCAAGCCATCAACCGGGGCTCGAACGACGTGGGCAAGGTCCACATGCAGGTGGAGTACAACGGCTCCGTATACTACGGTTTCGGTGCCAACACGGACATCGTGGCCGCCAGCGTGGAAGCCTATATCGATGCCATCAACAGTTTCAAGAAATCATAGCGCTTCGCACTCCCATGTCGCTTCGCGTAGGTTATGAGCTATGAGGTTATGAGGTTATAAGTTTTTTAGAGTATGAGGTTATGAGGTTATGAGGTTATAAAGTCACTATTTATGCGACTGAAGTCTTTAGCCAGTAATATTATAACCTCATAACCTGCGCGAAGCGCAACACCTCATAACCTGAAAACATATAACCTGCGCGAAGCGCAACACCTCATAACCCTCGAATATATACCCCCCAACATACACAGTACGCATGAACACTCTTTTCGACAAAATCTGGGACAGCCACGTCGTGCAGCACGTGGAAGACGGTCCCGACCAACTGTATATTGACCGCCTCTATGCCCACGAAGTGACCAGTCCGCAGGCATTCGCCGGTATGCGGGCACGCGGCCTGAAGTGTTTCCGTCCGGACCATATCTACTGTATGCCCGACCACAACACGCCCACCCACGACCAGGACAAGCCTATCGAAGACCCCGTTTCGAAGAAACAGGTGGACACGCTGGAACAGAACTGCCGCGACTTCGGCCTCACGCACTACGGCATGCTCCACCCCAACAACGGCATCATCCACGTGGTAGGGCCGGAACTCGGCCTCTCCCTCCCCGGCATGACCATCGTGTGCGGCGACTCGCACACGTCGACCCATGGTGCCATGGGTGCCGTGGCCTTCGGAATCGGCACGTCGGAGGTGGAGATGGTGATGGCCTCGCAGTGCATCCTTCAGGCCAAACCGAAATCCATGCGCATCAACGTGGAGGGCACTTTAGGCAAGGGCGTTACCGCCAAGGACGTGGCCCTCTACCTCATGAGCCAGCTCTCCACGAGCGGTGCCACGGGCTATTTTGTGGAATATGCGGGCAGCGCGGTGCGCTCCCTCACGATGGAAGGCCGCCTCACGCTTTGCAACCTCTCCATTGAGATGGGCGCTCGTGGCGGCTTTATTGCCCCGGACGAAGTTACATTTGCCTACCTGAAAGGACGCCCCAACGCTCCGCAGGGCGAGGCTTGGGACAAGGCCGTGGAGGAATGGAGCCGGCTGAAGAGCGGCGACGATGCCGTGTTCGACAAGGAGCTGACTTTCCGCGCGGAGGACATCGAACCGATGATTACCTACGGCACGAACCCCGGTATGGGCATCGGCATCACGCAGCACATCCCCGCGCCACAAAACGCTTCGGACGAGAAAGCCCTGAAGTATATGCAGTTTGCGGGCGGCGAAGCGATGCTGGGCAAGCAGGTGGACTACGTGTTCCTCGGTGCCTGCACCAATGGCCGCATTGAGGACTTCCGTGCCTTTGCCTCTATCGTGAAAGGCCGACAGAAGGCGGCAAACATCACGGCTTGGCTCGTGCCGGGCTCGTGGCGCGTGCTGGACCAAATCAAGGCCGAAGGGCTCGACAAGGTGCTGGCCGATGCAGGCTTTGCCATCCGCCAACCGGGATGCTCAGCCTGTCTGGCGATGAACGACGACAAAATCCCTGCCGGCAAACTGGCTGTCTCCACGTCGAACCGCAACTTTGAAGGCCGCCAAGGTCCGGGCTCACGCACGTGTCTGGCTTCGCCGCTCGTTGCAGCTGCTGCAGCCGTTACGGGAGTCATCACCGACCCGCGCACACTTTTTTAATGTATAATGAAGAATGTAAAATGAAGCCTACGGCTTCGAACCTAAACGTGCTTCGTCCTATATGTCGGTCGTAGACCTCACAATACATTATTCATTATACAATATCTCATTATTCATTACACATTACTCATGAAACAACCCTTCCACATCATAGAGAGCACCTGTGTGCCTCTCCCTCTTGAGAACGTCGATACCGACCAAATCATCCCTGCCCGTTTCCTCAAAGCCACCGACAAGGAGGGCTTCGGCGAAAACCTTTTCCGCGACTGGCGCTACAACGCCGACGGCTCACCGAAGGATTTCGTGCTGAACGACCCCACTTATTCGGGCTGCGTGCTCGTGGCGGGACGCAACTTCGGTAGCGGCTCCAGCCGCGAACACGCCGCCTGGGCCATTGCGGGCTACGGCTTCCGTGTGGTCATCAGTTCCTTCTTTGCCGACATCCACAAGCAGAACGAGCTGAACAACTTCGTGCTGCCCGTGGTGGTAAGCGAAGGCTTCCTCTCTCGTCTTTTTGAGGCCATCACTGCCGACCCCAAAATGCAGGTGCGCATCGACTTGCCCAACCAAACGGTGACGAACCTTGCCACAGGCGAGAGCGAACACTTCGACATCAACGGCTACAAGAAATACTGCCTCGAAAACGCCCTTGACGACATCGACTTCCTCGTGCAGAGCAAGGACAAGATTGCCCAATGGGAAGCCGCACACCAAGCATAACACTTAACCTCGCACTCCCTCTATGGAAATCATGGACACCACCCTCCGCGATGGGGAACAGACCAGCGGCGTGTCGTTCGTACCGCACGAAAAGCTGCAAATCGCAAAGATGTTGCTGCGCGAAGTGAAGGTTGACCGCATCGAAGTGGCCTCCGCCCGCGTCAGCGATGGCGAGAAAAAGGCTGTGACAGATATCTGTCAGTGGGCCGCACGCCACGGGATGCTCGAAGCCGTGGAGGTGCTGGGCTTTGTTGACAAAGGGGTTTCGCTTCGCTGGATTAACGACTGCGGCGGCCGTGTGATTAACCTTTTATGCAAAGGCTCACGCCGCCACTGCGAACTCCAACTCCACAAAACACCCGAACAACACATCGCGGATATCTGCAGCGAAATTGACCATGCCCATTCCTTGGGCATCACCGTCAATGTCTATCTCGAAGACTGGTCCAACGGCATGAAGGACTCGCCCGAGTATGTCTACCAGCTCGTCGATGCACTCAGCCAGCAGCGCGTCCGCCGCTTCATGTTGCCCGACACCCTCGGCGTGCTCGACCCCCTCTCTGCCGTGAGCCATTTCCGCAAAATGCGCAAGCGCTACCCCTCACTCCACTTCGACTTCCACGCCCACAACGACTACGACCTCGCCATTGCCAACGTTTCGGCAGCGGTACTCTGCGGCTGCCAGGGCATACACACGGCAGTGAACGGCCTGGGAGAACGGGCGGGCAACGCGCCCTTGGCGAGCGTACAGGCCATCCTGCATGACCACTTCGACATAGCCACACGCATCGACGAAAGCAAGCTCTTCAGCATATCGCGCCTCGTGGAGAGCTACAGCGGCATCGCCGTGCCGGCCAATAAGCCGATTGTGGGCGAAAGCGTATTTACACAAGTGGCAGGAGTTCACGCCGACGGCGACAACAAGTCGAACCTTTACTGCAACGCCCTCCTGCCCGAACGCTTCGGCCGGCAGCGTGAATACGCTCTCGGCAAGAACAGCGGCAAGGCGAACATCCTGAAAAACCTTGAAACCTACGGCTTGGAACTCACGCCGGAACAAACGCGCCGTGTGACGGAACGCATCATCGAACTGGGCGACAAGAAGGAAATGGTGACGCAGGACGACTTGCCCTACATCGTGAACGACGTCTTGAAGCACGACGCGCCGGAGGACAAGGTGAAACTCATCAGCTACCTCGTCACCACGGCCTATGGCCTGAAGCCGACGGCGCAGCTGAAGATGGAAATCGAAGGCACGTGCTACGAGGCGCACGCCACGGGCGACGGTCAGTATGATGCTTTCATGCGCGGTGTGCGCGACATCTACAAGCACCGCCTGGGCCGCCCCTTCCCCATGCTCACGGGCTACTATGTAACGATTCCGCCCGGCGGACGCACCGATGCTTTCGTGCAGACGGTCATCACCTGGGAACACGAAGGGAAAACCATCCGCACCCGAGGCCTGGATGCCGACCAGACGGACGCTGCCATCAAGGCTACTCTGAAAATGCTCAACATGATACAATAACCTCTCAACGAATTATTCTCTCACAACATGAAACTGAAAATAGCTGTTCTCGCCGGCGACGGCATAGGTCCTGAAATCTCCGAACAAGGCGTGGCCGTGATGGAAGCAGTGTGCCGCAAGTTCGGCCACGAGGTGAGCTTCACGCCTGCCCTCTGCGGTGCTGCGGCCATCGACGCCGTGGGCGACCCCTTCCCCGAAGAAACGTTCCGGATTTGCCAAGAGGCCGACGCTGTGCTCTTCTCAGCCGTTGGCGACCCGAAGTTCGACAACGATCCCACGGCGAAGGTACGACCCGAGCAGGGCTTGCTGGCTATGCGCAAAAAACTGGGACTCTTTGCCAACATCCGACCCGTGGAGACCTTCGACTGCCTCATCCACAAATCGCCGTTGCGCGAAGACCTGGTGAAGGGAGCGGACTTTGTTTGCATACGTGAACTGACGGGCGGTATGTACTTCGGCCAGAAGCAGGAAGGCACGGACTATGCCTTCGACACAAATGCTTACTCACGTGAGGAGGTGGAACGCATTCTCCACGTGGCTTACCAATATGCACGCCGCCGTCGCAAGCATCTCACAGTGGTGGACAAAGCCAACGTGCTTGCTTCGTCGCGACTTTGGCGCAAGGTGGCGCAGGAAGTGGAGAAGCAGTACCCGGACGTACAGACCGATTACATGTATGTGGACAACGCTGCCATGCGCATGATTCAAGAACCGCGCTTCTTTGACGTGATGGTAACAGAAAACACCTTCGGCGACATCCTGACCGATGAAGGCTCGTGCATCACGGGCTCCATGGGACTCCTGCCCTCGGCCTCAACGGGCGAGAGCACACCGGTGTTTGAACCCATCCACGGCTCTTGGCCGCAGGCAAAGGGGCAGAACATTGCCAACCCCTTGGCGCAAATTCTCTCGGTGGCCATGCTCTTTGAATATTTCGACCTCATGGAGGAAGGCAAGCTCATCCGTAAGGTGGTGCAGGAAAGTCTCGACGAGAATGTGCGCACACCGGAAATCCAAGTGGAAGGCGGCGCTAAGTACGGCACAAAGGAAGTGGGTGCATGGATTGTAAACCGGATTAACGAAGCCTGAACGGCAACAGCGCACTATGGCTGATTTTCCCAAATGGCTGTTGGCCTTGGCGGGCGTGAGCCTGCTCCCCACCCTGCTCTCACCATTCTTCCTGTTTGGAGCAATGCCTTTTGGCACGGGGAGCAGCCGTTTCACGCAGTTCCTGCTCTATCTGGCCACGCAACTGTTGTGGCTCTTACCCTTGCTGCTCTTTTTCTGCTCGCTCGACCGCTACCGCCGGGGCTATGAGCGCATCGGCATTGGTCTGGCCATCGCCGGAGCCTGCATTTCCCTCCTCGGCCTGCTGCTCATTGTGGGCTGAAAGCCGGTGGACGCATTGACACAAATAAAGTGGGATTTTCCATTGACGACCCAACCTTTGCTTTTGGCAAGGGCTGGGTTCAGACAATGGAAAATCCCACTTTTTCAACTTCTAGAAATAAGGAAAGTTGAAGGTTATAAGGTAACCATCCGAAAAACGCCGTCACAAATCACAAAAATCTCGCGGATCAGTCATCCGCGAGATTTTTTGTAGTAATAAGGAAGCATGTTCTTTATCCGGTCCGGCAGTGTGTCTTCATGGAGGGTGTTGAGTACCCAAGTAAGCCACTCCAAGGGGTTGATGCCTACGATATCGCAACTTTCGATGAGGGTGTAGAAGATGGTGTTGTCGACGGCCCCGTTGTCGTTCTTGCTGAAGAGGTAGTTTGTCCGCCCCATTACCGATGGTCTCTGATTGCGTTCCACAGGATTGTTGTCAATGTCACAAGCCGATTATTCTCATTCAAGTTGAACTTCATTTTTTGCGCAAAGATCAGCATACAGCCGATTCCTGGCAAGGCGGCTTTTTTCGGATGGTTACAAACCTATAAGTGCATACTCAAAGAGGGAAGGTAAATACGTGTTTTCTTACATCCGGACTTAGTCGGCGTTCACCTCGCGGCGTATGGCGTTGACCAATGTGGCAGCGGTTTCGCCTTCGGGATATTCCTCCGGCTCACAGCGTTGGAGGAGGCGGTTCAACTGTTCCAACAAAGCGGGAGCGGCGGAGGCATACTCCTGACGCACGAGGCGCACTTTCTCGGCCAAGGCCACGCCCTCGATGAAGCGTTCGTAGCGCACGGAAGATTGCGGACCGGGATAAACCAGATATGTGTCGCCCGGCGCAAAAAGACGGTAACGGCTGTCGGTGAGCGACTTGTCGTCCCAGTTCATCCACGACCAGTGCAGGTAGCCCTCAAAATGGTTGGCAATGCAGTACAGCGGCAAGAAGGCTGCCTCAGCCGGCAGACTGTTGCTGAAGAGATTGGGATGGGTGTTGCTGCAACAGGTATAGGTGGTGGAAACGCGGCCCTGCTGTTGGCGTGCGGCAAGTTCTTCCGCACTGAAGTCCTGACCGAAAGCGATGCAGTAATCGTGCAACTTGTCCACCAGTTCGGCGTGGTAGTTTCCCGCCAGCGCCATTTTCATTCCCGGCACCGCCTCCTGTGCCACGCGGTAAGCGTCAAGCATATTGGCCAGGCCGCGTTCGTCCATGGCGATACAGGTTTTATCGAACCACCCTTTTTGCTGGAGATGTGCGGCAAAGTCTTTGAGGAAGGCAGTCCAGAGTTCCTTGTATTCGGCTGAGGAAGTAGTGGTTTTCAGGTCCACCTCGCGTGCCAGCTTCTCGTCGTAATAACGGAAACTCATGTCCCACGGCACCATGGAGTAACAGCTGATTTGTTTGGAAATGCCGCAGTCCATGCAGAGCTGCACGTAGCGGTCGAAAACGGTGTAGTCATAGCTCCACGAACCGTCGGCCTTCTTCACCGTGCGCACCATGGGGTCGAACTTGTCGTAGCTCTGGTCGCCCCAAGGCTCATAGAAGAGGATGGTGGAGATTACTTTTTGTCCCGAACGGGCCAGGAGTTGCAAATAAGGTTTCAGTGCCTCAAAGTGGGCATCGCTCCACCGCTCCACCCCACAGTGGCGCGCCACGGCGTAAGGCTGTTGCCAGAAGTCTACGTGGAAAGCCTGTTCCTGCGGCGTTGGCAGTGTGCGGTTCAGTACTTTGAGCGACAGATTGAGTTTGCCCACCACGCACTGTGCGGCGGAATCGAGCAGTTCGAGCCTCAACTTGTACACGCCGGGCTTCGCGCTTCGGGGTACTTCAAAGGTACACCACACGGGCTGCATCTGCCGCGCTCCGATGCTATGCGTATTAGCGTTGGAAAGCAAGTCGGGCACCTGATACGGCGTGAGGTGCGTGGGGTGGTAGCCGCAATACTGGAAGTTGTCCGTCGTGACGTAGTCCACGAAATGCGCCGAACCCTGTGCGGCAGGCACTTTGTTGCCACCGTTTTTCCACTCCGTGAGGCGTAGCTGCAAGGAGCCTGTGGTTTCAGGGGCATAGATTAGTGCCTGCATGGAGGCCCGCTCGCCGCGCCAGGCAATAAGCATGGTGTCGGCGGTGAGTGCAGTTGGTTCCGGGGCGTGTTGCGACACGTGGATGTCGGTCGAAATCCACGACATCCGGGGCTGTGCCGACAATGCAACTGGCAAGCACAGGGCGGCGAGGAGCGACAAGAATGGTTTCATGGTCAAAAGTGGTTTGCTTTATATATTTAATGTGTAGCCAAGCTTTACCCACGGGCTACGCTTTGGAAAAGTTTTGGTGGAAGCCCACTACGGCGCGAATGCCTTTGCGGAGCATATCGAGGGGGAAGTTCTCGTTGGGCGAGTGGATGGCGTTGCTCTCCAATCCAAAGCCCATGAGGATGGTCTTCACGCCCAGCACGCGCTCGAAGTCGCTGATGATGGGGATGCTGCCACCCCGGCGCACCGCCAAGGGGCGTTTGCCGAAGGCTTCCGCAAATCCGGCCTCGGCAGCCTGATAAGCCGGCAGGTTGATGGGGCACACGTAGCCTTCGCCGCCGTGCATGGGACGCACTTCCACCTTTACGCAACGTGGGGCGATGCTCTGGATATAGTCAATGAACAGTCGCGAGATGACTTCATGCTGCTGATGGGGCACCAAGCGGCACGACACCTTGGCGAATGCCTTGGAGGGCAGCACGGTTTTGGAACCTTGGCCGGTATGTCCGCCCCAAATGCCGCAGATGTCGAACGAGGGGCGGCAAGCATTGCGTTCGATGGTGGAATAGCCGGCCTCGCCGCGCAGCTCGTCCACACCGATGGCCTGTTTATAACGTTCCTCATCAAAGGGTATGGAGGCTATCATGGCGCGCTCTTCGGCCGGAAGCTCCTCCACATCGTCGTAGAAATGGGGGATGGTGATGCGTCCCTGCCCGTCGACCACCTTGGCCAGCATCTCGCACAGCACGTTGACAGGATTGGCCACAGCTCCGCCGAAGTGGCCGGAGTGGAGGTCGCGGTTGGGGCCTGTAACCTCTATTTCCCAGTAGGCCAGTCCGCGCAGCCCCGTGGTCAAGGAGGGCAGGTCGGCTGCCAGCATGGAGGTGTCGCTCACCAAGATGATGTCGCTACGGAGCAGTTCACGGTGTTGTTCCAAGAAGGCGTTGAGCGAGGGAGAGCCGATTTCCTCTTCCCCTTCCAGGATGAACTTCACGTTGTGGCGCAGCAGGCCGTGCGCCACCAAGTATTCAAAGGCTTTGAGCTGCACGAAGCTCTGTCCTTTGTCGTCGTCGGCACCGCGTGCATAGATGCGTCCGTCGCGCACTTCGGGTTCAAAAGGCTGAGAGTTCCACTTGTCGAGCGGTGCCACGGGCATCACGTCGTAGTGGCCATAGACCAGCACGGTGGGTGCGGTATCGTCCACTTTCTTTTCGGCAAAGACCAGCGGATTGCCCTGCGAAGGCATTACTTCTGCGTGGTCTGCACCGGCTGCTAACAACAGTTCGCGCCACCGTTCGGCACAGCGCAGGCAGTCGGCGTGGTGTTCAGGCTCCGCGCTGATGCTCGGGATGCGGAGCAGGGAAAAAAGTTCTTCGAGGAAACGCTCCTCGTTGTTCTGGAGAAATTGAGAAAGCATGGGATTAGAATTTTGAAAGGCTAAAGGAAACTATGAGATACTATAGCAATCTATCGAAACTATAGAAATCTATCGCTATCTATCGAAAGCTAAAAACTATCCGCAGCACATTGTCCGAAACCTGCGCTCCGCCCACCAGCACCGTATAGCGCACTTCAAACGTGCCGCCTTGCGGAGTGGGCTCGAAGCTGAAGGAATGGGTAAAGATGCTGAGGTCCAACGTGCCAACAGAAGTGGCATAGAAACACGGTTGCAATTTGCCTTCGATAAAGGTCAAGCGGGAACGCGTGTTGCCCTGCCGTTTTAGGTCGGCCAGTCCGTCCGTAATCAGCAGGTGCGCCGTGCCGTCGTTGTCCGGCTCAGCGTAGCGCAACATCACGTCGTTGCCCTCGGTGATACAAGCGCCGTAGCATTCCGAACGGATTTCGTCTGCGCCGTTCTCGCCCGTTGTCAGTAAGCAGGTTTTGAGAAAAACTTTATGTAACATGATGGTTTTAATTCCGGGTAATGATAATTTTCTCTGTCCGCAGCCCCACCCTTTTCAGGTACACGCCGGGGGCAAGGGGACGACGGATGCGCCGGCCTTCCAACGTATACCACGCTTCGGGCAAAGCCTCATCGGGCAGCCGGGCATCGTCAATGCCTTCGGGCACGGGCATCGTGAAGTCGAGGGTTTGCACGATGGGCCAGCGGCGGCGCACCCTCAGCTTGTAGTGGCGGCCGGGAACGAGCGAAGTGAATTGCACCGTATCGGTCACGGTGGCAGCCGGCTCCAGGTAAATCCAATGTTGCTTGATGCAACTGTCGCAGGAGGCCACGTCAAGCAGGTCATACTCAAAGCTCTGTGCGGCGCGGTCCGTGGCCGAAGGATTGGACAAAGGTATCAGCAGGCGTGCCGTGCCTGTGGCGGGAAATTCCACCTGCGGCTCGCCGGTTTCAATCGCCGCTGTTCCTCCCTGGGCAATGTCAAGCTGCAGACTGTCGAGCGTCAGCACGCCGTCGGGGGTGATGTAAAGCCACAGCCGTCCGCTCCGTTTGAACTGCAGGTGAACGCTCAGCGTGTCGCGTTCGCCGGCTTCGAGCGTGCGTCCTGTAAAAGCCAGCCAGTCGCCCTGTTCATAGCGCGCCGTGTCGGTTTCAGACCCCAGCACCAGGGCAAACGGTGTGGTGAGTGCCTGATCGCTTTCGTTGCGAACGTCGAGCATCAGCTGCGTATGGCATCCCGTAACGGGCTGCTGCATGGTCCATGCGCCGAGCACCCGGATTTCGCGCCCCGTGCGCTCCAACGTGTCGGGCGGGCAGATGCCGGGCACGGAATCGGGACATACGGCAATAGCCTCCTGGTTGCAGAAAAAGCCATTCTCCACAAACTCATCCCAACGCTCGTCCTCGGGCTGGAAATGTGCCAGCACGTCCAAGCGGAAATAACCGTCGAAGTCGCCGCCATAGCCCCAGTTTACATGGAACATCCCCTTGTCGTCCAATCCGTCCAGCACAAAGGCATGTCCCCCGGTGCGCATCAGCGACCCGGCATAGTACACCGGCCGCCCCTGCATGATTTCCGCTGCGATGAAGTTCCAATAGGCCTCCGGGGCATATTGATAACTATCGAGGTAATGCACATACTTCAAGCCGAACGCCCTTTGCAGCGGTTCTACTAACCGCACAGTAGACGCACCGCTCTCGCCCACTCCCCAGTTCATCCGGCAGGCCACGCCCAACCAGTATGACAGTCGCGCCACGGCATCTATTTCCTCCGCCGTAGCCGGAACGTTGTCATAATCGTCCAGCACCAAACGAGTATCGACCCTTTCGCCGGGCAACACGTCGGGGATGTCGTAATGCTCGCTGCTCCAGCCGTGCAGGGTATCTTGCAGCACATATTCGCGGCGGTAGTAGGTCAGTATCTGCTCCATTGCCGTAGCCACGCAGCCCACCACGCAGCGCGTAGTGCTGAGTGTGCCGTCGGAGTGGAGGTAATAGGGACAAGCGTTGTTGTAGGGTGCTTTCTGATGACGCACAGTGGTCAGCAACGGTTGCACGGCCTTCCAACTGCTGCCCGGCGGCGGATAGACCGCACGGCTTGCGGCAGAATGCCCGAGCATGGCTTCCAAGGGGAGCGGCAGGTTTTCGCTGTCCGCCACAGTTCCGTAGCCCAGCACCTCAGGTTCTGTTTCGGAAGAGGCTATCAGCACAAAACGGCTACCTTGGGCAAACAAAAAGGCGCGGGGTGTTTCGCGACACAGGCGCAGATGGCCTCGAAGGGTCGAAGTCGCGGTTGGCGCGTCATGTTGCACAAACCAAGCCTGTGCTTTGCTTCTTGCGTCAGCTTCGCTCACGGTCTGTGCCGAAGCGGTGGCAACTATGCAGCAGAGTACGCCTATTATATATAGGATATGTTTCATTGCAGTACAAAGAGATGCCGGCCAACAACAGTCGGTCCGGTGTTTGACGTGGACAAAGGTAGGGCAAATTCTTATCAAATCTGAAAAACTGCTGCAAAATCCCACGCTGCGCGGCAAAAGGCATGATGCAACGCCGTTCTTTTCATTTTCACAAAGGAGCCGGAAATCCATAGGCCGCCCAAAATGCTATGTACCACCGGCCGGTGTTCCTACAAAATGCAGCATCGGAAATCCGAAGGGGCAAGCCGAAGGCACAAATCGAGGAGCCGAACGTGCGAAAAGCCGGCAAAAGAATAGCGGATAAATGTTTTTTTATACTTTTGCAACATCTCAAACTAATAACCTGGCTATCCATGAACCAAATCGCTTCTTTTACTTCTGGCTTGGCTCTCTGTGTCTGCATGGCCATGCCCCTGTCCATGCAAGCCCAATCGGACGAACTGCTTCCCAAACCACACGAACTGGTACATACGGACTGCGAGCCCTTCGCGCTGGGCCGTGCCGTGCAGCAGAACGACCCTACGGACTGCGCCTACCTGCGCCGCGTGCTGACCGGCTATGGCTGCACGCTGAGCGAAACGGCAGAGGCGCAGGTGACGGTGGAGCTGGTTTCAGAAATACCCGGGGCGTTCAACCACCAGGTGAACCTCTTCCCCGACGAGGCTTACAAACTGGTCATCGCCACGGATGCCATACAAATCCAGGCCCTGACCCCCACGGGGGTCATCCGGGCGGCGCAGACGCTGCAACAGCTGGCCGAAGGCTACAAAGGAACGGCCCAGCTGGAAACGCTCTCCATCACGGACTGGCCGGCGTTCAAAGTGCGCGGCTTCATGCACGATGTGGGCCGCTCGTTCCTGAGCATAGAGGAGCTGAAAAACGAAATTGACAAGCTGGCGCGCTTCAAGGTGAACGTGTTCCACTGGCACCTGACGGAGAAACTGGCCTGGCGTTTCGAGGTGAAGGCATATCCGCAACTGACGGCGGACGAGAACATGACCCGCTACCCGGGACAATACTACACGCAGGACCAGTGCCGCGAGCTGGAGGCTTACGCTGCCGAACGGGGCGTTACGGTCATCCCGGAAATCGACATGCCGGGCCACAGCGATGTGTTCACCAAGGCCATGGGCTTCAATATGCAGACGGATCAGGGCGTGGAGGCATTGAAGCAAATCTTGGACGAGGTGGTGGAGGTGTTCCCCAACGCGCCCTACATCCACATCGGCGGCGACGAGGTGACCATCACTTATCCCGACTTCCTGAAGACGATGGCGGACTATGTGCGCGGCAAGGGAAAGAAAGTGGTGATGTGGAACCGCTTGGTGGCGGGAGCTCCCACTGCCGAACAGTGTGACATGACGCAAATGTGGGCCACGGCGGGCAGAGTGGTGACGGGCTTGCCCAACATTGACTGCCGCTATAACTACACGAACCACTTCGACGTGTACGCCGACTTGGTGGGCATCTACAAGAGCAACATCTACTACGAACAGCAGGGCACTGCCGACGTGGCGGGCACCATCAGCGCGGCGTGGAACGACACGAAGACGGCCTCGGAGGAGGACATCGTGCGGCAGAACAACATCTACGCGAACATCCTGGCCTCGGCAGAACGCGCCTGGTACGGAGGCGGAAAGCAGTATGTCGAAGTGGGCGGCACCACGCTGCCCAATGCGGGCGAGGAGTTTGAGGAGTTTGCCGACTTTGAACGCCGCTTCCTTTTCCACAAGGCACACTCGCTGCAAAACGAACCGATTGCCTATGTGAAGCAGACGAACGTGCGCTGGCGCATCACGGAACCGTTCCCGAACAACGGCGACAAGGCACTGGCTCTGCCGCCCGAAACGTGTACCGACGCGGTGTTGCCCCATTTCTTTGAATATGGCGGCAAGACTTACGGCACGCAGGCGGCCACGGGAGCGGGCATCTACCTGAGGCATATATGGCACCCCACCGTGCCCTCCTTCTTTGCCAACCCCGGCGCGAACCAGACGGCGTATGCCTGGACGTATGTGTACTCTCCCAAAGAGCAACAGGCCGGGGCGCAGATTGAATTTTACACGTACAGCCGCTCGGGCAACGAAACGGCACCTCCCGCAGGGGCATGGGACCGCAGGGGCTCCAAAATTTGGCTGAACGATGTGGAGATTGCCGCTCCGGAATGGCAACAGCCGGATGCTTCCATTCCGCAGGACAATGCGGAAAAGGGATTGACGAACGAGAACCTGACGGCACGCCCCGTGGTGCAGCTGACGCTGAAGGAGGGATGGAACAAGGTGCTACTGCGACTGCCGCACGTGAACAACGGGGGCACGGGCCGCGACAAATGGCAGTTTACTTTCGTGCTGACCGACACGGAGGGCAAGAACGCGCTCGAAGGCATCACCTATTCGCCCAACCGCACGCTGGACACGGCCGCCGAGAAGGTGGCGGACGCGCTGGACGAACTGGACACGTACGTACTCAACCACTGCAAGGATGCGGTGGGCTACTACCCTGCCGCCATCGCCACAGAGGCTTGTGCCACGGCTGAGGAGGTGCGGGCCACACTGGAGGAGGACCTGCCGGAAACGGTGCGCCGCGAACAGGCTGCCCGGCTGACGGACGCACTGGAGCAGCTGAAGACGGCGGTGGCCGCTGCGGAAGTGAACCAGCCGGAAACGGGCACGGCAGAGGCTCCCGTATGGTACACTTTCAACACGCCTTACCGCAACAGTCTGTACCCTACTTCCAAAGGAGAAAACCAGGCATTGATTGGTGAGCAGGCGGCCGGCCGCTCGGCCACGTGGCGTTTTGAAGCGCGCAACGACGGCTCGTTCAACATTGTGAACGCGGCGGACAACCTGTACATCTCGCCGGCTGCGGCCAACAATACGGCACTGACCACCGTGGCCACCGAACCGGAAGCGGGATGGACGGTGAAGAAAGCGGACGAAACGGGATTTGTCATCATCACCAGCGGCTCGGTGCAGTTCAACCAGACGAACAGTGGCAACGGCTACAAGGTGTTCAACTGGGGCGGCGGTACAAACACAACGGACACGGGTTGCAAATACTTTTTCCAAAAGGCAGAACTGCCCACCACACCGAAACTCAGCTCTGACACGCATTATTATTGGTACCAATTCTGCACGCCGCTGCGCGGCAACCGTTACGCCACGTCGCAGGGCGTGGGTGAGACACTGACGGGCGAAACGACAGCAACGGAAACTTCGACGTGGAAGTTCGAGGACCGGGGTGACAACACGTTCAACATCGTGAACCGCAAGGACCAGTCGTATGTGTCGCCCGTGGCCACTTACAACACGGCCCTGACCACTACGGCCACGGAGCCTGAAGCTGGCTGGAAGTTCAAGGAGGCTGCCACAACGGGCTACTATATCATCGTGAGTGGTGATGTGCAGTTTAACCAAACAAATGCGGGACTGGGCTGGAAGGTATACAACTGGGGCAGCGGCACCAACACGTCAGACACCGGCTGCCAGTATGCCTTCACCTTGGTGGAGGAGGAAACGGTGCCCACGGGCATCACGACAGCCAAAGCCGCCGGAAAGGATGTGCCCTGCTACGACCTGAGTGGCCGCCGCGTGACGAAACCGACCAAGGGTGTTTACATCCTGAACGGTGAGAAAATCATCGGACACTAAACTAATTCAAGTTTCGCAAGTGTTAAGGTTATGAGGAACGATACTCCGAGGGTAACTTTATAACCTCATAACCCAGAGAGCGAAGCGACCCTAACCTAATAACCGATAAGTTTCGCAACTTGCGAAACTTGAATAAACTAAGTACAAATCATCAGGGTTCAGGATGCTTCGGGAAAGGCTGCGACACCTTGCGGCAGACAGAATTCCGGATGCCGCTGCCTTCCCCGAAGATATCTGACCCTTTCATTGGCAAAACAATTCATGCTTGACCCGAAACATATCCGTATTGCGGACTACCAATATCCTTTACCCGACGAACGCATTGCCAAATACCCGAAAGCGGTGCGCGACGAGTCGAAACTGCTGCTTTACCGCCACGGCGAAATTGCCGAGGATGTGTTCCACCACTTGCCGCAATATATCCCGGCAGGCGAACTGATGGTGTTCAACAACACGAAGGTGATTCAGGCGCGGCTGCATTTCCACAAAAGCACGGGGGCACTCATCGAGGTGTTCTGTCTGGAACCGCACACGCCCTTGGACTACCAGCAGAACTTTGCCACCACACGTCAGGTGGCTTGGACGTGTCTGGTGGGCAACCTCAAGAAGTGGAAGGAGGGGAAGCTGGAAAGGGAAATTTGCGTGGGCGGAAAAACGCTGAAGCTGACGGCAGAACGCAAGGGACTGAGCGGCACGGGCCACGAGGTGGTGTTCTGCTGGGACGACGAGGATGTCACTTTCTCGGAGGTGCTGGAGGCTATCGGCGAACTGCCTATCCCTCCCTACCTGAACCGCGCTACGGAGCCGGGCGACCTGCAAACGTACCAGACGGTGTACAGCAAGATCAAGGGGTCGGTGGCGGCTCCTACGGCGGGGTTGCACTTCACGGAGCGGGTGTTGCAGGCACTGGACGCGAAAGGGGTGGAACGCAACGAGATTACGCTACACGTGGGGGCGGGCACGTTCAAACCGGTGAAGAGCGAGGAAATAGGCGGACACGCCATGCACGCGGAATGGATTGCCGTGAAGCGCGAAAGCATCGAAAGGCTGCTGGCGCACGACGGACATTGCATTGCCGTGGGCACGACTTCGGTGCGCACGCTGGAGAGCTTATATTATATAGGTGTGATGATTGAAGCGCAGCCGGATGCCGCGCCGGACGATTTGCAGGTGCCGCAATGGCTGCCTTACGAGTACGCCGCATCGGGCAAAAAGCAGCTGACGGCACGCGAATCACTGGAACTGCTGCTGGACTACATGACGCGCCACGAACTGCCGGTGCTGCACACAGCCACACAGATTATCATCGCCCCGGGTTACGAGTACCACATCGTGCGCGGCATCGTGACGAACTTCCACCAGCCGCAAAGCACGTTGCTGCTCTTGGTGTCGGCCTTGGTGGGCAACGACTGGCGGCGCATCTATGATTACGCCTTGAGGCACGATTTCCGTTTCCTGAGCTACGGCGACAGTTCACTGCTCCTGCCCTAAGCGGAGCGTTGTATTTTTCATCATTATTATCAACAAAAAGTTTGTCATTCCAAAAACT
The DNA here is from genome assembly GCA_004552195.1 of Bacteroidales bacterium. The sequence continues at coordinate 6,114 of SFPC01000037.1, read as the reverse complement.
TACACTCCATGCCTCAAGACAACCAAAACGAATTGCTTCCCTTGGTGGACGAACAGGGAAACGTCATAGGATGTGCCACACGCGGCGAATGCCATGGCGGCACCAAACCGCTGCACCCGGTGGTTCACCTGCACGTGTTTAACCCGCAAGGTGACTTGTACCTGCAACGCCGCCCTGACTGGAAGGATATCCAGCCGGGCAAATGGGACACGGCTGTCGGAGGCCATGTGGATTGGGGCGAAACGGTAGAGGAGGCTTTGCAACGCGAGGTGCGCGAGGAGATTGGACTGACGGATTTTGTACCGGAAGCCATCACGCGCTATGTGTTCGAGTCGGCACGTGAGCGGGAACTGGTCAACGTGTTCCGCACGGTGACCACGGCCACACCGCGCCCCTCAGCCGAACTCGACGGGGGAAGGTTTTTCAGCCGAGAGGAAATCATCGGACGGTTGGGCACGGGCTTTTTCTCGCCCAACTTTGAACGGGAGTGGAAAAGACTGTTTCTTCATCCCCTAACAGAGGCATAAATAATAGAGAATGAAATGCTTCTTCCACAAGTCCAGGAGTTTCTTCCACAAGTCCGGGAGTTGCTTTGTCTACTCCTGGACTTGTGCGAAATAGTCGGCAACTTGTGAGGAATACCTCCCGCCGCGCCCGGCCGGGCAGACGAAGCGGAATCATCACGCTGAAAAAATGCGCTAATTCAACTTTCGGATGTAAAGTTGAAGGTTATAAGGTTACGGTCGCTTTGCTCCCTGGGTTATGAGGTTATTATTTTACCATTTGAGTGGATGGTATTCAGGCGTTACAGTAGTAACTTTATAACCTTATAACCTTATCTCTCATAACCTCCGAAACTCAAAGCGCTAATCTGTTTGGTGAAGGCTCTCTTTACGCGCGCGTATATACGTAATTTATTTCCCGAAAAAAGTATTCACCCATTCACACAATGCTCATTTCCTTCTGATTTTCAGCGGTTTCAGGTGTGAAGGCTTTGAATTCAAAGTGTTCACATGGGCAGCAAAGCCTTCACACGGACGGTGAACGCTTGTGAAGGGCGGAAAGTGTAAGCCTTCACACTGGAAACCCATTGGAAATCAGCAAAAAAACGGTAAAAACGCCACAGTGGAGGTGAATACTTTGAAATCAAAGCCTTCACACTCGAATCTCCTGAAAATCAAGCATAAAAAGCCTTCATGTGAAGGAGTGAATGCTTTTTTCGGGAAACAAAAAGCGTATAGAAGCGTGTGAACCTTTGGGGAAATAGATGATTTTCAACTATTGCTGTTCGGTAAAAGTTCAAGGCCGTCAGGCTTCTCCCCCATCGGGGCGCAGCCTGACGGCCTTGGGGGCTTAACTTGCTGAGGTTTCAATGTTTATCGGAATTCTTAAACTTTTACCGGACACCCATATAATCAAATACAGGCAGAATCATTGCCCCCACTGCATATAGTCAGGCAGAGGCTCTTGCCGCGCCTGCTCAAACCGCTCGCCGAACAAACGTGCGAGCAGCGGGAACAGCACCTTGCGGATGGTTTTATCGTTGAGGTTGTGGCCGCCCTCGAAACGCTCGGCATGGGTGTAATATTTGGTGAAGAGGGCGTAGGCATTGGCGGAATTGACAAAGGGGTCGTCTATGCCGAAAAGGCCGTAACACAGATCTTTGTCCTCGGGCGTGACTCCGTCAAACTGATGCCGCTCCATCTGGTTGAACTGGCGCACGGTGGCCTGCGTCACCTTAAACTCTTTTTCATGATTGACACGGCCATTGAGCCATTTGTGCGTGCCGGTGTGGAAAGCCTTGCTGCGTGTGGACATATGGAAGGCCGGATTGACGCAGATGCGCAAATGGTCGTGCATCTGCTGGGCGTACATACCGCCCATGCTGGTGCCGATGATGACATCGGGCTGCTCAGCAGTCACGAGTCCATGCAACATGGGCAGGGCTTCCTCGGGGTCTACAGGGATGTCGGGCGCAATGACCTGAGCCGAGGGTAACATTTTCCGAAGCAACTGCACCGTGCCCGAAGCGCCGGAAGAGGCGAAGCCGTGAAAGTATATGATTTTCATCAGACTATTAACTATGAAACTTAAACTCTAAGCCTTAAACTTTAGACTATAGACTTTAAACTATAAACTTTAGACTATAAACTTTAGACTATAGACTTTAGACTATAGACTTTAGACTCCAAACCTTTCAGAACCCATAGGGATTCATGCTGCGATAGCGCGCATTCATTTGGTTTTCCACATTCGTGTATTCGCCGTCCAACTCGGCCGCCTTTTCGGGAGCCAGCTCCAAGGAGCGTTTCAAGTCGTCGGCAGCTCCCAAATCGTCCTTCAGGTGGTGGCGTACCCCACCCCGTGCCTTGTAAGCTCCGGCAAAGTCGGGTTGCAAATCTATCGCTTCGTCGTAGAGCGCGAGTGCCTTGTCCCAATGTGCCGCCTGTTCGTACAATGCCCCCAATGCCAGCACGGCTTCTTGGTTGAAGGGATTGAGAGCACGCAACTGTTCCCAGACAGCCGTTGCCTCTTCCACCTTTCCCAAAGCCGTCAGGGCCTCGGCGTGGAGCTGGATAAAAGCCTCGTTCTCCCCATCGGCGGCCAACAACACTTCTGTATCTGGCAACACCTCGTTCCACTGACCCATGTCGGCCAAGATGCGGGCACGCAGCAGGCGGGGTGCCTGATAGTCATCGCGCAGAGCCAAACTTTGCGTCAGGTGGGCAATGGCCTCGAAGGGAGCATCCAGTCCGTAGTCGGCTTCGGCGGCCAGGAAAAGCACACGAGGGTCGTCGGGCATCTCGTCCAACAAGGCGCGGCAGGTGGCACGCTGATCGGCCCAGAGTTCCAGATGACCCTGCGTCTCGGCCAGCAGCAGTTTCACGTCGGTCGTTGCCTCAGGCGCGGCGGCCAGCTCTTCCAATCGGGGCAGTGCTTTGTCATATTGCTGCGTCCGCAAATAGACTTCAGCCAAGAAACCAATGGCTTTCAAATCGTGACGAAGGTCCAAGGCGGCAAGCAGGCATTTCTCTGCATAGGGCAGCTCGCCGATTTGCATGGCACGGACACCGTCGTCGCGCAGTGTCTCGAACTTGACTGTTTCCGTCGGCTTGGACTTGCCGAACAAAGAGGAGAATAGGCTCATGGGAAGGAGGGGATATTAGTTGAGAGTTTATTGTTGAGAGTTTAAAGGCTTCCTGAAGAAGCTGAAGTTGACGCTGCCGTATGCGCGGTGTTCCACGAAACAAGGATGGTTGTCGAAGCGGTGGTTCTTGCCATGTTCCAACACGAACAGGCCGCCGCCCGCCAACAGCCGGCTTTCTAATACGCGCTGTGGCATCTCGGGTAGCTCGGGCAAGGCATAAGGAGGGTCGGCAAAGACCAAATCAAAACTTTCGCCACAACGTTCCACGAACTTCAGTACATCGCCGCAAAGAGGCTGCCAGGCCTCATCGCCCAGCTTCTTGCAGCATTGTTCGATAAAGGAATAATGTCGGCGGTCTTTCTCCACCGTCACCACTCGCCGGCAACCGCGCGACAGCAGTTCCAAAGAGATGCTACCCGTGCCGCCAAAGAGGTCGAGGGCACTGACTTCTTCAAAGTCCATATAGGCCCGCAAAACATTGAATAGATTTTCCTTGGCAAAATCAGTGGTGGGCCGGGCCTTAAACCAACGAGGCACATCGAAATGGCGGCCTTTGTATATTCCGGTTATAATGCGCATAAATAGAAATCTTTGTTTAATGTTGGGCACTGCGCTTCAGCAAATGGCACATGAGGTCATAAGGCACTTCCTCGGTAGTGGCCACGACATGACGGTTGAAATCAGCAGCAGGATTGATAGCATACACCTCTGAGGCATAGTGTTGCATATTGTCCACCACAGGATCGCGCAAGGCTGCCTCACCGGCCACATAGATGGGTTGACCGGCCGGCTCAAATCCTAAATGACGCACCATATTAAAGGTATAGTAGCACACGTCAGTTGGGGCTTGCACGCTGTACGTGTTAAGCATCAACAGCCGAGAACCTTCAAGCATAACCACATCAGACACACCGTCGTGTATATACACGAAAAGGCGGCGTCCGCCGGTGGCGGCTAAACCTTTTCCAGCAAAGACATGAACGACAGAAGCCAAAGTTGTGGTGTAACGCACCCGGCCCAGGAAGGCTTCGTCGAGGGTACGGCAAGTGGCTTCGGGAAGAGAAAAGAGAAACACAGCATTGACCGCCGGCACCGTGTCATAAAAAACACGCAAGGGGCCTTTCTTCTCGAAACAGGCGTGATAGAGGGCTTCGGCATCTTCTTCCTGGAAAACGGCCAAGGGCACGGGCGTTACCGGTGCTTCGACCAGCACTTCCACGCGGTCGGTGGGCATATTCAGCAAATCAACATGCTGCATCGCACTGCGCAGGTTGACGGTCAAGGAGGCTTGCGGCGTGACGCGATAGGGCTCGAAATGAAAGTCGGAAGCGGCAACGGCCTCGTAACGGGCAAAACACAAATCTGTGTCGGATATGCGTATGTATAAACTCACTGCTATCTGATAGGTTTCTGAAAGATGGTGGTATTAAAGGGGTGTTCTATAAATTTGGTTAGGAAACACCCCTAAAGAGATCGGCGGGAATGGAACTTCTGCCAAAGGAAGTGGAGCAGGCAGGCCAGGCAAACGCCGAAGGAGTTGGCGGCAAAATCGTACCAATCGCCGCTGCGGCAAGTGGTAAGATGCTCTTGGCACAACTCCACCAAACCGCTCATCAATATGGGGAACAATACTCCCCAAGCGAACTGTGCCCACTTGGAGAGCCGGACACGATGCCAATAACACTCAGTCCAAAACACGGAACAAGTGCCCAAATACATCAGGACATGGACTATCTTGTCGAAGCCCTCCACATTATCAAAAGGAGATCTTGGCGGTTTGAAGAGGCAAAGATACCATATCAAAGCCACACAGAAAAGGGTTAAGGGGAACTGACGAAGAAAAGACATGATTTACCAGAATTTGTTTTGTGCCGGATTGTACTCAAAACCAACCTGTGCTAACCGGGCTTCCAATTGTTGTCGGTCAACCTGCATATCGTCGCACAGAGCTTCAAGCGAGGCATACTCATCGCGTAACTTCGTATTGATTACGCTGAAGAGCATCATGGGGTCTGAAGGTAAGGACATGGAGCTAAACTATAATATAGGAGTTAAGGATTATGAGGGCTTGGTTAGATATGAACTATGATATGAACAATCCGTGAGCGCAGCTTGGCTACGCCCACGGGAATTCAATTCGTTATTGTTCGGTGTTCATCTACGGCACCAAAATCTTTTGGCCGTTGAGCAAGTAAACGCCTTGTGAAAGCGGCAGATTGACATTGCCCTGCAACGATGCGGCGTATATGCTTCGGCCGGCTGCATCAGTAATGTGCACAAACTGTTCCTGCGCTGCTACTACGCGCAAACGGCCCGGCGAAACATAATAGTCGAGCAACGACTCGTCGGTGCGGAGGGAGGAAATGCCTGTCTGTTCGTCGGTCTGATAAACGCGCACCCAGTCGAAGAGGGTTTCGTACACAAATCCCAGGTCGGGAGCGGAAGCCCAGCTGCCGTTACCCACGCTCTGGTTGAGGATGAGGTAGAAATCCTTGTCGAAAGGCCACTGACCGTTGTTCAGCGCATAGCTGCTGGTGGCTTTGGCATAGGAGAACACCTGCTTGCCGTCCACATACCAAATGAGTTTCGTAGGCAACCACTCCAAACCGAAGGTGTGGTAGTCGCCGTTGGTGCAGGCGGCTGTCCCTGACTTCTGGGGATTGCCGCTCTGACCCATACACTCGCTTCCGTCGGCCGTGGAGTTGGCCCAGCGGGTGTGGATGGTGTGCCAGGAAGTGTCGTCGGAATTGATTTGTTCCCAGATGTCAATTTCCCCGGCATAGGGCCAGCCGGCTGAATTGTCCTGCGGCATCATCCACAAAGCGGGGAAGTTGCCGGAATGGGGCAAGGTTTTCAAACGTCCCTCCACCTTGCCGTAGGTGAAGTGAACTTTGGAAGAACTCTCAATGGCACCACTGATCATGTCCATGCGGTTGCCCTGCGAATTGATTTCGTCATCAAAGGGG
>SFPC01000004.1 GCA_004552195.1 Bacteroidales bacterium | reverse complement strand
CGCTTCCGACGCCAAGCTCCGCCAGGACATGAACGTGGAGGACGAGTACTTTATGGCCATCGAGAACCGTGACACCAAGATTATGATGATGGAAGAGCAGCTCGCCCATCAACAAGACATCATCCGGCAATCCGCACGCAAGATGAAGGAGGCCGGCATCGACATCGCCTCCATCTGCTCCATGACACAACTTTCAGCCGACGAAGTGGAGCGATTGTAAAAAGTCGTCGCCGTGTCAGGCGTTTTGACATCTCCATCCCGCCGAATGCCATCCCGGTTTGGCCCCTCAAGTCCTCCCATTTGCACACCACAACCAGCCCATTACCCCTTAACACTGTGGCGTGACGAACCATCCTCAAATAAAAATAGTACTTTTGCCCGCAAAAATTAAGTAAATCAAGCATAATGAAAATAGAAAAGCAACTCGCTACTGCCGCTGCTGCCGCTGTGCAAGCCCTTTACGGGCACGAAATTGCCGCCGGTCAGGTAACGCTGCAAAAAACCAAGAAAGATTTTGAGGGGCACCTCACCCTCGTCGTTTTCCCTTTCCTGCGCATTTCCAAGAAAAAGCCTCAGGACACCGCTGCCGAGATTGGCGAATGGATAAAGGCAAACACCCAGCTCATAGCCTCCTACAATGCCGTAGGCGGTTTCCTCAATCTCGTCATAGCCCCCGCCTGCTGGGTCGACCTTTTGGAAGAAATCAACGCCGACCCCCGTTTCGGCATCACTGCCCCCACTGAGAGCAGTCCGCTCGTCATGATAGAGTACTCCTCGCCCAACACCAACAAACCCCTCCACCTGGGGCACGTGCGCAACAACCTTTTGGGCTGGGCATTGGCCGGTGTGATTGAAGCCAACGGCAACCGCGTGGTCAAGACCAACATCGTGAACGACCGGGGCATCCACATCTGTAAATCGATGCTGGCCTGGTTGAAATACGGCAACGGCGAAACGCCCCAGACCTCGGGCAAGAAGGGTGACCACCTGATAGGCGACTACTACGTAGCCTTCGACAAGCACTACCGCGCCGAAGTGGCAGAGCTCAAAGCACGTTTCGAGGCCGAAGGCATGGAGGCCGAAGCTGCCGAGGAGAAGGCCAAGAAAGAAAGTCCGCTCATGCAGGAAGCCCACGCCATGCTCGTGAAGTGGGAGCAGGGCGACCCCGAAGTGCGTGCCCTTTGGCGCAAGATGAACGAGTGGGTCTATGCCGGCTTCGACGAAACCTACAAGGCACTCGGTGTCAGCTTCGACAAGATTTATTACGAGAGCGACACCTATCTCGAAGGCAAGGAAAAGGTCGACGAAGGTTTGCAGAAAGGCATCTTTTTCCGCAAGGAAGACGGTTCCGTCTGGGCCGACCTCACCGCCGAAGGACTTGACGAGAAACTCCTGCTCCGCGCCGACGGCACTTCCGTTTACATGACGCAGGACATCGGCACCGCCAAGCTCCGTTTCCGCGACTTCCCCATCGACAAGATGATTTACGTCGTGGGCAACGAGCAGAACTACCACTTCCAAGTGCTCTCCATCCTGCTCGACAAGCTCGGTTTCGAGTGGGGCAAGAGTCTGGTCCACTTCTCCTACGGCATGGTCGAGCTGCCCAACGGCAAGATGAAGAGCCGCGAAGGCACCGTGGTCGATGCCGACGACCTCATTGCCGGCATGATAGCCCAGGCCCGCCAAACCGTGGAAGAGGCCGGCAAATTCGACGACATGACCGAGGAAGAAAAAGCCGAAGTCGCACGCATTGTCGGCATGGGAGCTTTGAAATACTTCCTTCTCAAGGTCGATGCGCGCAAGAATATGCTCTTCAACCCCGAGGAAAGCATCGACTTCAACGGCAATACAGGTCCCTTCATCCAGTACACCTACGCCCGCATCCGTTCCATCCTGCGCAAGGCCGCCGATGCCGGAATCCGCTTGCCCGAGAAGCTCTCGCCTGCGGTAGGGCTGTCCGTGAAGGAAGAAGAAATCGTGCAACACATTGCCGATTTCGCCGCCGTGGTGCGTCAGGCCGGCACCGAATACCAGCCCGCCGCCGTGGCCAACTACTGCTACGAGCTCGTGAAAGAATACAACCAGTTCTACCACGACTTCAGCATCCTTCGCGAGACCGACCCCGACAAACAAGCATTCCGTCTTGTCCTTTCGCTCAACGTGGCCAAGGTTGTCCGTTTGGGCATGGGACTGCTCGGCATAGAGATGCCCGAACGTATGTAAGGGCTTCCCGTTTATTTTTTCTTCAAGCCTGCCGACCGGATGTGGCCGGCAGGCTTTTTTCTACTTTTCAAGCGATATGTCCAAACAGAAATATTACGTCGTGTGGCGTGGCCGCATACCCGGTGTCTACCTCAGCTGGGAGGAGTGTGAGGAACAGGTGAAACAATTCCCCTCCTCGGCCTTCAAAGCATTTGCCACCGAGGCTGAGGCCCGGCAAGCCTTCGAAGCCGGGCCGCCGCAGCGTCCGGCCAGACCTGCCGGCACTTCCCCGTCCGCCTCTCAGACAGTGACTGCTGCCACGCCCTCTGATGCCGGCCAAAACTTGCAAGCGGCTTCCCCCTCCCTGTTAGGTCTTGAGAGCAATGCTCCGGGCGGCCATGCGAGTGAGCCGTCCGACCTCCTGCTCAACCTTCCGCCCGAAGTGCGCCTCGATGCCCTGGCCGTCGATGCCGCGTGCAGTGGCAATCCCGGCCCCATGGAATACCGAGGCGTGAGCCTTGCCACCGGTCGCGTCGTGTTCCACTACGGCCCCCTGTACGGCACCAACAACATCGGCGAGTTCCTCGCCATCGTCCATGCCCTCGCCCTGCTTACCGCCCAAGGCAGCCGCATGGCCGTCTATTCCGACAGCCGCAACGCCCTGTTGTGGGTGCGTGCCCGCCGTTGCCGCACCACTTTGCAGCGCACCGAGCGCACCGAGCCGCTTTTCCGGCTCATCGAGCGGGCCGAGCGATGGCTCAACACCCACGACTTTTCCGCCATCCCCCTGCTCAAATGGGAAACCTCCCGCTGGGGCGAAGTGCCGGCCGATTTCGGGCGCAAGTAAGGCAAACAATATACCCGAAATCGGGATGGAATGGCTTAAACCGCTCTTTGAAATCTTAAAAAAACGTAATCGGGGGGGTAATTCGTTATATGGAGGTATGTTTCGGTGTTAATGGATTGTAATGCATACTTTTGCAGAAGCTTAGCTGCGCTCGGCATAGCTTGGGGCAAGCTTGGCTCTGCTCGCGCTGGCACAATCTTTATAACCTTATAACCTGGGAGCGAAGCGACCATAACCTTATAACCTTTAACTTTTGGTACCTCCGAAAGTTAAACCCTTCACCTATATCATGAAGCATTCTTTTCTTTACATCCTGCTCATTTTCCTCACGGCCTTGCCCGTGCGGGCCGACATCGTTACGGGTCGTTTCGTCGACGCCGCCACGGGCGAGCCGTTGCCCGACTTGGAGAGCACGGCCTACAGCCGGCCCAATGAATACAGTTTGACTTACCGTTCGTTCACTGCCGACAGCTTAGGCTGCTTCAGCTTCTCGATGAGCGGCGATGACTGCTGGATAGAAGCCTCGTACATTGGTTATCATCCCCGCACGGTGCATTTCTCCGCCTTCGAGGGTAACGACACGCTGCGCTTGGGCGACATCGCGCTGAAGCCCTCAGAGGTATTTCTGCGTTCGGCAGTCGTCACGGCGCGTGCCAAGCGTTTCGTCATGCGCGGCGACACGGTCGTGTTCAACCCCGATGCCTTCAACCTGAGCGAAGGAGCGCGGCTCGACGAGCTCATCAAGCAGTTGCCCGGCGTGACGGAGAAGGACGGAAAGCTGTTCTGGATGGACAAGCCCGTGCGCATCCTCGTCAACGGCGAGGAAATGTTTGCCGACAACACCATCTTGCAGGAACGCCTACCCGCCGAGGCCGTGGAGCGCATCAAGGCGTACAACAAAGCCAGCAAACTCAAGGAACACACGGGGCGCGATGACGGCGAGGAAGACCATGTGCTCGACATACAGGTGAAACCCGGATTTTTGGAGAAGTGGTATGGCTCCGCCAAGGGCACTTACCAGACTGACGACGGCTACTTAGCTCGCCTCGACGCCATGTACCTTTCCACCTCCGACCCCCTCATGGCCTACGGCAACGTGAACAACATCAACCAGCAGATATTCGACAAGACCTTCCGCTCCATGGCCAGCGGCTCTTCCAGCCCCTTCGGCAAGCAGCAGTTCGGCTCTCTGGGCTACAAGCATCAGTGGAAGACGCGGCAGGGCGAGAAAGAACTGAACCAGTCCTTCTCCTTCAACGTCCAGGGGCAGCACACCGACGGCTGGGGCAGCAGCCGGCAGAGCCGTGAGACCTATCTGACTTCGGGGGGACGCACCTACGGACTTACGGACAGCAAGAAATACAGTCACTTGCTGAAGCCCGACTTCTCCTTCTTAGGCAATTTCCAGTTAGACAGCATCACCTGGCTGTATGTGCGTGGTGGATGGAACTACGAGAAGAAACGCGAGGAACAGACAGAGCGCAGCGCGGCCTACGATGCCGATCCCTACGGCTTCGCCCGTAATCCGTTGGACGCGGCTTTCGCCACCGACCATCCGGGTCAGGAGGCAGGGATGCCTGTGTCGCGCTCGCTGTACCGGAGCACATCGTTCTCTGAAGAGATGAACAGCAACGTCTCCGTAGAGTTGCAGCGTCTGTTGCCCGGCAATGCGAATTTGCGCGTAGGAGGCGGCATCGATTATACCGACCGGCAGATGGAGGCGTATGCCGAGCGCGACCTGCGCTACTTCCGTGATGACCAGCCCGGCGAGTGGCGTTACGAAACGGACAACCGCCCGGGCCATTCGCTGCGCGCCACTGCCGATGCCAGCTACCAGCGATGGTTGTGGAAGCCCTTGATGATCAACGTGGGCTATCATTTCCAGCACCGGCTGGACTACGAACGTCAGGATCACATCGTGACCGACGCTGCCGCCGCGCCGGATGCAGAACAGCCCGATCCGCTGCTCGACCCCAACAGTTACCGCAACCGGAAAACGACGGACGAACACCGCGCCTCGCTGGGCCTGACCCTGAATGTGGGGAAACTGAGCGTGTTGCCCAACCTGAACTACACCTTCCGCCACGAGAACCTGGCCTATAAGCGTGGCGAGTTGGACATCGACAAGTTGCGCGATGTGGACCTATGGCAGCCCGACCTCACGCTGCGCTGGAAGGTGCGGCGCGGCCAGAGCTTGGAGGCGGCTTACCATTACAGCACCTCGGTGCCCAACTTGCTCGAAACGGTCGCTTATACCGACAATACCAATCCGCTCTTCGTGATACAGGGCAACCCGCAGCTGAAAAACAGTCATACGCACAGCGCGAGCATCAACTATTTCCTGAACATGACGAAGCAGCAGCGCAGCATCTCGGCCGGCGTGAATTATGAACGTTGGATGTCCCAGCGCGGCTATATGTTCTTCTTCAACGACCGTACGGGTGCCTACCGCCAGGTGTCGGCCAACCTGCGCGACGGCTGGGGACTGTCGGGCAAATTGCGCTATGAGCAGGGCATCGGCGACTTCGTGCGGGTGCACAACTCCATAGAGGCTGGTTATCACAACAAATACGGTTTCCTCACGGCGGACTACGATGCCGACCGGGCCGGCCAGCAGTTGCGCAAACGGTTCTTCCTGACGGAAAACCCCTCCGTCACCCTCTCGCGCGAGGAGCTGACGCTGATGCTTTCGGGCAAGTACACGCTAAGCCGCCTGCGCTATGAGCTGACGCCGCAGAACAACCAGACGCTGACGGACTACATCGTCTACGGTATGGCGCGTTACAAGTGGCGCGATTGGACAGTGGAAACCTCGCTCAACCTGCAAGGCTACAAGGGTTACTCGTCGCCGGAGATGAACCGCGCCATCCCCAACTGGAAATTCCTCGTGGGCTGCAAGGTGCTGAAGGGTAAAGGCCGCATCGACCTCTCGTTCGACGATTTGCTGAACAAGCGGCGCAGCTACTTATCCACGGAGTCGGCCACGGAGCGCACGGAATACAGCAGCGACTTGATGCACCACTACGTGCAGCTCAGCTTCACCTACAACTTCGAGGCGAAAGGCGACAAGAAGAACAAACGCCGCTGAGGGTTGCCTTCCCCGGCTCCCGCTTCGGCATTCAAACAACCAAAACAGGTGTGCTCCGTGATAGGGGCACACCTGTTTTGCGATAATGCCATGCCTTTCCAAAAAGTCCGGGAGTTGTTTGCGGGGCTCGGCGAGCCCGGCAAAATAGTCGGCGACTTGTGAAGAGAACTTCACGCAGTGTCCTGCCGGAACTGGCAATAATGTATAATGAGGTTGACGACCGACATACAGGACGAAGCAGAACCGCCGCCCCCCATTGGCGTAGCCTTCATTATACATTATACAATGCCCCTTTCGCGCGCGTATATACGCTTTTTATTTCCCGAAAAAAGTATTCACCCTTTCACACGGTGCTCGTTTTCTATTGATTTTCATTGGTTTCGAGTGTGAAGGCTTTGAAAATAAAGCCTTCACACCGGGCAGCAAAGTGTTCACACGGGCAGCAAAGCATTCACACAGGCGGTGAACACTTGTGAAGGGTGGAAAAAGCAAGCCTTCACACTCGAAACAACTGAGAATCTGGAATAAAAAGCCACCGTGTGAAAGAGTGAATGCTTTTTTTCGGGATAAAAATACGTATAGAAGAGCATGATTTTTGGGGGAGGTAAGTGGCAAAATGCTCCGTGGTGTGAGAGGTTGGTAAATACGAAAGTAGGAGATAGACACCGGTGATGGGTGTTTACCTCCTACTCAATTTATAAGCGGTGTTCTATCACTTAGGTTGAACACCCCAATCAGTAAGATGGATGGGCGAGGCCGTTAGTAGGCAATCTTGCTAACCTTGTTGCCCACCTTGACAATGTATACGCCGTGAACGGGGAGGGTGGTTACGGTTTGCTGAGCGTTGGCGGCGGCGATGCGGCTGCCGTCGGCGTTGTAAACCGTTACGTCCTCGCCTCGGGGATTGACTACCGTCAGGCGGTTGCCGAGCAGCTTCACTGCGGCACCCTCCATGTCGGCCTGTTCAATGCCGCTCACTTTCACGTTGACACGTTCCAGGTCGGAGAAGGCGCTTTCCTTGTAGCTGCCCTCCACTCCGGGAGCGTCTACCATCTTCACAGCACTTACCTTGTGGTAAACTTCCATGCCGGCCAGGCTGTTGGGGAGTTCCACGTTGATGGCAGCACCTTGGTGCATGAAGGCGTAGCAGAAGGGGTCTACCAAGTATTCGCCGGCCTTGTAGTTCTGGGTGATTTTCACGTCATCGATGTAGAGGTTACCGGGGTAGCTCACACCGAAGATGCCCACTTTGGAGCGTGCGGCACCCTTCGTGAGCTGTACGGTGAAGTCCTGCCAGCTGTCCGTGATGGTGCCGGGGTAAACCAGTTCGGCCTGGTTGAATTCGCCTGCTTCCTCGTCGTAGTTGAAGATGGCTACGGCACACTGCGTGGCACCCTCGTGCTTCTGGCCTTCCGTATCCCAGAAAGTCGACACTTCGCCCATCAGCTTCACGTTGAGGGTGAACTTGCCGCCGTCCTTCGAGAGGTCGAGTTCGGGCGAGATGATGCCGGACTGCTCGTGGTTGTATAGGTAGTGGTAAGCGTCGACGCAGGCCATGCCTTCGGCGTAGGGGATGTAGTTCTGTCCGTTCCAGCCGGCCTGGGTAAGGCCCACGAGGTAAGTGTCGCTGTACACGTTGAAGTCATGTTCCTCCAGCGTGTAGTCGGGGTCGCTGCCGTCAGACTTCTTCAGGTTGTTGAAGTCCTCGTTGGTAACGATGAACTCGCCGTCGGCCTCTGCCACGCGCTTGCCGTAAGCCCAGTAGTTGTAATAGTTAGCCGAGGGCACCACGCTCCACGATGCGTCGTAGGATTCCAGCTCATCCTCTCCGCCATTGACGGGGTTGAGCACAGGAGCTACGAGGTCGAACACGGCTTGCATGGAGCTTTCGAGCGACTGGTGGCCTTCCTTCACGGCACGTACGGTGTAGTAGTACGTGGTGCCGGACTCAACTTCCGTGATGTGCAGCGTGTTGGTCTCGGCCTTGAGGTCCTCCTTCACCAGCTCGTATTCGCCGAGCAGGGCATCGTATTCGTAGAGGTTGACCAAGTAGTACTCTGCACCCTCCACGGCTTCCCAGTTGGCATCGAAGCTGGTGCCCTGGTAGTTCGTGTGGGGCTTGGTCAGCGGCATGGCGATGTAGGGGTCAACCACGTAGACTTCGATATCGTCCAGATAGACGCGGCTCTGGCCGCTGGGCACGAGGTTGAGGAGGGTGTACTCGCCGCAGTCGTGGAAGATGAACTCATACGTCTGCCACTCGTCGGTGATGGCGGGGCAGATGTAGTCGTCGAGGAATCGCCAGGTGGGAGCCATGTTGAAGGTTTCGGCGCCCTGAACGATGAAGTCGGAGACGGTTTCACCTGCATCGGTGCGTGCCTTGAAGGTGAGCACAGCCACGCGGTCGTAGGCAGCCAGGTTGAGCATGGGGGTGTTGATGTGGCCATAGTCTTTCTTCGTGTCGATGCAGAGCACACCGCCGGCAGGATAGACGTTGTAACCGCCCCATCCCGGAGTCTGGAAGTATTCGTCCTTGAGGTTAATCCAGGGATATTTATATTCCTCGGCCACCATCTTGACCGTAGCGTCGGGGTTGCCGATTTCGCCCGTTTCGAGCAGGGAGAAGTCCTCGGTCATCACCGTCACTTTCGTACCGTAGTCGAGCGGGTTGATGTTCTTGGGCTTTGCTGCCTTTGCCACGGCTTTTACGACCGGGCTTTGGGCGCTACGGATGGTGAAGGGGTTTTGTGCGTTGCGTGCCTTCAGCTCAGCCGTGCCGTTGAGGCTTGCGCCGGCAGAAAACGTCTGTGCTCCTGCCACGAGGGAGAAGGTGGCCAAGGCAGCGGTAAGTAATAAGTTGCGCATGTTTTTTAGATGTGTTAGGTTGTTGCTATTAAAGTATCGGAGGTTATGAGTTATTTCGGAGGTTATGAGTTTATGAGGTTATAAGGTTATAAAGTTACTGTTGTAACGCTTGAACATCAATCGCTCAAATAGTAATATTATAACCTCATAACCTAAAGGCTCATAACCTCCGAACTATCTCATAACCTCCGAAACATAAAGTCAGCTGTTATCCGGAGAAATTACTTCACCTGCAGCTTCGAAGTGTAGACTTTGCCATCGTTGGCCACAGCCTTCACTACGTAAGCACCGCTGTTCAGGTTCAGCTTGCTGTTGTTGCCCTGAGCCACGGTCTGACCGGCTACGTTGTAAACCGTAACCTTAGCGGCCTTGAAGCCGTTGAAGTTGATGCTGCCGGTAGTTGCATCGTAAGCTGCGGCGTTTTCGCCAGCGGTTACGTTCTTGATACCGGTGTCAACGGTCAGAGCGAGGTGCAGAACGGGAAGTCCTTGACGGGCGTTGCAAGCACCTACGAGCATGTCGGCACTTTCAAAGTCGAACTGCTGGCTGTTGCTGCCGTAGCGCAGTGAGCGGTAGATTTCGGAGTAGCTGTCAAATGCGTAAGTCTTGAAGATTACCGGCCACTTGTTCTCCTGGATGCTTTCTTCCTGAACGGTAACTACGAGGTTCTTCGTTACGTCGTATTCAAACGGTTTGGTAAAGTCGAAAATCAAGAGGTTGGAGCCGAGCTTCGTGGAGAAGGTACCTTCATAAACGAGCACTTGGTCAGTCAGAGGAATCCATTGATCGAGAGGTACTTTTGAACCCCAGCTGTTGGCTTCAGCTTCATAAGCTTCGATGTCGGTGGTACCGAGATAAATCTTCACGGGAACGTCGGTAACTACTCCACCATCATTGTCTCTGTACTCGAAGGCCAGACGGCTGATGGTAGCTGTGCCGGAGAGCGGTTCCTGGAAGTCGGAGGGATAGTAGATAGACTGTACGGTGCTGTAATCCTTCCAGAAGTAGAAGGGCATTTCGGTCACATCAGACATGTTCTCGTTCGTGTTGGCTTCAGCGTTGAAAGGCACGGTGCCTTCGGGCGAAACGGTCACGTCGAACGGAGCAGACATGTTGTTGCTTGCCAATTCGTCGCCTTCGAGTTCCACAACGGCGGCATACTGCGTTTCACCTTCCATGTCAGGCAGAGCGGTTACGACGATGACGGTGTCAGCACCGGCAGCGAGCACGTCGGCCACTTCGGTCTGACCCAGTACCACCTGGTTCTCGCCATCAATGCGAACCATCTTCACTACATAGTTGGATGCTTCGAGGCGGCCTTCGTTGGCAACGGTCACTTTGTAGTCAGCGGGTATGTTGTTGCTCGGGTTGGTAGCACCCTTCACGCTCTTGACGGCCATGTCTTTGTCAACCACTTCCTTGATGCTGGCACCGCAGAGGGTCAGGTTGTCATAAATATTGGCGGTGAGCCAGTGGAGTCCGAAGTTGTATTCGCCGTCAGCCTCGGGAGTGAACTGGGCGTCGAACTTGTGGCGGCTGTACATCTGGTCGTTGCCGAACTGGCGAACTTCCTTCAATACGGTGGCCTGAGCCTCGGCAGTGGTGCCTTCACCCACGGTGATGTCGAAGTCGTGCTTCGTGGGCTGGTCTTCCGAGTCAGCATAAGCAAAGTAGATGTCGTACTCCACCTTATAGGTGTGGCCGGCCTGCAGCTTTACAGAGGGAGAGATGGCATAGTCATCGCTGTTGCCGTAGCTGTTGGTATTGAATGCCAAACCGGTGCAGTTGGGATCCCAGTTGCTGTAGTAGAACATCGTCCAGTCGGCGTTGTTGTCCACGATGGTCCAGGAATCGGCTTCGGCATAGTCGGCAAATTCAGTGGTGTAAGGCACCTCGTAAGCGGGGCCGGCCATGACGGAATTCGATTCGGCGGGTTCACCGGCACCCTTATTGGTAGAAGGCGTGATGACGTAGGAATAGTTCAGCAGTGCGGGCAGGTTCTTGTCAACCAAAGCGGTTTCCACGATGTTTTCTGCCACCATCACAGAGTCGGGCAAACGCTGTACGCTGTAAGTAAGCGTAGCGGCATCGTAGGCACCCATGTGCTGTCCCTGAGTGGGAGCTTCCCACGAAAGGTTGATTTTGCTGCCGTCGCGGCTGATCTGGATGTTCTGCACTTCGGCGGGCGTATCTTCGCCGGCGTAAACACTCCAGCTGTTGGGAATACCTTTCTGCTCATCCACGCAAGCCAGTACGTAGTAAGTGCTGATGCCGTCAACGGGAGCTTCGTCAGTCCAGCTGGCTTCGGCACCGGGAGCAAGTCCGTCGGTCAGCACAGCGATAGGTTCACTGTCGAGGTCGTTGCGGTAGATGTTGATGGCGTCAATCTTGGTCAACGTGTCGCCGCCCCAGCTCAGGATGGGGTTCGTCCAGGTCAGGATTACCTGTGAGCCGTCCTCAGAGAAAGAGTTCGAGAGGTTTTCTACGCGTGCAGGAGCTTCGGGAGCTTCGGCAAAGTAGGAAGGAATGGCCAAGCCCCAAGACATGTCGTAGCAACCGCTGCCGGCGGTGCGGTCTTCCTTGTTCATGGGGTGCGACAGGTTACCCGTTGCAGTATCGATGTAGTACAGATACTGTGAGGGGTATCCCCATTCGTTGTACTGGCAGAGGAGACCGTAGAGTTCACCCGTGCTGTAGTCGAATGCGATGGTGTTGTTGTACCAAATCTTGAAGGGATTGGCGCTGCCGTCCCAAGAACCCAGGGTGATTTCCTTCGGGTCGATTTCAGCAAAGCCGTGTTCGGGGTCCAGACGGGTGAGGTAAGAGCCTTCTACAGTGAAGGAGCCTTCCTGTTCCGTGCTGGGCTGCAGGTCGCAGCGGATGGCCCAGAACTGTCCCTTGGCATCAATGGCAAAGGCGGGATAGTAGTAATTCAGTTTCGTGTTATCAAGCAATTCGCCGCTTTCGGGGTCAATCGTACCGATGCGGGAAACCAGGTCAAGAGAGTCTTGGCAGATAGCCCACAACTCTTTGGTGACAGGGTTCTGGCACATACCCTCCACGAGCATCCAGTCGCCTTTCAGTTCTTTGATTTCTTCGCTGATGATGGTACGTTCGCCGGTTTCAGGGTTGAACTTCATGAAGTTGTGCGGCCAAGAGCCAATACCCATGTCATAGGTGATACCCTGGAAGCCGACGTAGGCGGTTTCATGCGTATCGGGATCGGTGTAGAGCGTACCGCCGAACATCGTTACGCGGCGGGTGGGGTCAAAGTCGCGGTCGGCCATGATGGCCACCTTCTCGGTCTCATAGGTGTTGCCCGAATAGAAACGGATGAGACCGGGGTCGTTTTGATAGTCTGTCTGCGTCGAGGCATACATCTTTACTCCCAATGCTTTTTCTGCGTTCACGTCGATCACTCTTGCAGGAGCTTTCTTCTGAGCGCCGGGAGCTGCAACTTTAGTCAGTGGAGCCGGCAGGCGGTTGACACCTTTCTGTGCCACAGCTTCCGTACTTCCCACTGTAGCCAACATCAACAGCAGGCTGTTCAGCAGTAAAGTTACTTTTCTCATAAGCTGAAAAAATTTATACCGTCCCGTTGCCGGGACGGTGGGATTAATAAAATATAGGTTATTTCACGATGATTTTCTGTGCGCTCTTGCCTTGGCGTTTCACGTAAACGCCCGGTGTGAGCTGGCTCTTGGCCACTTGGCAACCTTGCAGGTTGTAGTAAACCGGCTCGCCGGCGGCCTGTGCGCTGTCCGCGCTGTGGATGCCCGTGTAGGCACCTTCCGGCAGTTCGAGTCTGAACTTCGATTTGTTGTTGGCCCAGTACCAGGTGGCGAGCACGTCGGGGAAGTTTATGAGGAGCATGTCCTTCGGGAAGGTGATGACGTTGCCTTCCAGCGTACCGAAGTAGCCCAACTCCTTCACCTCCTCCTTCGTCTTGCCTTGCTCCAGCGCACGGTCGGCCTTTGACCAGAGCACCATCTTGCCGTAGCCCATGTCGTAGCCGCAGCCGTCCTCCATCTGCTTGATGGAAACGCAAGCCGGGTCGGTGGCGTCAATCTCCATGTAGTAATGGCGCGTGTTGTCGTAGCTGAGCGAGTTGGAGTAGGGATAGTTGTCGCCGTAGGGGTCCACCAGGCGGAAGTAGCCCGGGCGTTCCGTGCTTTCCTCCACGTCGACGGAGTAGGTGCAGCTCGTGATGCCGGAAATGGGCACTTCGCTGTCAGCGATGAAAGCCTCTGTATAGAGAGCCTGTCCCAGTGAGTTCCAACCCACGTTGTAGAACTTCAGTTCCTGCGTGGTATGGGCCGGCTGCTGCGGTTCGCCGTTGTAGTAAGGCACGGCGATGATGGTGTAGATGCCGTCGGCGGAGTAGTCGAAGAGCACCTCCTGCGAGGAAGTGATGTCCTGGTAGGCGCAGGTGCCGGCGTGCATGGCGGCCAGCGAGTCGTTGCTGGCTTCGCCCTGGAACATGGCCACGCGCACCTTCTCGCAGCCGCTGCCCACGTTGAAGTGGACGGAGAGCTGGTCCTTGTCGGTGCCCTTGATGAGGTCGAGCACGCTGATGGACACGTCGAGGTCAGGAGCTCCCGGCAGTTTGAGGCGGAAGCCGTTGTTGTAGTTGGCAAAACGCCATTGCTCGTCCGGCGAAGAGGCGTACTTCACTAACAGCGAGCCGACGGGGAAGGTGATGCAGCCGTTGCGCAGCGTGCCGCAGGCTCCTTCGTCTATCGCGCCGTCGAGGTTGCCCTCGTGGTCATATTTGTAGCCGGCGATGGAGTAAATCTCAATGATAAACAGGGATTCGTTTTCCGCCTCGGTTTCAAAGTCGAAGCCCGTTTTGTAACGGTGCAGGAACACGTGGTCGGGGTCGGTGGCATCTACCAGCATGTAGGTGTCTTCGTCCAGCGGCTTGGTCGAGGCGCAAGGATAGTTGCGGTAAGGAGTCACCACGCGGTACAGGCCGGGTTTCTCCACGCTCTCTTCTATTTCCACGTCAAATTCCAAACACTCCACCACGTAGAGCGTGGTAAAGAAGTCGTCGCGCATACGGCCGGTTCCGAGTGAGGTCCATTGTCCCGCTTCGTCCACCTGTTGGGCAGCGCGGCTTTGGTGAGCCGTAGCCTGGAAGAACTTGGCGTTTGCTTCAGCCCGGCGTTGAGGCTGTGCCGTTGCCCATTGACACAATGAGCACAGGAACAGCAAGGTGAAACTTCTGAATAGCTTC
The DNA here is from genome assembly GCA_004552195.1 of Bacteroidales bacterium. The sequence goes on along the minus strand of SFPC01000004.1, from coordinate 50,597 downwards.
ATAAGGTTGTAAATATAAACTAAATGAGTAAAGCGAAAAAATAGGGTCGAACGGAAAAAGAAATGGTACGCCCCGACAGACAACATGCGAGTCTGGCAGGGCGTTTTTCAGGATTTCTTTCGTGCGCAAAAATAATCAGTGTGTGATAGATTACCAAGAAAAAGAAGAAAAATATTAAATAAAACTCAAATTTACCTTCCGTTTTGATATGTCGAAGTGATAAAAATACGCAAACGAGAAAGATTTGTGTGGTGTTGGCGGTAAAATGTCAGCTTGTCGGGAGTTGGGATTTTTCCATAGCCTTTGGCATGTCGGAGAAGAGTTTAAAGGCTTGTGAAAATATGTTTTTGCAACTTTTTTTCAGCGTTCTTTTGTGCAGTCCTTCTGTTTGCCGGCTCGCTTGCGCGTGCGCATATATATACGGTATTTTACCTTTTACAAAATCATTCAATCTTTCATCGAAAGCCCGTTTCCTTTATGATTATCAGGTGGTTTGGATATGAAAGTTTTGTTTCCGGAAGTTTCATGCGGGAAGTCGTTTCGGGGAATTGTACAAGAAATCTGCGATGAAAACGGATTTTTTTGAAAAAATGCTCCTTTTCATCGCAGATTTCGCCGACAGAAAACACCGTTACCGGCTTTTTTTTAGTTAGGCATACTTTACAGTGCCACCTTCGCCGTGTGCGTGCCGGTACCGTTGCTGGTGCGTACCACGTAGCAGCCCGGTGCGAGGCAGAAGCCGGCTTTGCCGTTCACGCGGCGTACGGCCACCTGTGCACCGGCAGCGTTGTACACGCGGACTTCGGCATCGGCAGCTTCCACACACAACTGTCCGCCGACGACTTCCACCTTCGGCGTTGCTGTTTCCGCTTTCACGGCGTCAATGCCGCTCAATGCACTCAGGGGTGCCGAGGCGGCGTTGAGGATTTCCTTCGTTCCCTGGTCAATCAGCAGGACAATCAGCGTGGCGTTCTCCGGTTTCACGATATTCTCGGGCAGCGTCATGCGGTAAGTGAACGACTGCGCCTTCCCCTTTTCGATGGGTGCGCTGATGGTGCCCTCCACGCCTTCCGGCTCCGTGATGCTGCGTGCCACGTGGTCGCAGACGGCCCAATACTTGCCCGGCATGCTCACGAGGTCCGCCAGGTCGGCCGGCGTTTTGTCGAGCGAGCCGCCGTATTCGGTAGAATAGTAGTTGCTCTGTGCCACTTTCAGACTGTCCTCCGTCAGCGCGTAGGTCAGGCGGTAGGGAGCCGTGGCGCAGTCAATGCTGAATGAGGTGGAAGTGGTAATCTGCAGTTCCTTCGTGTCGTTGTCCAGCGTGTAGTCGGCAATCTGCACCGTGGCTTCGCAGGGTAGTTCGCGGATATGGTCGATGTCCTTCGTCACACCCATGTTGCCGCCGCCGTATTCGCTGCTGCCGTAGTAGGGGTCGCCGCTAATGAGCCGGTTCATGGCAAATCCGGGAAATCCGTTCGTGCCGTACTGTCTCAGCACATACATGAAATCCTCCGACTCCAACGCATCGTTTTGATGAACAGCGATGGGGATGAAGCGGTCGCTATAGTCCTTCATCAGGAGTTCAATAGCTCTGGCACCGCGCGGACACCAACCGCACCAGCCTCCTGTAAATTCTTCCATCACAGCCATACGGTTCACGGAAAGGGCAGGATCCACCTTCGTGATGGAGCCGCTGGCTTCGCTCTCGCCGGCCGAAACGTCCTCGCCTCCCACTTCTACGAGCTGCACCGTGAGGGGCACGCGCACGGCTTCGTGGGGTGTGGGCAGCGACGACTCGATGTAGCCATAGTAGAGGTAGCCCAGCGGTTTGTTGAAAGCGAGGTCCTCCGTGGCATCGCCGAGTCGGCAGCGCAGCGTAGCGGAGGGGATTCCCTCCGTGCCGTAGTTGGTGATGCCGATACCGAATGTGGCTTCTTCTTCGCCGATGAAGGAACGGGAGTGGGTTACATCGTCGAGTTTGATTTCGTAGGGTTTCAGCCCGGCCTCGCCAATGGTGACGCAGTTCAGGTAGATGCCATAGCAGAGGTGCGGGTCGCCGTACATGAAATAGCGCATGTAAGTATAGTCAAGTGCATAGGGTTTTCCCACTTTGCTGTCGTACACGAGGAACGCGCCGTTGCGGTTACAGGGCACGATGTGGGCGTGCAGCTCGTGCTTTTGGTCAAAGTAAACGGTAAATCCCACGTTCAGCATCCGCAATGAGTCTATTTTCACGTCGCAAGGATATTCGCCGATTTCATCACCCGGATAGTTTGTTGGCAGGGGTGCTTTGTAGAGCGTGTCGATCGGATTATTGGCATCCACCACCCAGAGCTCGCCCCAGGCGGCTCCCGCCGGCACCACGGTTTGTATTTTCGTGATGGTGTTGCCCATGAAGTAGGCCAGCAGGTCCGTGTCGATGATGGTGCTGTAGCTGATGGTGTCGCCCGCCTCGGCATCAATGAAGTTCTGCACAAAGATGGCGGAGTCCGCCGGCAGGTTGGTCAGCGTTTTGGGGTCTTGGACCGCAGCCGAATCCTCGGCCACGCGGACGGGTTGGCCGGGTTTCATGGCGCGCAGCTGGTGGGTTTCCCATTGGGCACGTGCCTTTTGCATGGCTTGCCGCTGAAAGGCGGTCTGGGCCATGGCGTTCAGGCAGAAGGGTAGCCCAAACAGCAGGCAGAACAGTTTGGAAAGTGTAGAGTGTGTCATAAAACAGATAAGTAAGTTTGTCGTACGTTGGGTTAACGGTGGCAAACTTACTTATTTATGGCTTTTTCGGCAAAGGGCTTTTCGGGAAAATCCGGGGTTACCCTTCATTTTGTCTTGGAGGTTATGAGGGATGAGGTTATAAGGTTACTTCGCTCTCTGGGTTATGAGGTTATAAAGTTACCCTCGGAGTATCGTCTTTTCTGATATGCGAAAACTTCTAACAGTAACTTTATAACCTCATAACCTCATCCCTCATACCCTCCGGAACTTGTGTACAAAGTTCCGGCGAGGCTCACTCCCGGTGGTTGCGTGGCAAATGGCAGAGCACCTGTTCGCGGAGGAAGGAGCGGTCCAGGTGGGTGTAGAGCTGCGTGGTGGCGATGCTCTCATGGCCGAGCATGGTCTGAATGGCGCGCAGGTTGGCCCCTCCCTCTAACAAGTGGGTGGCAAAGGTGTGGCGCAACGTGTGGGGCGAAATGTTTTTTTCGATGCCCGCCAATCGGGCGTAGACCTGCAGATTGTGGAACACCGTGATGCGCGATAGGTGCCGCCCCCGGCGGTGGCTCACGAACACATAGTCCTCCTCGCCGGGCCGGATGTCGATGAGCCGCCGCTCGTCTATCCATCGCCTAAGCTCCCCTACGGCCTTGGGCGAGACGGGTACGAGCCGCTGCTTGTTTCCCTTGCCCGTTACGCGCAGAAAACCTTCGTCGAGAAAGAGGTCGCTCAGTTGCAGTCCGCAGAGTTCGCTCACGCGCAGTCCGCAGCTGTAGAGCACTTCTATCATGGCGTGGTCGCGCCTTCCCTCGGGCAGGCTTTGGTCGATGGCCGCCTCCAGCGCATCCACCTCCTGAAGCGTGAGCACGGCGGGCAGGTGCTCCGGTTTCTTGGGCGACTCCAACAACTCCGTGGGGTCGGCTTCTATGTAGCCGTCTTGCAGCAGGAAAGTAAAGAAGGAGCGCACGCCGCACAGGATGCGGGCTACGGAAACGGCCGATATGCCTATGTCGTGGAGCGAGGCGGCAAAGCGGTGCAGGTCGTCGAGGGTGCAGCTGTGCACGTCGATGCCTTCGTCGGCCAGGAAGCCGAGCAGCTTCTCCACGTCGCCGGCGTAGGCTTTGCGCGTGTTCTCCGACAACCCTTTTTCTAAAAGGATGTAGGCGCGGTATTTCCGTAGGATGGACATCATGGATGGATTGAATAATGTATAATGAATAAATTTAGTTTCGGAGGTTATGAGGGATAAGGTTATGAGGTTATAAAGTTACTCGATGCGGCTATCTTGCCTACCTCAAACAGTATTCTTATAACCTCATAACCTGGGAGCGAAGCGACCATAACCTTATAACCTTCAACTTTACATAAGATTGGCTGCGCGTGCATTCGGAGCAACCGGTTATTCGTTATGGTTCATTGGGTTGCTGAGTTTCGGCCCGAAGGACAGGTCGCCCGCATCGCCCAGTCCGGGCACGATGTAGGCATCGGCGTTCAGCTCTGCATCTACGCCGGCCACCCAGAGCGTCACGTCGTCCGAGGGGAACACCTCCTGCAGGTGTCTGATGCCCGCTTCGGCTGCGATGACGCAGCACAGGTGGAGGTGCGCCGGTGTGCCGTGGCGCAGGAAGGCGCGGTAGGACAGTTCCAAGCTGCCGCCCGTGGCCAGCATGGGGTCCACCATCAGGAAGGTACACCCCTCCAGTTCTGGTGCCGCCATGTAGTCCACGTGGATTTTCAGCTCGCCCGGCGTACCCTCCTCGCGGTAGGCCGCCACGAAGGCGGAGTCGGCCTGGTCGAAGATGTCGAGAAATCCTTCGTGAAAAGCCAATCCGGCGCGCAGCACAGTGCCAATGACCAAGCGGTCGTCGCAGGTGGGCACGGCCTTCACGCCCAACGGGGTCTGTATAGGCTTTTCCGAGTAGTGGAGCGTGCGGCTCACTTCGTAGGCCATGGCGTGGGCCACACGTTTCAGGTTGCGGCGAAACAGGGTGCGGTTGCCTTGCACGTTCACGTCGCGCAGTTGTGCCATATAGGCGTTGATGACGGAGGAGTGTTCTCCCAGATTGATTACTTTCATGATTTTCAGTGTGGATGGGAAAAGGAGCGGGACGCACTCCGCGAGACGGAGGCTCCGTTCCACAAAATGAGTTGAAAAGTTTAAGGAAAACCTTTGCCAACCTTGGGGTCGCCTTCAGGCTGCTTCCGTTAAACTTTCCAACTCTATTGATGTTAGGTTTCAGTCAACGTGTTATTTGTTGAGATGCTTCTTGCGGTCCGACGTGATGAAGATGCCTTGTGCCGGAGCCTGGAGCAGGCGGCGGCCCTGCAAGTCATACATTTTCACTTCCTCGGGTGCAACGGTCAGGATGTCTTCGATGAGTGTCTGCTTGCCCGTCGGCACGATTTTCCACATGGAGGCACCTTCCGAGGTGGTCCACTGCACCAGTTTGTTCGAGCCGTCGAGGTGCAGGGCGGGGATGGCGGCTACCTCGGGAGCGGTGCAGGTCAGCACAGACCAGCCATTCGTGTCAGAACTCACGCGGTAGGAGCCGGCCTCGGCGCGGTCGGCCACCTGAAACACCGTTTTGTAATAATCCTGCGTGGGACTCAGAAAAGTTTGAGCTTCGTCGTTGTAGATAACCCACGTTCCGTCTTCGTTAATCAGAAAAGCAAATTCCTGAGCTCCGCTTTCAGCTGCGGCATATCCTTGGTAAGCCTTGTGCGAGCCATCCACGTTGTCATCGTTCTGGCTCGTGCCGAGAAAAGGGTTGGCGGCGCGGTCTTTGTTGGCCAGGGTGTATACCTTGCCATTCTCCAACTGAATTTTGGCGGCAGCCATCTTGGCCTCCATCTCGGCCATGGCATCGGCATACCCCTGCACTGTGGGGTTGGCAGCGTAGACGTCGGCCACGCCGTTGAGCGATGTCAGCAGGTCGTCGGCCTTGGCAGCGTCGATCATGCCCACTGCTTCGCCCTTTTCGAGGTCAGCCACAGAAGCCACGTTCTCCCGCAGCAAGTTGGTAACGAAGGCCGTGCGGTCAGCGGCGGGGTAGTAGGTGTAAGCGCCCTCTGTGATGCCCTCCACGGAGTACTGTTTGTAAACATTGGTATATGCCTTGCCGTAAGTCTCCTCTTCGTAGAAGAAGGCGATGGAGTCGTTGGCCTGCATAATCATGGTGGAATAGGCCGAGCCGATGTAGCTTGCCTGATGGCGGCCGTCCCAATCGGAGGCAAAGGCCGTCACGTCCTTCAGGTCGCTGAGCGAGGAAAGTTCCTTATAGTAGATGCCCACGTTGGCGCGTCCGCTGCCGAAGGGCACGGATTGGAGAGCGAGGTACATTTCGGCGTTGTCCGAGTTGCGCTTCACGGGGAGGATGAGTATTTCGCCGTTGGTCGAGTTGCCCGATGCGTCCACACCATTCGTGCCTGCGTTTGAGGACACGGCGTTGGCCCAGCTGCCTTCGCCGGTTTCCACGTTGGTGTAGGTGAAGAAGTTGAAGATGCGGCCGCCTGAGGCACGCGAGCTGAGGATGACACGTCCGTCGGGCAGTTCCTCACACTTCGGTTCGTCGCCGCCGGGTGCGGGTGAGATGTCGATGCTGCCCAGCGCCTTCCATGTCTGGCCGAAGTCGTCGGAGTAGATAACGCGGTTGCCGCCGGGGCGTGCGCAGAGGGCGGCATACAGACGGTAGTACTGGCCCACTTTCACCTGACGGCTTTGGCAGATGCGGCCCGAGCCGAAGAAGAGGCTCTGCACGGCGCCCAGTGCGCTCTCATCGAAGAGCGTGTAGATGCTTTCGGTGATTTCTTCGTAAGCCTCCCAGGTCTGTCCGTTGTCATGGCTACGGAAGCGCGCCACGCGATTGGGATTTTCGCGCGTAGTGGTGCCTGCGCCGTACACGGTGTTGCCGCAAACGCTGATGAGCAGCACTTCGTCGCTTTCGCTGTCGGCCACCACGGCGGCGTCGCCGAAGCCGCAGTCTACGGCACCGCTCACGCCTGTGCCATCGCCGATGGTGAACTCATTGCCCCAGGTCAGTCCGTTGTCCTTCGAGATGCGTGCCACGATGTCCACCTCACCGAAACCGATGTCGCCGCCGCAGGGACGATAGTCGCTGATGGCTATCAAGTCGCCGTTGTGCGCTTTGGCAATGGCCGGGATGCGGTAGGGCGCACGGCTGCCGTCGGTGATGAAGAGGTCCTGCTGAGGCTCCGGCTGGCGGAAGCTGCGGCTGATGCTGACGGTGAAGTTGCTCAACTCCATCTCATGGTTGTGGCCGTTCAGGGTGAACTGGGCCGCAACCTCCTTCAGCCCCGTCATTTCAAGGCTTTGTGCTTCGTCGGTTACGCTGTATTCCGTTCCGCCGGCGGTCAGTTTCAGGGTATTGCTGTTGGCAACTTTGTTCTTGAACAGGAATTTGTAGCCGGTGATGATGTAGTCGCTGCCGGCCGAGATGGTGTACACGCTGTTTTGGGCCTGTCCGGAGGCGAGGGTCAGGTTGTCGCCGTTCTTGGCCATGTTGTTGAAACCAGTGCTGAGGGTGAGCTGCGGCGAGGTGGAATTTGACGACCATACCGAAGCCCAGGTGCCGGCAGCGTTGGTGGCGGTGAATGTACCCGTGGTCATGTCTACCGTATAGGTGGCCGTGACAGCCTCAATCAGGATGACGGAGCCGTCGTCGTAGCCTGCCGACCAAAAGGCCAGCTTGCTGTCGCGGTTGTTCAGTATGTTCGAGGCATAGCCGTGCTCATTGATGTAGAAACCGCCCGTTACGCCTACGGCCTGTCCGTTAGATTTTTGCGTGGCCTCGGCAATGTCCCACAAGTTGGTGTAATCGTCGCCGGGAGCGGCGGCATCTTTCAGAATGGCGTAGGAGGCACCGCCCGTGGTGCCCAGCATGGTGGTGGGAGCGGCCAAAGCCATCGAGGCACCTGCTTCCTTATTATATATAAGGTAGCCATCGGTTTCGTTGCCGGCAAAGCACCACAGTTCGGCGTCGGCACCGGTGATTTGGCCGCCAAGCTTGATGTACTCGGCGCCGTCGTTGTTGGCAATGCGCAGCTTGCCGGCACCGATAGTCAAAGTGTACCAAACCGTACCGTCGGCAAATTCGCCATTCTCGATGGTAGTTACCTCAACAGGGGTAGCTGCGTAGCCATGACCGGCCAATACCAGGCACAGCAACAAGGAGAAAAGTCGTGTAATCTTGTTCATAGTAAAAAATTAAGGATGAAAAAAATCGATAAGAGCAAAGGCGGATGATCGCCCGGAAGGGTGGCACGCCACGCTTCTGCTGCCGGATTGGAAAAGCCCGGCAGGGAAATAGTGGTTGTGCGTTTGCAAAAATATGGATTAAATTGCAGATTGTTCAAAAACGAAGTAGTCGTTTTTAACCCACAGATGAAAATAATGCAGGCAGAGATGGAATAGGAAGGAGCAGGACGGGGTGGGACGGAAGCTGAAAGACGTTGGCGAACTGGCGTCTTACATTAACATTTTTAACCTTTCTGCATATTTCCACGACGGGTGTTTGTCAGAGGTCCGGGACTTGTTTTCACGACTCGCCGAGTAGGAAAAAATAGTTGGCGAGTAGAAAAAACAAGTCCTGGACTTTTTGCGACGAAAAAAAGGCTGAAAAACAAAGAAGAAGTCCGCCTCGGCAGACCTCTTCCTTTTGATAACCTAAAGGTAGGCATAAATTGCGGAACAGCCAAATCGGCCATTTTGATTTTAACATTTGGGGCGCGTGAGGCTGTTTCTCTTTGGCTAAACCTCCGGCTTTCGTTCCGCAGCAGCCGCATTCCGTCCATTATTCCAGGAAAAGTTTGTCAATGTGAAAAACTAAACCTACTTTTGCCCCCAAATTTTCTTAACAATCATGGACATATTTAATCAGGTGGCGGAGTATTTTGCTTCGCCGGCAGGGCAGGTCGCTATAGTCATAGCCGTCTTTGCCCTTACTATTGTGGCCTTTATCGCAGACAAGGTGCGCTCCGATATTGTTGCACTCAGTTCAATGGCCCTCTTGCTTGTAACGAACGTGCTCACGCCGTCTGAAGCCCTGGCCGGCTTCTCAAACTCGGCCGTAGTGATGATGATTGGCCTGTTCATCGTGGGTGGAGCCGTGTTCCAGACCGGCTTGGCAAAAATCATCTCCGGCCGTCTGCTGAAGTTGGCCGGCACGAGCGAAATCAAGCTTTTCTTCCTCGTGATGCTCGTAACTTCCGCGGTGGCTGCCTTTGTGAGCAACACGGGTACGGTAGCCTTGTTGCTGCCTATTATCCTCGCCATGGCCAAGTCGGCAGGTACGAGCCCCAGCAAGCTGATGATGCCCCTCGCATTCGCCAGCTCGATGGGTGGTATCCTGACGCTGATTGGTACTCCGCCCAACCTGATTGTCGACGGCTACCTGCGCGACAACGGCAAACCGGGCTTCTCCTTCTTCGACTTCCTGCCCATCGGCTTGATATGCCTCGGCGTGGGACTGGTCATGCTCTACCCGCTCTGCAAATATTTCCTCGGCAAAAAAAGTAAAGAACATGAGGAGACAGGCGAGGAACAGAGCCTGGCTTCCCTGCTCCACGAATACCACATCAACGACCTCGTGTTCCGACTCCAGGCCAAGGAGGGAAGCATGGCGTTGGAGGGACGCACCGTGGGCGAACTCGACATACGTCACAAGTATGGCGTGACAATTCTCGAAGTGCGCCGTGCCAACCGCTCTGTGTTCAGCCCCAACATCCAAGAGTCTGTTTCCACAGATACCATTTTCCAAAACACGGATACGCTCTATGTGCTGGGCGAACGCGATAAGGTGAATACCTTTGCCTTTGACTACAATCTGTCGGTGTTCGAGGACGAAGAACGCGACGGAAAGGGAAAACTGGACTTCTACGAAATCGGTCTGGCCGAGGTGCTCATTTCGCCGGAGTCGGCCATGATCAACCGCCCACTACGCAAGGCCAACTTTAAGGAACGCTTCGGCGTGAGTGTGCTGGCCATCAAACGACAAGGCAAGTATATCTTTGAAGATGTGCTCGACTCGAACATCAAAAACGGCGATATGCTCCTGGTTCACGGCGCGTGGAAGGGCATAGAAAGCATGGCGAAGAAAAACCGCGAGTGGATTGTCATCGGTTCGCCGCAGGAGGACCACGAGAGTGTGGCGCTCGACCACAAGGCTCCTCTGGCCGCTGTCATCATGACGGCGATGGTAATCTGCATGATATTTGCCGACCAAATAGGAGTGAAACCCGTGGCCGCTGTGATTATAGCCGGTCTGCTCATGGTCTTGACCCGCTGCGTGCGCAGCGTGGACGCGGCGTACAAAATGATTGGCTGGGAAAGCATTGTGCTCATCGCTGCCATGATGCCTATGTCTACCGCGCTCTCCAAGACGGGTATTTCTGACTGGATTGCCCACAACTGTATCATGAGCCTCAATGAATATGGCATCTACGCCGCTTTGGCGGGCGTTTACCTCGTTACTTCCGCGCTCAGCACGTTTATCAGCAACTCCGCCACCGCTATCCTCGTGGCTCCCATCGCCTGGGCTGCCGCAGAGGGACTGGGCGTTTCGCCCACGCCGTTCATGATGACGGCAGCCGTGGCAGCCAGTGCCTGCTTCGCCACACCAATCTGTACACCGCCCAATGCCATGGTGATGAACGCCGGACACTACAACTTTATGGACTACGTGAAGGTAGGTTTGCCGCTGCAAATCGTCATGGGGCTCGTGGCTATCCTCACCATCCCCCTCTTCTTCCCGCTCTAACATATCTCTTACTTTATTAACAAACCACATTATGAAAAAAATCGCAACCCTTTGCACAGCATTCCTGCTGATGCTCGTTATGGCTGCTCCCGCTGCAGCCCAGTCGTTGAGCTGGGGTGTAACGGCCGGCTTGAACCTCTCCAAACTGAAACTCTCGGGCGATGTGCCTGCCAGTGTCAACTCGAACCTTTCCACCGACAACAAGGCTGGTTGGTATGTAGGACCCAAAGTTACTTTCAACACGGTGCTGGGCATCGGTCTGGACGCTTCGTTGCAGTACTCTGAACGCAACCTGAACATCGGTGGCGAGAACGAGAAGTATCGCACCATCGAAATCCCCATCAATCTGCGCTACAACATCGGACTGAGCAGCTTGGCCAGTGTCTACGTGGCCACAGGTCCGCAGTTCGGCTTCGGTCTGCAGAACATGAAGTGGGAAAACACGCTTCAGGGAGGTAACTTCGACAAGAGCAACATGACAACCACCTGGAACATCGGCGCAGGCGTGCGGGTGCTCAAACACCTCGAAGTGGGCATCGGCTACAACTTTGCTCTCGGAAACGTGGGCAAGACGTTGTTTGAAAATGTGGGCGGCTCCACGGGTAACTCGCAGGACTACCAACTCGAATACAAAACGAATACTTTCCAGGCTCAGCTGACGTACTACTTCTAAGCCGCCGACTGACAGGAACAACACTATAATTCTTTCAACATGCTCAGACTGAACTGTTTCTTCAAGGCTGACGAGGGCAAGTACGACGAGGCTCTCCAAGCCGCTCTCGCCCTGACGGCCAAATCGCAGCAGGACGAAGGTTGCATCTCCTACGATACGTTTGAAAGTGCCACTCGTCCCGACATTTTCATGATTTGTGAAACGTGGGCCGACGAAGCTGCACTGAAAAAGCACATGGAGGCACCGCATTTCAAAGAGTATGTATCGCAACTCGAAGCGCTGGGCGCGCTCAAGCTCGAACAGTTTGCTTTTCCCGAAAAGTAAAGCACGCCCGAACTGCAGCCTGATGTCCGGAATATCCGAAATATCCGGAATATCCAGAAAACTCCGGATTATACGAACTTTCCGGACTCTCCGGATTATCCTTTAACCCCGGAACTCTGCTACCAACAGCCCTTGGCGCCACAATCATACAAACGGCATCCGCAAGTTTCCCTTCGCCGGGACTTACGGATGCCGTTTGTGGTAAAATCCGAAAAGCTTCGCTTGCAACGTTGCGTGCAAAAGCTGCTTATCAGTCAGTTGGAATGCTTATTTCTTGCCCAGCACGTCGGCCGGATTGATTTTAGAGATAGTTTCGCGCATGGCGGTATCGCCCTTGAGGTTTTCTAAACGATAGTAGTCCATGAAACCCATGTTTCCTTCGCGCAGAGCCTGGGCCAGGGCCTTGGGCACTTCGGCCTCGGCCTGGATTACTTCGGCACGGGCTTCCTGAGCGCGGGCTATCATTTCCTGTTCGGTGGCCACAGCCATGGCGCGGCGTTCCTCTGCCTTGGCTTGGGCAATGTTCTTATCGGCATTGGCCTGGTCCATTTGCAGGGTCGCACCGATGTTCTTACCTACGTCGATATCGGCAATGTCGATGGAGAGTATTTCATAGGCTGTGCCCGCATCGAGTCCCTTGGAGAGGACCAGCTTGGAAATAGAGTCGGGGTTTTCAAGCACCTGCTCGTGAGTTTCGGCCGAACCGATGCTCGATACAATGCCTTCGCCGACACGGGCCAAAATAGTGTCCTCGCCGGCACCGCCCACCAACTGGTGGATGTTGGCACGCACCGTTACGCGGGCCTTGGCTATGAGCTGAATACCATTCTTCGCCACTGCTGCCACGGGAGGCGTGTCAATAACTTTGGGATTGACGCTTGTCTGCACGGCCTCGAACACGTCGCGTCCGGCCAGGTCGATGGCGGTGGCTTTCTCAAAGCTCAGGTCGATGTTGGCCTTGGAGGCGGAAACCAAGGCGTGAACCACGCGCTGCACATGGCCTCCCGTCATGTAGTGAGCCTCCAGATTGTCGCGCGTGATGCTGCGCAGTCCGGCTTTGTGCGCTTCTATGAGGCTGGGCACGATGACGCTGGGCGGCACATTACGGATGCGCATGAGGAAAAGCTGAATGAGCGAGATGTGAACGCCCGAAACTTTGGCGGAAAGCCAAAGGAAGAAGGGAACAAAATGAAAGAAAATGGACAACAGGATGATGACGGCAAAAGCAATGCTCACCATGACAATGGGGTCGTCAAAGAAAAAATAATCCATGGCTAAAGGGTGTTTGGTTATAAATACTCTGTGTTGCTACTCGTAGAAAGTGCTGCTACGTCTGCAAATGTATAAAAAACCAATAACGATACCACTTTTTTCATGGCTTTTGTGCTGATAATTGTCTTGCAGTTGGCAGATTGAAGTTAGGTGTTTTTTCATGGAGGTCGCCACTCCTTAATTATAGCATAACTTTCTGAAGTTTGCAAAGTGAAAGGTTGTCAGGTGATGGTCTTTTCGATCTTCTCTATACGTATTTTATTTCCCGAAAAAAGCATTCACTCCTTCACACAAAGGCTTTTCTTACCTGATTTTCAGGAGTTTCAAGTGTGAAGGCTTGCTTTTTCAACCCTTCACAGTGGAATGGGCGATTATGCTGCTTTGTTCCTATGATTTTCATCGGTTTTTCGGTGTGAAGGCTTGCTTTTTCAACCCTTCACAAACGTTCACCGCCCATGTGAATGCTTTGCTGCCCGTGTGAATGCTTGAAAAACAAAGCCTTCACGCGAAAATGTGCTGAAAATCAGCGGAAAAAACGCACTGTGTGAAGGGGTGAATACTTTTTTCGGGAAATAAAAACCGTATATGCGCGCGCGAAAGGGGGATTTCTCTCAACTCGGTACTGCTTTTTCGAGGTGATTTCCCGCCTCGCCTGTCACGCCGGACGCAACGTGAAGTTCTTTTCACAAGTCGCCGACTATTTTTTCGGGCTCGGCGAGTTGGCAAAACAACTCCAGGACTTGGTGAAGGCATAGCATTATCTCACAGCCTTATTCTTCAGAACTTTTGCCCATTCGACACGTCAGAGAAATGTAGGTGTTTGAAATAGGAACTAATTTCACATACGTTCTTATATATAATAGGAGTGAACGGTCGTTTCGGGCGGGTTAGATGTTGTATTCCTGAATTTGACATCGGTTCTGCACCGGTGTATCAAAATGAAGCAGGAGGGCACTGCTTTGTGGCAGCCCTCCTGCTTTGTCATCTGTATGTCAAAAATACTAAGTCTTTGTCCGTAGCTATTAGAGCTGAGGACCGGCAGCTACGAGAGCCTTGCCGGCTTCGTTGCCCTGATACTTCACGAAGTTCTTGATGAAGCGAGCAGCGAGGTCCTTGGCCTTCTCTTCCCACTGAGCGGCTTCAGCGTAAGTGTCGCGGGGATCGAGAATGTTGGGGTCAACACCGGGGAGTTCAGTGGGCACTACGAAGTTGAAGAAGGGAACAACCTTCGTGGGAGCCTTGTCGATGGAACCGTCAAGGATGGCATCGATGATGCCGCGCGTATCGCGGATGGAGATACGCTTGCCTGTGCCGTTCCAACCCGTGTTAACGAGGTAAGCCTTGGCACCGTTGGCTTCCATCTTCTTCACCAATTCGGCAGCATACTTCGTGGGGTGCAGTTCGAGGAAGGCCTGGCCGAAGCAAGCCGAGAAGGTCGGCGTGGGTTCGGTGATGCCGCGTTCTGTACCGGCGAGCTTAGCGGTGAAACCGCTGAGGAAGTAGTACTGAGCCTGGTCAGAGTTGAGGATAGAAACGGGAGGAAGTACACCGAAGGCGTCGGCAGAGAGGAAGATAACCTGCTTGGCAGCCGGACCCTTGCTGATGGGCTTCACGATGTTCTGAATGTGGTAGATGGGGTAGCTTACGCGCGTATTTTCGGTAACGCTCTTGTCTGCGAAGTCAATCTTTCCATCGGCAGCCACGGTCACGTTCTCCAAGAGAGCGTTGCGCTTGATAGCACCGTAGATGTCGGGTTCGCTTTCCTTGTCGAGGTTGATTACCTTAGCGTAGCAGCCGCCTTCATAGTTGAACACGCCGTTGTCGTCCCAGCCGTGCTCGTCGTCGCCGATGAGCTTGCGCTTCGGGTCGGTGGAGAGAGTCGTCTTACCCGTACCGGAGAGGCCGAAGAAGATAGCGGTGCTCGTTTCGTCCATGTTGGTGTTGGCAGAGCAGTGCATGGAGGCGATGCCCTTCAAGGGGTTGTAATAGTTCATCATGGAGAACATACCCTTCTTCATCTCACCGCCGTACCAAGTGTTGATGATAACCTGCTCGCGGCTGGTGATGTTGAACACAACAGCCGTTTCGGAGTTCAGACCCAGTTCCTTGTAGTTTTCAACTTTAGCTTTGGAAGCGTTGTAAACAATAAAGTCGGGCTCGAACTCGGCGAGTTCTTCAGCGGTGGGGCGGATGAACATGTTGGTAACGAAGTGTGCTTGCCAAGCTACCTCCATGATGAAGCGCACAGCCATGCGAGTTTCCTTGTTGGCACCGCAGAAACCGTCGACAACGAAGAGGCGCTTGCCTGAAAGCTCCTTCTGAGCCAGTTCCTTAACGGCAGCCCAAGCCTCCTGCGAAGCCGGTTTGTTGTCATTCTTATATTCGTCGCTCGTCCACCACACCGTGTCTTTGGAGTTCTCGTCCATTACGATGAACTTGTCTTTGGGCGAACGGCCGGTGTAGATGCCGGTCTTCACGTTGACGGCTCCGAGTTCGGTTTCCTGGCCTACTTCAAAGCCTTCGAGGCCGGCTTTGGTCTCTTCGGCGAAGAGTTGTTCGTAGGAAGGGTTGTGTACGATCTCGGTAACGCCGGTGATACCGTACTTGCTTAAATCTAATGTTGCCATAATGTGTTATAAATTAAAATGGTTTGTCTGTTTTTTTTGTTGGCATTTCAGGCGAAGGCACGTGTCGGGTGCGTCGTGCCTAATCGGCGCAAAAATACGAAAAAGTTAGTGCCGTCAAAATGATTTAACGCATTTTATTGACATTCCACCTATGTACCGTCACTGCACCCACAAACAAGAGCATGATGATGGCGAGTGCAGCGTAGGCAATGCGGTTGGTTATGTTCACGCTGGCGGGTCGGAATTCCAGCTTCACCTGATGCTTTCCGGCGGGCACTTTCAGTGCGCGCAGCACGTAGTTCACGCGGCCCGGTTCAGCGGGTTGTCCGTCGATGGTCGCCGTCCATCCCGGATAGTATATTTCTGAGAATACCACCACGCCGCCTTGTTCGCTCTCCACGTTGTAGTGCAGTTCGTTCGGCGCGTAGGCTGTGATTTTCACCGTACCTTTTCCGAGTTTGGAGCCGTCGAGTTGTGCTTTGAAGCGTTCGTCGGCCACGGCTTGGTGTTTCGTGTCAAGTTTTTGCAGCGTTTGCATTTCCGCATCGGCGTTGGCCACGAATTTCAGTTCGTCCACGAACCAGGCGTTGCCGTTGGCATACGGATTTTCGATAGCCTGGGCGTGTTGTCCTGACCCGAAGATGAAATACTTGGTGTTCAGCATGTTCAGTGCCGGAGCCAGACTGTCACCCGGCACGAGTTCCATGCGTCCCTCCGCCTCGTTGATGGCTCCCACGAAGTGTTGCAGTTCTCGGTTGAGCATTCGGTCGATGAGGTCTTGGTACCGGTGCAATTTGGCCGCGTGATAGCCGCCGATGCTGTGGTGGTAATAGGACGTAGCGTTCGACGTTTCGTTGAAGGGGTTGCCTGCGCCGATATTCGCCACGCGGAAGTACGTCGTGTCGCGGAGAATTTGTTCGTCGGCCGGGGTTTTGGCAAATCCCTCCTCCATCTGTACGGGGTCAGTAAAGCTCTCGTCGTTCAGATAGCGTTTGTCAATTTGCCAGAGGTCGATGAGGCATATCAAGGCCAAGAGTGAGCACACCATCCATCCCTTCATTTTTCCCTCGGCATAGGCCCAAAGCAGCAGGGCGCAGAGGGCGATGATGAACAGCGAGCGCAGCGCGTCGGCCGAGAGGATGGCGTGGTGCATGTCCGAGAGTGCCGTTTGGTAGCGCAGCACCATTTCTGCCGGGAAGCCGGCTTGGCGCATCATGTCGAACGTTTGCGCGTCGGCTTCCGAGATGCAGCTGCCCGCCACGGAGGGAGCTACCCAGAGGAGCAGGCACAGTCCGGCCGTTGCGGCGGCTGCCACGGGCAATCCCACCTTCTTTTCGATGGGGGCGTTTTTCCAGTTGGTCAGTTGGAAGAGCGTTTTATCCTTCATGATGCTCCGCAGGCAGAGGATGGCGAGCAGCGGCATGGTAAACTCCGCTATCACCAACGCCGAGCTGACTGTGCGGAATTTGCTGTACATCGGCAGGTAGTCGATAAAGAAGTCGGTGATGGAGGGCATGTTCTTACCCCAGGCAAAGAGGAGGCTCAACATGGTGGCCAAGAGTAAGGCCCATTTCAGGGGACCTTTCACGTAGAACAGTCCGAGCACGAAGAGGAAGCAGACGAATGCGCCCACATAGACCGGGCCCACGGTAAAGGGTTGGTCGCCCCAGTATTGCATGATGCCCGGCGGATAAGCTTGGATGCCGCTTTGTTGGAAAGCCATTTGTGTTTGTCCGGCGCAGTCGTAGAAGTCATCGTACCCTTTGAGGTTTTCCACTCCTTCGCGGTCGATGATGGACGTTGAGCCGCCGCCTTTATAGTCGGGCACGAGGAGAGTGAGCGTTTCGTCCACGCCGTAGCTCCACGCCGTGATGTAGTCGCGTTCCAGTCCGTCGGTTGCCTTTTGCGCCTTTTGTGCCTTGTTTCCCACAGCGGTGAGTTCCGACGGTCCGCGCATGGATTCTTTGGCGTAACTATAGGTGTGGTAAATATTGGGCAGGTTGGCTGCCACGCCGAGCAGTCCTGCCACTACTACCATCAGGGTGGCTTTCAGCCAGTGGAGCAGTTGTCGGCGGCGCAGTGCGTCGATGCCGTAGCAAGCCACCATCAGCCCCATCACGAAGAGGAAGTAGTACGTCATTTGCAAGTGGTTGCTCACCACTTGGAAGGCGGTGAAAATGGCCGTAACGGCTCCGCCCCACAGATACTTGCCCCGGTAACACAACACCAGGCCGCCGATAGTCGGCGGAATGAAGGCCAGCGTCATCACCTTCCAGATGTGGCCGGCAGCGATGATGATGAGAAAATAGGAGGAGAAGGCCCAGATGACAGAGCCCAAAGCGGCTAAGTAGGGCTTGAAGTTGAAGGCACGGAGCAGGATGTAAAAGCCCAGCAGATAGAGGAACAGAAAGCTGATGGCGGGAAACCAATATATAGTCCCAAGACCGTAGGCATTGGCTGCGTCCGAAACAGTCTGCGTTGCGCTGTACGAGGGCGCAATCTGGTAAGTGGGCATACCACTGAAGATGGCGTTCGACCATCTCGTCGTTTCTCCGTCGTGAGTTGCACGATACGCTTTTTGTTCCTGTCCGAGTCCCACGGAGGCTACGCTATCGTGTCCGCCCAGCACCAAGCCTTCGCTCATGGGGGTGAGGAAGTAGAAAGTGCTCACCAGCAGAAAGATGAGAACAACGAGCACATCGGGCCACGCCTTCTCCAATAGTTTGTTGAAATTCATTGCTTATTCTTTTTTATTTCGTTTTGTGGGGACAAAGATAGGGATTTATTAAAGTTTAGAGTTGAAGAGTTCAAAGTTTATACATTCAGTTTGCGCTTAGGAGTTGAAGAGTGGATAGCTTATCGTATACTCTTTGAGCGGTTTGCCCATCAGGTTTTAGAAAAAGTGGCTTGCTGTTGTTGGGTTTTCGTCTGTTTTCCATGCCTCGAAGAGCGACGAGAAAAAGTCCAGGACTTTTTTTTCCTACTCGTCGATTAGAAAAAAATAGTCCAGGACTTGTGAAGCACAAGTGGCGGACTATTTGCGCCCACTCCGTGAACCGCTGAAAATAGTGGCGGAGTGGTCCGAAAAATTGCCTGTTCCAATGCCGTTAATCCAACATTTTTTAGGAAAGAAACGGCTTTGAGCTGGAAAGTATACCATGAAAACAGTCAGAATTCTTTACAAAATCGCAAGTTAACCGTTAAAAAATATTTTATACAAGAATTCTTTTCGGCAAATGCTTGCATTCGCCTGTGCATCCCCCTACTTTTGCATCGTGTTTTTCATAGTATTAGATTTAAGGTTAACAAGGTTGGGATACAGCGGTATCCCATTTTTTGTGTCCCTACCCCTCGTTTCACTTCTTTATTTTCCGTAAAACCGGCCACATGTATGGCACGGAAAGAGCCAGGCACAATGATCCGCCGAGCCAGTGGAGCAGCGGTGCAGACTGCGAGGCGGCCCACAGGTTGGCCAGCAGAATGACGAAGAGGAAGAGGCAGCGTTGCCAGGTGCCCTTGCTCATGCGAAAACCGTAGTGTCGGCGGTAACACAACGAGATGAAAAGTAAATCGAACAGGTTGGCACCGGCCAGTCCCAAGCCTGCCCCTGTCAGTCCGCCGAAGTAATACCCCCCAATGACGCCTGCGCAAAACACCACGTCGTAGGCCAATTCCATATACATATAGCGCAGCGAGTGGCCCCGCGCCAAGGGCAGGTAAGCCACCGGTGTGTATACCGCCTTGAAGAACATGTAAGGCGCAGCGCAGAGCACCATGGGCATGATGACCAGAAAATCCGATGTGTAGAGCAGGCGGATAATCCAAGGCAGAAACAGGCTGAACAACATCAGGAAGGGAGCCATCATCACCACCAGTGTGTTGATTTGGCGGTTGATGGCTACGTTCGTTTCGCGCACATCATGGGCCGGAATGGCCGACAGACGGGGGAAATAGTCGGCATCCATCGCCACAAACACAATCCGTGCGTAGCTCACGGTGAGTGTAAATCCCGCAGCGTAGTAGCCAATCGTGGCTAAGTTGCCCGCTGTGCGCATCAGTGCGGCGCGAATGAGCATCTCCGCTCCGGCTGTCATCACGGCCGCCATCATGTACGCTATCCCCATTCGCAGCATGGGCAGCCCGGTGCGCAGAAAATTCCGGGTGAACGGTCCGAGACGGTAGGCATAGGATTTCTGTGCCTCGCGCAGGTTAAAGGCAAAGAGGCCCGCCGCGCTGCACACCAACATCGGCACTACGCCCGCCACGCCCAGCCAGGAGTAGAGCACCACGCATGCCGCCAGCGCGAAGACCGCACTCCACAGTGTGGCGCTGGCTAACCGTTTGAGCTGTCGCTGCGACTTGAGAATGGCCACCTCCCCGCCGGTCAGTGTGGCCAAGGCCACGGCCGGAGAGAGCAGACAAAAATCGCCTGTTCGCTCCACATTGCCGCATACCATCAGCGATATGAGGGGCGAACAGGCCAAACAGACCAACAAACCGAACACCGCCGTTACAGCCACCCACGTACGCACACGACGCACCTGTAAAGCCCGTTGCTGAGCCATCGCTTCGCCATCGGTCTGTTCCGACAGCGTTTTGATGGCGCTCATCCCCAGTCCGAAGTTCGTCGAGCCACCCAGCAGGTCGAGCGTGCGGGAGTACAAGTCCGCCAAGCCCATACCCGCCGCGCCAATCAGTTGCGCGGCCACCTTGTTGCGTACCACGGCAATCAGGATGTAGAGAACCTGAACGCTGCCTAAAAGGCCGGTGGATTTGAATAGTTGGCGATAGGTCGACATGAGCGGGATGAAAAGTCGGATAAATGGGTTACGGTCGGTGGGGTTGTAGAATTTTATGCCAAAGGCAGTTTATACACATTCGTTTCGCGCTGCACATATCCCGCCCGGCGATACAGACGGTTGGCAGCTTCACGGGCAGGTCGTGAGGTCAGGTTGAGGCTGGCAGCTCCCAGGCGTCGGCCTTCTTCCTCCATGAATGCCAAGAGCTGGCGTGCGTAGCCCCGGCAGCGACACCGTGTGTCCACCACGACGTCTTCCACCCAGGCCTTGGTGCCGGTGAGCAGTGTGTCCACCGCCAGCGTCGTCATGCCGCTCACCTTGCCCAGCTCATCGTAGAGCAGGTAAACGTGAACGTTGGGTGCGGCCACCACGTGGGCCAGCTTTTCCACGCTGATGCTTTTCGTTTTCGACGACAGCTGCGCTAACAGTCGGGAAATGTCGTCCACCACCTCGGCAGCGCGTGCCGGGTCGGCCAGTTCCTCGATACGTGCCACGTTGAGCCGGTCGAGCAGCTGCTTCACGTTGAGTTCTTCGCCCGGCAGCACCAGTTCGGGTGCTATTTCGCAGAGCGGTTCGAGCACGAAGCGGCGTTCTGCGATGGCCGGGTGAGGCAGCTGCAGGCGTTCGGTGTGGCATTGCAGCGCATCGTAGCTCAGCAGATCGATGTCGATGATGCGGTCGGCGTATTGGCCGCCTTCGCTCTTCGTGTCGCGACCCATTTCGCGTTCCATCCGCTCCGTTTCTTCCAGCACCTGTTCCGGTTCGAGCTCGGTGGTCACCTGTGCCACCGCGTTGAGGAACAGGTTATCCGACTCGAAGCCCACGGGCTCCGTTTCGTGGCAGGCCGATACGGCCTCCACCTTTCCGATGCGTTCGCCGATGAGTCGTAACGCCGTTTCGATGTTCTCGCGGCGTTCTCCCAGGTTGGTGCCCAAGGCTAGATAAAGTGTTTTGTTCATCTTCTAAGATTTTTTTGAAGAGTTAGGATTTTGTAAGAGAAGAAAAAGGAGCCTGATGTTCCGAAGCCTGTCGTGTGAGGTGAAGTCAGCTGTTGTCAAGACCTTTTCGTCAGCTTGGGAACATCAGGCCCCTTTTAGGATGATGTCATGTTAGTCTAGTATGAGCAGTGCGTCGCCAAAGGGTCCGAAGCGGTAGTTCTGCTTCAGAGCCTCCTCATAGGCGTGCATCGTTTCGTCGTAACCGCCGAAGGCAGCGGTGAGCATCAGCAGCGTGGAGTAAGGTGTGTGGAAATTGGCCAGCATGGCGTCGGCCACATGGAAGTCGTAAGGCGGGAAGATGAACTTGTTGGTCCAGCCCTCGTACTCCTTGATGCGATTGTCCGTGCTGCATGCCACTTCGAGCGCGCGTTGTACCGTCGTTCCCACCGCCAGCACCTTGCGCTCCTCGTCCTTGGCTTTGTTCACCAGGTTGCAGCATTCCGCTCCGACGAACATCTGTTCCGAGTCCATCTTGTGTTTCGTCAGGTCCTCCACGTCGGTTGCGCGGAAGTTGCCCAGACCGCAGTGGAGCGTGATAAATGCCGTGTCGATGCCTTTGATTTCCATGCGCTTCATCATTTCTCGCGAGAAGTGCATGCCTGCCGTGGGGGCGGTAACGGCTCCTTCGTGTTTGGCGAAGATACACTGAAAACGCTCCATGTCCTCCGGTTCGCTCTCGCGGCCTATGAAGCGGGGAATGGGGGCTTCGCCCAAGGCATAGAGCGACTTTTTGAATTCCTCGTGCTCTCCGTCGTAGAGAAAGCGGAGTGTGCGTCCCCGGCTCGTGGTGTTGTCAATCACTTCGGCCACGATGGAGTTGTCCTCACCGAAGTAAAGTTTGTTGCCGATGCGTATTTTGCGTGCCGGGTCCACCAGGACGTCCCACAGGCGGAGTTCTTGGTTCAGCTCGCGCAGCAGGAACACCTCGATGCGGGCTCCCGTCTTCTCCTTGTTGCCGTAAAGTCGCGCGGGGAACACTTTGGTGTCGTTGAACACGAATACGTCGTGCTCATCGAAGAACGAGAGGATGTCCTTGAACATCAGATGCTCCAAATCGCCGGTTTTGCGATGCAGCACCATCATCCGTGATTCGTCGCGGTGGGGTGCGGGATACTTGGCGATATGGTCTTCCGGAAGTCTGAATTTAAACTGAGAGAGTTTCATGACCTTTGGTGATTTTATGTGCTGCGGGCTGCGGAACTTGTCGTTCGGATGTGCCGAGCGGTGCGCCGGGAAGCCCGGATGTTACGTTGATAGGGTGAAATCGGCGGGGCCTCATTGCGGCAGCTCCGTTTCTATGGTCTGTTGTGCGAGCCAGCTTTCGAAGCTGTTGAGTGAGAAGGCCGAAGCGAGGTTGTAGTCACCCACCCGGGTGCGTTGCAACGCCGTGAGGTGCGCTCCGCTGTTGAGTGCTTGGCCAATGTCGCGCGCCAAGGCCCTGATGTACGTTCCTTTGGAGCATACCACGCGCAGCTTCAGCTCCCGTGCCGGCAGGTTGCAGTCGAGCAGTTCCAGCTCGTCGATGCGCAGGGGTTTAGCCTTGAGCTCCACCTCGTCGCCCTTGCCGCTGCGTGCCAGGTCGTAGGCTCGTGCGCCGTTCACCTTGCAGGCCGAGTAGACGGGCGGCACCTGCATAATCTCGCCCACGAAGCATGTGAGCGTTTGGCGCACCATTTCTTCGGTGATGTGGTCTGTGGGAAACGTTTGGTCCACCGGATGTTCCAGGTCGAAGCTGGGTGTGGTGGCACCCAGGGCCAGCGTGGCCACATACTCTTTCACTCCGGCCTGCAGCTGCTCTATGCGCTTCGTGGCCCGTCCGGTACACACCACCATCACGCCTGTGGCCAAGGGATCCAGCGTTCCGGCGTGTCCCACCTTGATTTTGCGGCCTTGCATGGCGCGGGTGAGCAGCCATCGCACTTTAGCCACGAGCTGAAATGAGGTCATGCCGTAAGGCTTGTCGAAGGAGAGCACTTGTCCGGTGAGGAAATTCATGAAGCAGGGGTGTGGTTTTGACGGAGGAAGGTGGGTTGTTGCAGTTCGGGGAATTAAGCTGCTCCGCTGGTGAATAAGGAGCTGATGATGGTGATGAGGCCCACGATGAGGCAGTAGTAGGCAAAATAGATGAGCTTACCTTTCTGCACAATGCCTATCATCCATTTGCAGGCCAGCACGCCCGATACAAAGGCCGCTATGAAGCCTACTACCAAGGCACTGATGCTCAGGTCGCCAAAGGCTGCGCTGAAACCTTCCTTGGAAGCCTTCAGCACGTCGAGCAGGGCCTCGCCCAGGATGGGCGGGATGACCATGAGGAAGGAGAACTGCGCCATGCGGCTCTTCTTGTTGCCCAGGATAAGTCCGGTGGCGATGGTCGTGCCCGACCGACTCAGACCCGGCAGTACAGCAACAGCCTGCGCCACACCTATAATAAAGGCGTGCCACAGGGAGATGTTTTCGCGCTGACGCGGTTTGGCAAAGTAGGAGAAGGTCAAGAGGGCGGCGGTGAAGAGCAGGCAACAGCCCACAATGAGCAGTCCGCTACCGAAAATCTCCTCCACCGTGTCCTTGAGGAAGACGCCTACGATGCCGATGGGAATCATTGACACCAGGATGTTGAGCGTGTAGCGTTGGTCCTCGTTCAGCCGTTCCCATCCCCGGCCGGGACCGAGGGGGCGGAAGGTTCCGGCGAAAATCTTCACGATTTCGTGACCCAACACCACCAAGGTGCTCAATACGGTGGCCACGTGAACGGCCACGGTGAACATCAGGTTTTCTTCACTCTCTATGCCCAGCAGTTCTGAACCGATGGCCAGGTGTCCGCTGCTGCTCACGGGCAAATATTCCGTGAGGCCCTGGAGCAGACCCAGCAACAAGGCTTGTAAAGTGTCCATGTGTATGCAGAAATATGAGGATTATTTTTCAACCTTTTTGGTGTCGGTTGAAGTTTCTTCGTCGTGGCGCGGGCGGCGCAAGATGCCGTAAATCATGAAGAGGTAACCAAAGAGACATACGGCGGGAGCCACTTTGATGTGGCGGGCATCGAAGATGTCGGGGTTGAAGGTGTGTTCGTTGGAGCCGGAGCCGGACATCAGCACCATGCCCAGGATGACAACGGCCATGCCAATGGCCAACAAGATGAAGTTAACGCGGTCAAAGGCAAAGACCCTTTTGTTTTGGGAGGACATATAAAGTGTATTTTGGTTGTTAGGAAATACCGAAGGCCGGAGGCTGTGATGCCGGCTGGCATTCGGTTTCCGGATGTTACTTGAGATAAATCATGTGGCTGCTCATGTGCAGATACCGGTTTACCGACACGTAAGCGCAACACATGGTCAGGCAAATGCCACACACCACTACGGTGCCCAATGTGGCGGCCCATACCCACGGCGTAATGAGTTGGTTGAAATAGATGTCGCCCGCGCCGGCCTCAAACTGCAGGTAGTAGAGTGCGCCGCCGAGCAGTGAACCGGCCACAAGGGCCGCCACCAACCCAATGCGGAATGCCTGCCAGATAAAGGGGCGTCGGATAAAGCCCCAGCCGGCTCCCACGAGTTTCATCGTTTGTATGCTGTAACGTCGGGCATATACGCTCATGCGCACCGTGTTGTTGATGAGCGAGAACGACACTAAGGTAAGGAGTGCCGCCACAACGAGCAGGCCAAGCCCCACGGCGGGGATGGTGCGGTCGAGGCTTTCCATCACGTCGCGCGGATAGTTTACGTCTATCACGCCCGGCATTTTCTTGATGCTCGCTTCGTAGCGGTTGAGACTGTCCGGACAGGCGTAGTCCGCCTTCAGGTACACCTCGAACTCCGCCGGGATGGGACTTTCGCCGACAAAGTCGACCATATCGTCTTGCAACGCCTCGTTCATCTCGCGGGTGCCGCGCTCTTTAGAGATATAATCCACCTTGCGGGAGTAGGGAGCCTCGCGCAGCCGGGTTTGTACGGTCAGCAGGTCGGCCTGGGAAATACTGTCGTGCAGCATCACTTCCACCGTCAGCCCTTCGCGCAGCTGTCGGCTGAAGTTGTTGCCGAGGTTCACAAAGAGCACCACCAACCCGAGCAGAATGAGTACCAAAGTGGTGCTGATGGTGGTGGTGATGGTGCCGAAGCGGCCGGCCTTGCGTGATTTTTTTCTGTTTTTTGTCATATTGTGTATGCAGGAACCTGCACAGTTACGCTAAATTGGCACAAAAGTACAACGAAAGCAGGGGGAAATCCAAGGGATGTGGTGTTTTTAACAAAAATCTACGGATTGCGTGCTGCCGGCGAGGTGGAAGGAAGGAGGGATGCGGGAGTGAATTCGCAGAGCGGAAATGTCGGCGCGAGGAGGTGGCGCACCCGTTTTTCCCGGTGCTCCCGCCTTGGTTCGAAATGTTAAAATCGGAGCGGCCGATTTGCTTGTTGGGCAAAAAAGCCTTACCTTTGGCATAGGAAAAGGAAGAAGTTCATCTCGGCGGACTTCTTCCTTTCATTTTGCGGCTATTACGGCAAAAAACAGCGCCGGACAACGGTTTACAACTCTTGGAGTAGGAAAAAATAGTCGGCGACTTGAAAAAAATAGTTGGCGAGTAGTAAAACGCATTCGGCGAGTTGTGCGCGCAACTCGCCGAATGCTATGTTTTTCTGCTGCTTTAAAAGTGCAGATAGGTTAAAAATGTTAATGTGGAAAGTCGTTTGTTGCCCTCACTTGCCCCTTCTCTGCGTCTATTCCTCCTCCACTACGCGCAGCAAGGACAGGCCGTCGCGCAGGGGCAGGATGACCTGTTCCACACGCGGGTCGGCGGCGATGCGGTCGTTGAACTGCCTGATGGCCACCGTTTGTGCGTCATGGTCGTAGGCGGGGTCGGTGACGTGTCCGTCCCACAGCGTGTTGTCAGCCAGCAGGAGCGAACCCGGGTGCATATAGGGCATGAGCAGGTCGTAGTAGTCAAGGTACTCCCGCTTGTTCGCGTCGATGTAAGCCACGTCGATTTGCAGCTCCATGGGCGGCAGGAGCTCAAACACGTTGCCTATCCACATTTTCACCTTGGCAGCGTAGGGCGCGCCCTCTAACCACGGGCGGGTGAAAGGTTCCTGTTCATCGTTCACCTCGAACGTGTGGACCACCCCTTCCGCCGGCATTCCCGAAGCCATGGCCAGGGCGGCATAGCCCGAGAAAGTGCCTATCTCCACCACCGTGCGGGGCTGCACCATCTGCATCAGCATCCGCAGCAGCTGCCCCTGCACGGGGCCGGTCGTCATGCGCGGACGCAGCAGGTGCAGGTGGGTGGCGCGGTAAAGGCGGTGCAGGTATTCGTCGGGCGGGGTGGAATGGGAGGCTATGTAGTCAGAGAGCATGGCAGGGGATTTTTTGAGGGGAAAAGTGGAGTGGTAGGGTGAGGAACGGGATATTTTTGGGCGAAAGGCGGAAGGGGTTTCAGTTCGGGTACGTCTCTTCCCCCTCGCTCTCGAACAGGTTTTCCACAATGTTCATTTCCATAAACGAGGTGCGCTGTTCTTTCCGTTGCGAACCGAGGTAGCAGATGCGGTCCTCGGGGCGCAGCATATTGTCCGTCAGGAGTTTGCGCAGGGCCGCCAGCAGGAACTCGTGGCCGTAGCTCTTCATGGGCATATAGATGGCATAAACACCGTAAGAGAGGGCCAGGTGGCGCACTGTCTTCGCCTTGTAGCAGATGGCCAGGATGGTGCATTTGCCACGGAACGACGAAACGTAGCGTGCCGTGCGTCCCGTGAACGAGTCCATGATGATGGCGCGCAGTTTCATCTGCTTCGTGGCCATCACCGCCTCCTTGGCGAAGAACTCCGTCACGTCCGGATTGGGCGACAGGGGTATGTCCATGCCTCCGAACTCTTTGAACGACTCCTGTTCCGCCTGCAACGCGATGGTCGCCATCACCTTCACCGCCTCTTCGGGATAGTCGCCGTAGGCCGTTTCGCCGGAGAGCATCAGCGCGTCGGCACGCGAATACACGGCGTTGGCGATGTCCGTCACCTCTGTGCGCGTGGGCCGTGGGTTGTGTATCATGCTCTGGAGCATCTGTGTGGCCACGATGACCGGCTTATGTGCCTTGATGGCCTTGTCCACGAGCCGCCGCTGGATGCCCGGGATGCGTTCTTGCGGCACTTCGATGCCCAGGTCGCCGCGTGCCACCATGATGCCGTCGGCCGCCTCCAGTATTTCGTCGATGTGGTCCACCCCTTCCTGGTTCTCGATTTTCGCGATGATGCGGATGTCGCTGCCGGCAGCATCGAGCAGATGGCGGATTTCAGCGATGTCCTCTTTGGAACGTACAAAGCTGTGGGCTATGAAGGCCACGTCGTAGTCGATGGCAAAGGCAATGTTCTCGCGGTCGCGCTCCGTGAGTGCCGGCAGGTTGATGCGTACGCCCGGCACGTTGACACTTTTGCGCGAGCCCAGCGTGGCATCGTTTTCCACGTGGCAGGTCAGCATCGCGCCGTCCTTATGGTCCACCACGAGGCCCAGGTCGCCGTCGTCGATGAGAATGTGTGCCCCCACGCCCACGTCCTTGACAAAATCCTTGTAGGTCACGGCAATCGTTTCGTGCGTTGTCCGCAGTTCCGGGTTGCCCACGATGTTCACCATGTCGCCTTTTTTGAAATCAATGGGCGTGTCGGTGGCCGTGGTGCGCACCTCCGGTCCTTTGGTGTCGACGAGGATGGCCATGTGGCTCGACACCTCGCGCACATTGTCGATGACGCGTTTCATGCCCGCCGCGTTCTGGTGCGCCGTGTTGAGGCGTACCACGTTCATTCCGGCATCGTAGAGCCGTTGGATGAGTCCCACATCGCAGCGTTGGTCTGAGATGGTGGCAACGATTTTTGTTTTCTTGTACATAGTTGGTAGTTTAGTTAAGGTGTGTGTCAGATGTTGTTTAAACTCCTTTCAGTGCTTCGATGGCCAAGCGGTAACTGTCCGTTCCGAAGCCGCAGATAACGCCGGCACAGGCTGCGGCGAGCACCGAGTGGTGGCGGAATGCTTCGCGGCGGTGGACATTGCTGATGTGCAGCTCCACCACGGGGAAGGGCAGCGAGCGGATGCAGTCGTGCAGGGCTATCGAAGTGTGCGTATACGCCCCGGCGTTCAGCGCGACGCCTTCCACCCCTTCGTCGGCGGCCTGTTGCAGGCGGTCGATGAGCAGGCCCTCCACATTGCTTTGGAAATAGGCTATCTCGTCGTCGGGATAGCGCAGGCGCAGGGCTTGCAGACAGTCGTCCATGGTTTGTGAACCGTAAATGCCGGGTTCGCGGTTGCCCAAGCGGTTCAGGTTGGGCCCGTTCACGATGAGAAGTTTCATGAGGCGGAGATGATGAAAAAAACAGATGATATAAACGAAAAAGGGCTTGGGGTGTTGCGGTCTTATCCACAATGCGAAACAAGGAGAGCCGGTCTGATGAGCCGGAGAGCTGCGCCGTGGGCTACAGGTACTTGCGGCTGAGGTATTTCACGGGATACCACACGCTGGCATAGCCCACCACGAGCACCGTGGCCAGCACCAGCACCACGTCGGTCGGGTGGATGCTCACGGGATAAGCGTCAACGATGAAGCTGCCCTCCGATGCGCCGAGCCGCAGGAAGCCGAACGACTGCTGCAGCCAGCACAGCGTCAGGCCCAGCACCGTCCCGATTATCGCGCCCAGCGTGGCGATGAGCCGGCCCTCGTAAAGGAAAATGCGGAAGATGAGCTTGTTGTCCGCGCCTAAATGGCGCAGCGTGTCCATGTCCGCCCGTTTGTCGATAATCAGCATTGAAACCGAGCCCACGATGTTGAAGCACGCCACCAACAGGATGAAGGTGAGAAAAAGGTAAGCCATCATTTTCTCGATGTTCATCACGTTGAACACCTCCTCCTGCTGTTCCAGCCGGTCGAGCACGCGGTAATTGTCGCCCGCCATCTCGCGCAGCTCCTGCTTCACCGCCTGCACGTCGGCCCCTGGTTTCAGCCGCAGTTCCAGACCCGTGATGCAGCCCTGCTGCTCGAAAAGGTTCTGGGCAAAGTCCAGCGATGTGAGCATGTAGTTCTCGTCGTACTTACGCTGGCTCACCTGGAAGCAGAGGTTGGGCGATGTCAGATCGTCGGCGTTGAAGCTCTCCGAAGGGTTGTTCAGGTTCACCTTCTCCCCCTTCCGTGGCGCGCAGATTTGGATGGAGCCGTAGTCGATACTGCCTATCACCGCCGCCAGACCGATGCCGGGAATGCCGTAGTTGATATCTGGTGCGTGGAGGCGGTAAGTGCCTGTGCCGTAGAGGATGGAGCGGATGTTCGTCACCGAGTCGAAACGGTCGTCCACCCCTTTGAGGTTGATGACCATGGGCCGGCCCCGGAAAAGGATGAGTGCGTTGTCCTCCAAGCAGGCCGATGCCGCCTTCACCTGCGGGTGCGCCTCGATGCGCGCCAGCACGGGGTCGTCGGCAGCAGCCAGTTTCCCCTTGGCCGGCACCACTTCAATCTCGGGGTCGAAGGCCGTGTACAGACCGCCGATGAGGTCGTGGAAACCGTTGAACACCGACAGCGTACAGAGCAGAGCCGCCGTGCCGAAAGCCACCCCGGCCACCGAGATGCCCGAGATGATGTTGATGGCCCCCACCCGTTTCCGCGAGAAGAGGTAACGGAGGGCCATGAACAGGGGCAGGGCGTTACTGTGCTTCATCATTGTCGGTTTGTGTCCCGGTTTGCGGCTCAGTGCCCTTGAGCAGTTCGTCGATGTGGTCGAGATAGTCGAGCGAGTCGTCGATGAAGAACTTCAGTTCCGGGATGATGCGCAGCTGGAAGCGCACCCGTTTGCCCAGGTCGTAGCGAATTTGTCGCGCGTTGGCGTTGATGTTGTTCAAAATCTCCTGTGCGCGTTCCGAGGGGAAGATGCTCAAGTAGCCCTTGGCGATGCTCAGGTCTGGACTGATGCGTACGGCACTGACCGACACGAGCACGCCGTGCGTGGCCTGCGTTTGTTTTTGGAAGATGTCGCCCAGCTCTTTCTGGATGAGGCGGGCTATTTTCTGTTGGCGCGTTGTTTCCATATATAATAAGGTGTGGTAAAATGAAGTCAGGGATAGGTTATAAAAAACTCAGGCCAGTGGGGCGGTGGCTTGGAGCAGCCAGTTGCGGTCCGCCTCGTCGGTGAGCAGCGGCAGGAGGCGTTGGCACACCTCGGCGTGGTAGGCATTGATTTGCGCCACCTCTTCAGCCGTGAGCAGCGCACGTTCCACGGGGCGCAGGTCGTAAGGGCAGAGCGTGAGGTTCTCAAATTCCAGGAAGCGGCCAAAAGGTGTTTCCCCGGCGCGGCGGCACAGCAGCACGTTCTCGATGCGCACGCCGAAGCGGCCCGGGACGTACACGCCCGGCTCGTCCGTCACCGTCATGCCGGGCCAGAACGGCACCAGCGTACATTGGCGCAGGTCTTTGCGGATTTGGTGCGGCCCTTCATGCACACAGAGATGCGCCCCGACACCGTGACCCGTGCCGTGGCCGAAGTCGTAGCCCGCTGCCCAGAGGTCGCGCCGGGCAGCCAGGTCGAGCTGCAGGCCCGTTGCCCCTTCGGGGAAGCGCAGGCGGGCCAGGGCGAGATGGCCTTTGAGCACGAGCGTGTAGACGCGGCGTTCCTCCTCCGTGGTCGGCCCCAGGGCGATGGTGCGCGTGATGTCCGTTGTGCCGCAGTCGAACTGTGCGCCGCTGTCGAGCAGCAGCAGTCCGCAGGGGCAGAGTTTGGCATCCGTCTTCTCGTCCGCTTCGTAGTGGACGATGGCCCCGTGTGCCGCATAGCCGGCAATGGTGGGGAAACTCAGTTCACGGAAGCCCGGTTGGGCAGCTCGCAACGACGTGAGCAGCTCGTCGGCCGAGCGTTCCGTCATGCGTTGGCCCGAGGCCATGGCTTCGTCGAGCCGGCGCAGGAACTGCACCATCGCCACGCCATCGCGCAGCATGGCCTGGCGGAAACCTTCACATTCCGCCTCGTTCTTCTGCGCACGGAGCATGACCACCGGACTGTCCAAAGGCTCTTCCGTGGCTACGCGGAGGGCTGCCGTCACCGTTTCGGCGGCCTGTACGCGGTATTTGCGGCAAAAATCCGCCGCCTCCTCGTAAGAAGCCACCCCCACCTCAGCCTGCTCCAGCTGTTGGCGGGCTTCCGGGGTGAGCGTTTCGGGGTGAGTGAAGAGCACGAAGCGCCGTTCCTCCTTGCCGTAAATCAGGTAAGCCAAGAACACAGGGTTGTAGTCGATGTCCGACCCGCGCAGGTTGAGCAGCCAGGCAATGTCCGCCAGGTCGTTGAACAGATAGTACGGAGCCGTCAGCTGTTTGTCGAGTGTGTCGGCCACAAGCTGCAGCTTGTTCCATGCCCAGCGGCCCGTCCACTCCTCCGGTTGCGGTTCGATGGGTTGTGCCGGCAGCGGCGGTCGTTCCGTCCATAGCGCGTCGAAAGCATCGGGCAGGTCGGTGCGCAGCGTCATGCCCGCCTGTTCGGCCTCTTCCGCCATGGCGCGAGTCATCATGTCTGCCGGGCCGGCAATCGTCAGGGCCTTGCCTGAGAGTTCCGCCTCCTTCTCTAACCATTCCGTGGGTGAGGGCACATCGTCCCGGCCCTCACACATGAGGCAGAAAGGCGTGTCCTTCAGCTGTTGTTCCGCCTGCAGCCAGTAGCGACTGTCGGTCCAGAGCGCGGCATCCAGGAGTGTGACCACCGCCATGCCCGCCGAGCCGGTGAAGCCCGTGAGCCATTCGCGGCACATCCAGTGTGGGGCAATATATTCGCTGTTGTGCGGGTCGGCTGTGGGCACCAAGTAAGCGTCCACGCCGTGAGTTTTCATCCATTCCCGCAGTGCTTCGACGCGTGAGTTAATGTTCATGAACAGAAAGGAGTTTGGGGGTTGCAGGTTATGAGTTCAGGAGATGTTGGGGAAATGAGGCCATGAGAAAACCATGCCCCGACAAGAGGCATGGCACGGCCAAAGACTATTTGCTCAGCTCCAGCATACGCCGGATGGGTTTGATGGCCTCGCGGGCCACCTCTTCGGGCACCTCCACGGTGGGCCATTCGTAGCGCAGCGCGTTGTACACCTTCTCCAAGGTACACAGGCGCATGAAGTTGCACTCGTTGCAGCCGCAGGTGCTGTCCTCCGGCGGTACGGGGATGAACCGTTTCTGCGGGCACTGCTTCTGCATTTCGTGCAGGATGCCGCTTTCCGTCACCACCAAGAACGTGTCGCAGGGCGAGGCCACGGCGAATTTCAGCAGGGCGGCGGTGGAACCCACCACGTCAGCCAGTTTCACCACGGCTCCCCGGCATTCCGGGTGAACCAGCACTTGCGCCTTCGGGAACTCCTTTTTCAATTCCAGCAGTTTCTCCACGGAGAAGCGTTCGTGTACATGGCACGCGCCGTCCCAGAGCAGCATGTTCCGTCCCGTCACCGAGTTGATGTAGTTGCCCAGGTTGCGGTCCGGACCGAAGATGAGTTTCGCGTCGGGTGGGAAACTGTCCACGATGCGCCGGGCGTTGCCCGAAGTCACCACCACGTCGGTCAATGCCTTGACGGCGGCCGAAGTGTTGACATAGGAAATCACCTCGTGGTCGGGGTGTGCTTCGACAAACTCCTTGAACTTGTCCGCCGGGCAGCTCTCTGCCAGCGAGCAAGTGGCGTTGAGGTCGGGCACCACCACCTTTTTGCCGGGGCAGAGTATGGCATTCGTTTCTCCCATAAAGTGGACGCCGCACATCACGATGATGTCGGCGTTGGTACGTGCCGCTTGTTGTGCCAGTCCGAGGCTGTCGCCCACATAGTCGGCCAAGTCCTGGATGGCTCCTTCGGTATAATAATGTGCCAGGATGATGGCGTTTTTCTCGCTGCACATCCGTCGTATTTCGGCCTTGAGGTCGATGCCTTCGGGTATCGGTTCATCGGCGTACCCCTTGGCTTGCCAGCTTTCTTTGATGTTGCTCATCTTCTTAGTGGTTAAATTTTGGGGCAAAGATAGTGCAAGGCGAGCGCAGAGAAAAAGAAAAAGCCGCAGGTTTTTGCTTTTTCTCTGCCGAGCCGCCGCCTATTTTATAAAAAGTAGTCGTTTCTATTTATCTGCAACGATAATTTTCCGCAGGAATACATCAACTGACAATAATCTGTAACTTTGCGGCCTGAAAAAAACGAGGATTTCAAGATGAAGATACTCCATACTGCCGACTGGCACCTCGGCAACAATTTCCACGGCTACGACCGTACGGACGAACACCGCCATTTCCTCCGCTGGCTTTTGGAGGTGATGGAAGAGAGGCAGCCCGATGTGCTCATCGTGGCAGGCGACGTGTTCGACACCGCCAACCCCTCGGCACGCGCCGAGGAACTCCTTTACGACTTCCTGCTCCGCGCCACGCAGACCGTGCGGGGCTTGCAAATAGTGCTCATTGCGGGCAACCATGACTCAGCCGGACGCTTGGAAGCGCCGGCTTCGTTGTTGAAAACCCTCAACATCTATGTACGCGGCACGGTACACCTCACCGCGAAAGGCACCCCTGATTTCGACTATTACCTCCTGCCCCTTGCACCCCGGGGAAGCGACGAGGCGGCCATCGTCTGCATGGCACTACCTTACCTGCGCGGCGGCGACTATCCCGCCGGCATGACCCCCGAGCAGGGACTGCGCCACTTCTTCGGCGAGATGCACCGCAGCCTCCGCCACAGCGACTTTGCCGGCCTGCCCGTGGTGGCAGCGGCCCACTTCTATGCCGCCGGAGCCGAGGTGTGCGCCGAGGGCCATTCCGAACGCCTCGTCGTGGGCGGCCAGGAGTGCGTCGATGCCGACGTGGTGGGAAAAGGCGTGGCCTATACCGCCCTCGGCCACCTGCACAAGGCACAGCGCGTAGCCGGCAAGGACATAGTCTGCTACTCCGGAAGCGCGCTACCCATGTCCTTTGCCGAACGCGGCTACCGCCACGGCGTGCAGTGGGTGGAAATCGACAGTGAAGGCCGCGCCGAGGTGAGCCGCGTGGAGTACAATCCCCTGCGCCACCTCATGTGCATCCCCCATCAGGGCAAGGCGGCCACTGTGAAGCAGGTGTTCGACGAGATAGCCCAGCTCCCCAAACGCGCCAAGGACGACGACGGCAGCGACTGGCCCTATCTCGAAATACGCATTGAGGAGCAGCAGCCCGAACCCTCCCTGCAGCACGACGTGTGCGAGGCGCTGGCCGACCGAGCCGTCCACCTGTGCCGCCTGGTACGTGTGCGCCCCGAAGCTGCCCCTGCCGACAATGCCGCAGCCCCCTCCGCCGCCGACACACCCGACACCCTGCGCCAGGCAGGCCCCTTGCAGTTAGCTTGCCGCTACTTCGAGTCGCGTTTTGCGCAGCCCATGCCCCAACCCCTCATCGACCGTTTCAAGGAAGCACAGGCCGAGGCGGAGGCCGACAACGCCTGATTCCGGTTCATCATCCCACTGCCCGACAGAACTAACGAACCATTCCCCCACATGAAGATAGAAAAAATCATCCTTCGCAACCTCACCTCCCTCGAAGGCGAACAAACGATAGACTTTACCGAAGAACCGCTGCGTTCGGCGGGACTCTTTGCCATCACCGGCGACACCGGGGCGGGAAAGTCCACCATCCTCGATGCCGTGTGCCTGGCTCTCTACAACAAAGCACCGCGTTTTGAAAACGCCGAGAGCCTTTCCAAGGAAGACCTCAAGCTCGTGGCCGACAAAGCCCAGCAGGTGCAGGCCGGCAATGCCGCCGGCATCCTGCGGCGCGGACAGAAACAGGGCGGCTGCACCGTGGTATTCGCCACCGCCACCGGCGAACGCTACGAAGCCTGCTGGAGTGTACGCGTGAAGCGCACCGGCACTTACGACTCGCCCGAACGCACCCTCACCCGCCTTGCTCCGAAGCGCGAGAAGGTGGAACGCACGGAGCTGCAGGCGCGGATGGAACAGGCCGTGGGGCTCAACTACGAACAGTTCACCCGCACCGTCATCCTGGCGCAGAACAGTTTTGCCAATTTCCTCAAGGCAAAATCGGCGGACAAGGCCGTGCTGTTGGAGAAACTGACGGGCACGGAGGTCTACGGCGCGGTGTCGCAGCGCATCTATGCCCGTTCGGCAGCCGCCGATGCCCAGGTCAGCGCACTCCAGAACCGCATGGAGGGATTGCTCCACGACCGCCTCGAACCCGAGGAACTGGCGGAGCAGCAGGAGCGCAGCCGACTGCTCACCGCATCGCGCCAGATGGAGGAGCAGCAGGCGGCAAGTCTGGAGAAGCAGATCGACTGGACACTCCGCTTCGACCGCGCCACGGCCTGCGTGGCGGAGTGCGAGGCGCAGTTTGCCGAGGCATCGAAACGCTGCATGGAGTTGCGGGCCGACGAGCTGCGCTTGGCGCGTTACGACGCGTTGCTCGCCATGCAGCCCCTCTACCAGGAAATCATGGTGCGCACCGGCGACATCGGCAAGGCGAAGTCGGA
The DNA here is from genome assembly GCA_004552195.1 of Bacteroidales bacterium. Next base: position 14,951 of record SFPC01000004.1, on the reverse strand, counting down.
GGAACTGGCAAATGCCGCCGAGCTGGAGCGCACGCGCCGCGAAATGGAGGCGTTGGCGGGAAAGCTCGACGTGGCACGCGAACGGACAGCCGACGCGGAGCGGCAACTCGAACTCCGTTCGGCGGCCATCAACCGGGGACATGCCCTGACGGGCGAAATCAACGTGGCCACGGAGCAGCTGAAACGTCTGGATGGCCAGCTGGCGGAGGCGGAGCGCACCTTGGAGACGCGCCAGAACATCGTGGCGGCCAAGAAGGAGATGCTGGAGAAGGTGGGTCGCGAAACCGAACAGCAGCAGCTCCACAAGCAGTCGCTCTCGGTTCACCGCTTCATGTTTGAGAAGTTCGACCTCATCAAGGACAAGCTCTCGATGCTCAACACCGAGACACGGCGCAACGTGGAGAGCCACGAGAAACAGGCGGCTCTGCAAAAGCGGAAGGCGGAGCTGAAGGCGCAGGGGGAAAGGGCGGAAGAGGAACAGCATAAGAACCAGGCGAAGCTCAACGCGCTGAAGAGCGAACTGCTCATCCACCGGCAGATGAACCAGGGGCACGACTCGGCAAAGCTGCAAAAGGCGGCGGCGGAAAACCGCAACCGGTTGGCGGCCCTCCACCGCGCGGCGGTGCTCTGGCAACACATTTCGGAGGGCTACGTGCGCATAGCCGAAAGGTACGCCCTGCAAAAGAGGGAAATGACGGAACTGGCGCAGAAACGGCAGGCGGCATCGAAAATGGAGGGGGAGGTGAAGGCGGCCGAAGAGGCTTATGAGCGTATAAGCACGGCCTTCACGCTGAGCCAGAGCCAGAACATCGTGAAGCTGCGCAAACAGCTGAAGGAGGGAACGGCATGCCCGGTGTGCGGTGCCACGCACCATCCGTACCACACGGAGACGGAGCGCGAACTGGGCGAACTGCTGACAAACCTGAACAAGGAGTATCTTGACATGCAGCAGCTGCTGGAACAACGGCGTGGCGCGCTGAATGCCCTGCAACGCGAGATTGCCGCCGATGCGGCACGTCTGGAGGCGGACAACCGCAGCTTGGCGGAGCTGGAGCAGCGGCAGCGCGACGACGTGGAGGAGTGGCAGACGTGTGCCTACTTGGACAACTCGTTTGCCGACTGTTCGGCCACAGTGAACCGCGATGCGCGGCGCATGATGATACAGTTGCTCATCGACAACACCACCCGCGCTGCCGACGAGGCCGACCGCGAGCTGGAAACCTTCAACTTCCACCAGCAGCACATCAACCGGCTCAACGAGGAGATAGCCGCGCTCGACACAATCATGGCGGACAACCACACTTACCTTGACAAGGTGCGCACGGAGGCGCACATCGCGGCGGCGTCGGCGGAGGACTTGCAGCAAATCATCAACCTATCGGACCGCGCCTGCTCGGAACTTTACACTGACCTCGATGAGATGATCACGCTCTCGGGATGGTTTACGGAATGGAAGAACAACCCGGACGGGCTGCGCCTGCGGCTGACAAATCTCCATGAAGACTGGAACCGGACGTGTACGCGGTTGGACAACGCGCTGCGGCAGACAGACCTGCTTCGCGAGGAGCTGAAGGGAACGGAGCTGAACGTGGAGGAGGCGCGCCACACGGTGACCACCAGCCGCGAGGCCCGCGACGCAGCGCGTGAAGCGTTGAACCGGAAGCACGAGGAGGTGCGCCGCCTCTTCGGTGAGATGACACCGCAGCAGGAGGCGGAGAAGCTGAGGCAGGACATCGTCACGGCACGGCAGGCGGAGAAACAAGTGGGGCAGGACTACGAGAAACAGCAGGGGGAACTGCGCCAGTTAGAGGGCTTCCGAAACAACCTGGTGCGCAACCGGGAGGAGAACTGGCAGCTACTCCAACAGTGCCGGCAACGGCTCGACGTGATGATCCTGCGCTTCAACGGCTCCCACTCGCCCGTGCAGTTCGCCGAGCTGGACGAACTCTTCAGCGACAGCCGCGACTGGCAGGCACTCCGCAACCGGCTCAGCGCGCTCCGCGAGGCGCGGATGCTGGCGGAGAACAGGTTGGACCAAGCGCGCTCGTCGCTCACGGCCATCCAGGCGGAAACGACGCGTCCCCAGGCTTACGACGCGGAGGCACGGAAACTGATGGAGACGGAGCGCGAGGCGTGCGCCGTGCGGCTGGAACAGATTGCCAACGAGCTGAGTATGGTGAACTCCCGACTGCTATCGCACGAAACGTGTGTGCGCCAGGCGGCGGAACTCCGCGAGGCATTCGACCGGGCCAAGGAGGACGCGCTGGAGTGGAACCGCCTGTCAACGCTGTTGGGCTCGGCAGACGGGAAACGCTTCCGAACGGTGGCGCAGAGCTATACTTTCGGCTTCCTCGTGGAGCACGCCAACTGCCACCTCCGCCGGCTGACACCGCGCTACGAGCTGCGTAACCTGCCGGGCACGTTGACCTTGGAAATCATCGACCGCGACATGTTCGACGAGCACCGCTACGTCTCCTCGCTCTCGGGCGGCGAAACATTTGTAGTAAGTCTCGCCCTCGCCCTCGGCCTGGCCTCGCTCTCGGGGGCAAACCTCAGCATCGGCTCGCTATTTATCGACGAAGGCTTCGGCAACCTGGACCGCGACTCGCTGGACCTGGTGATGACAACGCTCTCGCACCTGGAAAATGTGCAGGGCCGCAAGGTGGGAGTCATCAGCCACACGGAACAAATCCGCTCCCAGATATTCCCGCAGATATGCCTTGTCCGCCAGCCCGGCGGCAGCAGTTCGCAAATCGTGGTGAAGTAGCCGCGCCCGCCGCTGTCACCGCTTCACCCTCTTCACCCTTTCCACTTCCACGGCTGTTTCCTTCGGCCTTACCGCTTCGTCTACCGCTTTTGTCCGCCTTTGCATCATGGCGTGTCAAAAACGGTAGGCGTTGTTCTCTCTATACGCTTTTTTTACCTCAAAAAAAACATTCATCCCTTCACAAAAAGGTTCATTCTTCTTGATTTTCAGGCGTTTTGAGTGTGAAGGGTTGAATTTTCAAGTATTCACAGCAGCAGGGAATATTTTGACGATTATATAGCTTTTCCCTTTGGTTATCAACAGTTTTCCGGTGTGAAGGCTTGCTTTTTCAACCCTTCACAAGCGTTCACAGCCCGTGTGAATGCTTCGGAAGTCAGTGTGAATACTTCGGGAACCGTGTGAATACTTTGAAAGCCCAACCCTTCACACTCGAAACCGATGGAAATCAATGGAAAACGCACGCCATGTGAAGGAGTGAATGCTTTTTTCAGGAAATAAAAACCGTATATACGTACGCGCGCGAAAGGGGCATTTCTCCAAACGGATTACAGCTTTTTCACAGCGATTTACCCAACACTTTGACCAAGACAGACTCTACGTGAAGTTCTCTTCACAAGTCGCCGACTATTTCGACGAACTCGACGAGTTGAAAAAACAACTCCCGGACTTAGGAAATATATATCTTGATTTAAGTTTCGGAGGTTATGAGGGATTAGGTTATGAGGTTAAAAAGTTACTCGGTGCGACTACCGTGACTACCTCCAACAGTATTCTTATAACCTTATAAACCTGGGAGCGAAGCGACCATCACCTTATAACCTTCAACTTTGCATAAGATTGGCTACGGCTCGGCAATAAAAATGTAAATCCTTCGGCTTTTAATTTTTCAATGCGCTCGCCTTGCACTATCTTTGCATAAGATAGGCGGCGGCTTGGCAATCTAAGCAAGCTTATTGCGCTCGCCTTGCACTATCTTTGCATACAAAGAAATAATATGTCATGGACAATATCAAGGAAATACCCTACGGCGTGGCCGACTTCGTCGTGATGCGCGAGCAGAACCTCTACTACGTGGACAAGACGATGTACCTCGAAGAACTGGAGAGGCAGTCGCGCTTCGTCTTCTTTATCCGGCCCAGAAGATTTGGGAAGAGCCTGTTCATCAGCATGATGCAGGCATACTACGACAAGGCCATGGCGAACCGCTTCGACAAGCTCTTCGGAGGTCTGCAGGTGGCGCAGAAACCTACGCCCAACCGCAGCCGCTATCAGGTGCTCTACCTCGACTTTTCACGGGTGGGAGGAAACATTGCCCAGTTAGAGGAAAAATTCAATGCTTACTGCAACCATGAACTGGACTTTTTCATTGACCGCTACTTCAATGATTATCCGCAACGCTTCAAAGAGGCGTTTTATGCGTGTAAGGATGCCGGTGAAAAAATCAACATGTTGGGACGGCAGGCTAAATCGCACCAGATTCCCCTCTACCTCATCATCGACGAGTACGACAACTTCACCAACACCGTGCTCAACGAGGAGGGACAAGAGATGTACCACGCCATGACGCACGCCGAGGGGTTCTACAGAGATATGTTCAAAAAGTTCAAGGGGAACTTTGAACGGATCTTCATGACGGGGGTCAGCCCCGTCACCCTCGACGACGTGACAAGCGGCTTCAACATCGGATGGCAGCTGTCCACCAACCCGCTGTTCGACAAGATGCTCGGATTCAGCACGCACGATGTCAGGGAGATGTTCACTTATTATAAAAACGTGGGCTGCCTGCCATCCGAAACCGACGTCGAGGCAATGGTGGAGGAAATCAAACCCTGGTACGATAACTATTGCTTTGCAAAAGAATGCCTCAACGACGAAAACACCGTGTTCAACTGCGACATGGTGCTCTACTACCTGAGGCACTACGTCAACCTCGGACACAGCCCCGAACAGATGACGGACCCGAACACGAAGACGGATTACGCCAAGCTCAAAAGGCTGCTGCAACTCGACAGGCTCGACGGTAACCGAAAGGGGGTGATACAGGACATCGCCGAGAAGGGGGAAATCGTGGGGGAACTCTACGAAAGTTTCCCGGCGAAGGAAATCACGAACCCGGAGAAGTTTGTAAGCCTGCTCTTCTATTACGGGATGCTGACCATCAAGGATTGCTTTGGTTCCATGTTGCTCTTCGGCATTCCCAACAACAATGTCAAGACGCAATATTATAATTACCTTCTGGACAACTATCAGCCTGTAAGCAACGTATCGCAAAACGAACTGAAGATTCTTTACACATACATGGCCTTCGACGGTCTTTGGCGCGACGCGCTGCAATACATTGCCGACGCATACCGTAACATTTCCTCCGTGCGCGATGCCATTGAGGGCGAACGCAGCATTCAGGGCTTCTTCATGGCCTACCTGAGTCTGAACGATTACTACCTCACCGCACCCGAGCTGGAGCTGAACCACGGCTACTGCGACTTCTTCCTGATGCCCAACCTCACACACTACCAATCGCAACACTGCTACATCATAGAAATCAAATACCTCCCCAAAAAGGATTTCCAAGCGCAGGCCGAAAGGCAGTGGCAACAGGCCGTGGAACAAATCCAAGCCTATGCCCAAGCACCAAGGGTGGAGGCGCTGAGACAAGGCACGAAGTTGCACAAAATCATCATGCAGTTCGCAGGGTGGGAACTGCAACGAATGGAAGAAGTGGAGGATTAGGCATCATCCCCACTCAGAACAACACATTTTTTTCAAGAGAAACCCTCACAGTCGCCTTCCCTCCACCATACGGTCGTTGTCAAAACTATCGCGCATCACCCGCGTCTGCTGCAAACCCTGGCTCTCGAACAACGCCACCGTTTCCCTGCCGAAAGCGCGGTTGATTTCCACCTCTAACCATCCCCCCGATAGTAGCGCCCCCGCCGTTGCACGTTGCGCCAAGGCACGGTAAAAGACCAACGGGTCATCATCCGGCACGAAGAGGGCCGTATGCGGTTCGTGGTTCAACACATGACTTTCCATCTCCGCCTTTTCTCGGCAACACACATAGGGCGGATTGCTCACAATCAGGTGAAAGGGTTCGGATTTTGGCCATGGGGCCAGCAAATCCTGCCGCACGAACTTCACCTCGGCCCCCAGCCGTGCGGCATTGCGCTGTGCCACCTGCAAAGCCGCCTCCGAAAAGTCCCATGCCTCCACCTGCGCCCACGGACACGCCAAAGCCACCGACACAGCGATACATCCCGAACCGGTTCCGGCATCCAGCACCCTCGGATGCTCCACCCCGCCGCGGTACATCTCATTCAGTTTTCCGATGGTCCGCTCTACCAGTTCCTCCGTTTCGGGGCGTGGAATGAGCACGTCGGGTGTCACCACCCAATCGCACCCCATGAAATCAGCCATTCCCAACACATACTGCACGGGCTCTCCTTTTTCCATGAGTTCGCATATATTACGAAGGCGTTCACAATCATCTTCTGAAAAATCTCTAACTTTGTCGGCATAAATATCCATTCGTTCCACGCCGAAAGCCTTCTCCATCACCCAAAAGGCCAAGGCACGCGCTTCACCGCTCCCATAAACGGGTGTAAGCCGCGAGCGGAGAAAACAGAAATGTCTGTTCATATTTCTTTGTCAAGTTTAATCCCGTATGCGGTAGGATTAGTAAAACATACCCATACGTAGCAGAAACCACAATTCTTTCATGAAATCACTCCACGAGCTTTATATGCACCGTTGCCTTGAATTGGCAAGGTGTGGCAGGCTTCACGCCGCCCCCAATCCGATGGTGGGTGCCGTACTCGTACACGACGGTCGCATCATTGGCGAAGGCTACCACATTCAGTGCGGACAAGCCCACGCAGAAGTCAATGCGCTGCGTTCCGTCCGCCCGGCAGACCGTGCATTGCTCGCCGACAGTACCCTCTATGTCAGCCTGGAGCCTTGCGCCCACTACGGCCGCACACCGCCCTGCGCTTCGCTCATCATCAAGTCAGGCATTCCGCGCGTGGTAGTAGGCTGCATAGATTCCTTTTCCAAGGTTCAGGGGCGCGGCATCGCCATGCTGCGCGAAGCCGGGGTGGATGTAACGGTGGGCGTATTGGAAGAAGAATGCAAAGCGTTGAACCGTCGTTTCTTCACTGCCCAAACCCTTCACCGCCCTTACATCACCTTGAAATGGGCGCGTTCGGCCGATGGTTTCATTGACCGTTGGCGCGAAACGGACGACGAGGAGCCGGCCCGGCTCTCCACGCCCTGTTCGCTGATGCGTGTCCATCGACTCCGGGCCATACACCAAGCCATTTTAGTGGGTCATGGCACGCTTCTGAAAGACCATCCCACGCTCACCGTGCGCCATTGGACCGGTAAAAATCCCTTACGCATCGTGCTGGGCCGCGTGGCTGAAGGCGAGATGCCCGCAGGCTTCCAAGCCTACGCCGACATTCCCACCATGCTGGGCGAACTTTTCCGTCAGGGCGTGCAATCCCTGTTGGTGGAAGGCGGACAGCAAACGCTGCAAAGCTTCATCGACCAAGGACTTTGGGAAGAAGCTTACGTAGAGCTTTCTGCCACGGAACTGGGTAGCGGGGTGCCCGAACCCCGTATGCCGATTGGCATTCTGCTTCAGACAGAGCAAGCTTTTGGTTCCACCATATTCCATTACACCAACGGATAGTCGGCCTGCAAAAGTAAAAGTTTTTTCTCAAGTTCACCGGTCTTGCGCCAACTCTGTCCTTCCATCGATCTTCGTCAAAGAGTGGAGCCGCCGCAAATTCAATTTATTCATCCCAACCAACCATCTTTATGAACTCTCTTTCCCCTATCACCCGCAACTTGTTGATAGCCAACGTGGTGTGCTACCTGTTGCAGTTGCTTGCCGGCAGTCTGCACATCGACCTCACCGACCTGTTCGGCCTTCACTTCGTTTTGGCCGACGACTTCCGGGTGTGGCAACTCGTCAGTTATATGTTTCTTCACGGCAGCCTGACCCATTTGTTCTTCAACATGTTCTCGTTGTGGATGTTCGGCGGTTTGATAGAGCGCACGCTGGGTGCCAAACGCTTTCTGACGTATTGGATGGTGTGTGGCATAGGTGCCGGCATCTGTCAGGAATTTTGGCAAACCGGCCAATACTTTGTGGAAGGTCTGAACAACTATCCGATGGTCAACACCGGCTCTGCCATCATCTCTATGGGCGACTATCTCAATCTTTGGACCACCATCGGTGCTTCGGGTGCCTGTTACGGTGTGTTGCTCGCCTTCGGCATGCTCTTTCCCAACGAGCGCATCATGCTGTTGCTGCCTCCCATCCCCATGAAGGCCAAATATTTTGTGGCAGGTTATGCAGCCATAGAACTGATTTCTGCCTATGCCTCCAACGATAACGTGGCTCATTTTGCCCACTTAGGCGGTATGCTCTTCGGCTGGTTGCTCCTGCGCTACTGGCGCACCTCGCGCAGCCGCCGACCCGCCGCCAACGGTTGGACCCGTTGGAACGAGCCGCCCCGCACCCCTTCGCTCTGGGAGCGGATAACGTCCCGGCTGCGCAATCGCCGCACGGAACAACCCGGCAATGCCCACCACACAGCCACCCGGCAGAACGACTACGACTACAACATTCGCCGCCGACAGGAAGAGCAGCGCATGGACGAACTGCTCGACAAGATACGCCAGTCGGGCTACGACAGCCTCACGCAGGAGGAGAAACAAGAGCTCTTCCGCATCAGTCGGAGATAAACATCGTCGCTTCCCGTTTCATCTTTACCTTCCATTTATTTCCCCGGTATGTTTTCCAAAATCCTTGCCATTCTTTCTTGGTTTGCCGTACTGCTCCTTTGGGCCTGTGCCGCCGCTCCGTATGCCAACCCGTCGGAATGGTGGGGCGTGCCGGGCCTCTTCGGCTTGTGTTTCCCCTTCTGTGTGGCCGCCGTGGTGGGTATGGGCATGGTATGCCTGCTTTTCAAACCCCGTTTGGCATGGATAGCTGCCGTGGGCCTGCTGGGCTGTTGCGGAGCCTTGCGCGACTATTTCCCCATCAACCTCAGCTCGCCCCCACCCAAGGGTTGCATCAAAGTGATGACCTACAATGTCTGCTCCTTCTCGAACTGGAAAACCGATGAGCGGGGCAATCTCGTCGTCATGGAGTACGTCTGTGCCCAAAAGCCACACTTGGCCTGCCTGCAAGAGGCTACATACAAAAAAACTGCCTACGAAGACACCCTGATGCGCACGGTGCGCCGTTACGGCTACCACTACCGCAAGGAGAAGATGGGCCAGAGCGCAGTAGGGCTGCTCTCGCGTTTTCCCATCGCCAAGAGCCGGCTTCTCTTCTGTGCCAAGGCCAACGGAGCCGCTGCCTTCTGGGTGCTGCCTCCCGGAGGCGACACCGTGGTCGTCGTCAATGTTCATTTGGAGTCTATGCACCTGAGCAAAGAGGACCGCACCAACTACCATCTCCTCGTGCGCAATCCCGAAGCCGCCGACTCCGTGAAAAGCCGCCTCGGTTTTCTCCGGAAAATTGCCAATGCCAGCCACGAACGCGCCCATCAGACCGATTCGCTCACGCAGTTTCTCAACCAACAGAAAGGCCGGCGCATCATTGTCATGGGAGATTTCAACGACACCCCCATCTCCTACGCCCACCGGCAAGTATGTTCGCGCCTCAACGACGTTTACCGCGCCACGGGCAACGGCATCGGCCGCACGTTCAACAAGGATGCCATTTATGTCCGCATTGACAACATTTTCTGTTCCGACCATTGGAAACCCTTCGCCGCTATGGTGGAAAATGCCGTCGACTATTCCGACCATTATGCCGTAACGGCCTATCTGAAACCGCAGGTGCAGCGATAGCACCCGGTTTTTTTGTACTATCCCTTCGGGTCAAGGCTGAGGAAAGCCCTGGCTTTGCCCTTTCTCCTCTTTTTTCAATATGCTTTCGGCCATGCACACGCTTCGAGTACTTTTCACTTTGTTTTTTCTTCTTCCTCTTACGGTCGAAGCCCAGCAAGCCACTGCCGAAATGCTGTTTGAACGTTTCAAGTCGGCCTCCCGTTTCGACTTCACCTACCCCCGCGAGAAAGTGTACCTCCACCTGGATCAGTCCGCCTACCTCACGGGCGACACCATTTGGTACAAAGCCTACGTGGTGCGCGCCTCCTCGCTCCAGCCCACTACCCTGAGCCGTGTGCTCTACGTGGAACTGCTCAATGCCGACGGCCAGCAGGTGGAAAAGCAGACATTGAAGCTCGACAGCCTGGGCACGGCTTGCGGAGCCTTCTCTCTCCGGCCGCCGGTCTACGCCGGCTATCATGAGCTGCGCGCCTTCACCCGCGAAATGGTCAATTGGGGTCCGGAAGCTTGCTTCTCGCGTGTGGTTCCCGTGTTCAGTCCGGGCAAGCCCTTGGAACGGGCGAAGGATGTGGCCGAGGCGGACATCACGGAGCTGTTCATTCCGCAGCCCTCGCCCAACAAGCGGGTTTCCCTGAGCACCCCGCGCCCCTATGTCATGCAGGAGCGCACCGACCGCCTGCTCGATTTCTACCCCGAAGGGGGCCGGCGCGTGGAGGGCGTGTCCCAACGCATTGCCTTCAAGCTCACCGACGGCAGGGGCTTGGCTGTGGAGGACACGGTCAAAGTGTTTCGTTCCGACGGCACGCTCTGTGCCAACGCCGTGCCCGAGCACGAAGGCATGGGTGACTTCCTGCTGCCCGCCAACTTCGTTGAGGGCTATGCATGCATCGGTCTGAAAAACGCTGCGCCGCACAGCGGAACGGACATCACGACCGGAAAACGCTACTCGCTACCCGCTGACCGCGCCCCCTACGCACTGTATGCCGAACCTACCGACAGCGGCCTGTATATAAAGGTAGAGGGAGGCAGGTCGGCAGCTCGCGACGGAAGACTGCTGGGGCTCGCTGTACTGAACCGCGAAAAAGTGTGCTACTTCGACACACTGACGGTAATGCCTGCCGAGGCTGTGGAACTGCTTGTTCCCCGGCGCGCCCTGCGTGGCGGCCTGAACCGCGTGGAGCTGTTCGATGCCGACGGCACCGGCCAGGCCACCCGCCTGTGCTGGGCTCCGCTCACCGCCACCGACAGTTTGCGGCTGGCCCGAGTGGAGGTGATGCAAAACCAGGCGGCCTACGCACCCTTCTCGCCCGCCGTGGTGAAAATCAAGGCTACCGATGCCGAAGGCCGCCCCGTGGCGGGTGCTTCGCTCTCCCTGGCCGTGCGCGACGAGGCGGGCAACCTGCTCGACAACGCCGACGGCGGCATGGCGGCTCAGCTGCTGCTGGCCTCCGAAGTGCGCGGCTACATCCACCGCCCCGACCTTTACTTTGCAAGGGAGGACAATGCGCACCGGCGCATGCTCGACCTCTTGCTACGCGTGCAGGGATGGCAAGCGAACGCATTCAGCGTGATGTGCGGCCGCGAGCCCTTCGACCTGCAGCAGCCCATCGAGAGCAAACTCGTGCTGCGGGGCTACGTGTTCAAGGACAACAACCGACGCGAGCCTTACCCCGGCCTCTCGCTCAACCTCCGCGCCTACCGCTACGAGCACGACAGCATCAAGGGCGGCACCATCGAGGGCGGCATGGTAACCGATGCCGACGGACGCTTTGCTTTCGAGTCGCAGGTGGACTTCGAGGGCGACTACCTGGCGCAGTTCACCATGCGTAGCGGCGAGAAGGAAAAACGACGTTGGAGCCGCTTGGCCATCGACCGCTGGTTTGAGCCTCCCTTGCGGCCTTTCTACGAACCGCAGCTGCAACTCGCGCCATACAACCGGGAGGAGAGAGCCGCCGGCGGAAGGCCGCAACCGCAGACTTTTGAGTGGAAGGACACGTTGCAACATGCCGTTCGCTGGCTCTCAGGAGAAGCCGAAGTGACTGCACGCAAAAAGTACAAGGGCTTCACGGGTAACCGTTACACCTGGAAGGGCGGCGAAAGCACCGGCATCAGAAAATCGGCCAAGTATATCAACATCCGCAAGGAATGGGAGCATTACAAGGACATGGGCTTCGATCCGGTCATCACCATTTGGGACTTGCTCGGCTTCTTGGACAACCAAGTGTCCTACGACCGTATGGAGTCTACGCAGGAGCCGGCTTCGACTGACAACACTGCCGCCAATGCCCCCACCCTTCCCTCCGACTATCCCCCTTCCGACTATCCGCCCGACGGGATGGCGACTTCCGACATCGGGGCCGATCCCATGGCGGAAGAGGGTAAAATACAGCTCACTTACCACGGGCGTCCTGTGGACGTATGGGTGAACAATGTGACCGACACGTCGCCTGCCGACGACTACCTGTGCAGCGACTACCGCTCGCTGACGATGACAGAGGAGAACATCCGAACCAACAGCCTCACGGGCCGGCAGGTGCGGGTGAGCAACCTGAAATATACTTTTGCACTCTACGAAGAGCCTTTTGCCTGGCGTATGCGCAACGGCAAAGGGCGCGAGTACCGCATTCTGCAAGGCTTCACGCCGCAGCCGCGTTTCTACTCGCCCGACTACCGCCGGTTCGACTTGCCGGACGATGCCGACACGCGGCGCACCCTGCTGTGGGAGCCGCACGCCACGACCAATGCGGAGGGCGAGGCGCACGTCATTTTCTTCACCAACTGCCACCCGGAACAAACGCTCGACATCAGCATTCGCGGCATCGGCCCTTCGGGCACACTCATCAGCCATCACTGACCGCCCCAAGCCTTTCACGTGCGGCGGCATTCAGACTATGGCTCAATTATTGATGCCTCTGGCTTGATTTGGCTCAAAATCCATACGAACGCACCACACTCGGCAACGTCGTAAAACGGCTGATGCACGGACCGGCAATGTTCTTCCCAACTCCGACGAAGGCGGAAACTCAGCGAGGGAGACAAAACGACATAACGGGGAAGATAATGCTGCAACACGACTTCGGGCGCGGTGTAACATCCTTTGGAAAGGAGCAGGATGTCAACGGGCTGCCGGGTACCGACCGGTTGCAAGGGGATGTTTCTTTCCAAAACCACCATACTGCGCCGGCCAAAGAGCATGGCATTTCCCCGACGCACGAGGTATTCGTAGGACTCTGAGTCATGAGTGAGCCAACGCAAAGGCTCGATGTGCATAGGGACGAAATAATTTTGCTGCAATCGGCTCAGACGGGGCAACACGCTGTCAACCGGCTCGGGGGAGTAAAGGTAACTATCGCAAGCCGTTTGTATGAAATGGACCACGGTGGTATGAGGCACATTATAGATGATGATTTGCGCCGAAAGGCGGTGGGGACGATGCCGATACAGCTCACTCCAAACGCTGACGGCCAACAGGGATGCCACAACGCAGAGGATGTATTTGCGCCAATGACGGCAGCGAGGCTCTAACAGGAAGTAAACTGCAGGAAAAAGGAGGGTGATACACAAAAGGGAAGGCCAACCAGCATAAACCGGCAGACTGGCTCCGGGCCATTGGGTGATGTAATCCAAGCCCTGGGTCATGAGCTGTATTACCCACTGCATGAAAGCGGACAAGGGTGCGCGAATGCACGCTAAAGGGAACAGAAAAAAACAAAGGGAACTCGTTAAAAGCACATAGGCACCGGGAATAGCTACCAAATTGGCTAAGAAAAAATAAGGCGAAAAGGTGTGAAAATAGATGGCGACAAGCGCAAAAGTTCCCAACTGGGCACTCAACGATATGGTGAAAAAGGGATATACTACTTGGACAACGAAGTGATAAACATATTTTATCAACGTCTGTACAACGTGACTGAAACGATTACTACCGGCCGGATAAGGATAGGTGCCGGCTTCTACATAACGGGGCAAAGGGAAACGTAGCCAAACGTAGTCATTGCATAATATGATGGAAAATACAGCAGCAAAAGATAACTGAAAACTGACGTCAAAAAGCGAAAGGGGATTGACAATGAGCAGAACCAAAGCGGCAAAAGAAAGGCCGTTAAGAGATAATTGAGCATTGGCTCGCACTAACTGACCTACTTGCAACAGCGTAAGCATACTCACTGCACGCAAGAGAGATATGGGAGTGCCGGCAAGTAAAACAAAACTCCATGAAAGGAGAAGTACAATAACGGTACCGACAGTTTTTCCTATTTTGCTGCGTAGTCGTTTGAGAAAAAGGAAATGAAAAAGCGTAAATAATATGCCTAAGTGTAAACCACTCAAGGCTAAGACATGACTGGTTCCGCTGTCGGAGAACAAGCTACGTACCTGAGCGGAAAGAAGCGTTTTGTCGCCTAAAGTGAGGGCGGACAACAAACCGCCGGCATCGGTAGAAAAGTGTTGCAGATAGGTATCCGTCAACTGACGGCGAAACCTGAGCAAACGATGTCGCCAACTGACGGCCTCGTCGGACACAGGATGGATTTTCCAATGCCCTGCAGAAGCATAAGCCGCTCCACTGATGCCATGGATGGTTAAATAGCCGGGATAATCGAAATCGCCTGGATTACCAGACTTGTAGCCACGATTGACAGCGGCGGTAAAAAACAAAATATGACCGGGCAAAAAGGAAGAATCGGCAGAAGAAGTACAATTATCACGGGCAAAATGATGATCAAATATAGAACAAGGTAAATTTTGTTCGCCACCCTGCAACTTCACTCTCACACGTTTACCATGCAGGGAAGGATTACTATCCGTCAAACTCACCTCCACACCTATACCATCGTCATATACCCTATATATCTGCTCAATCTTTCCTTGCCATGACCGAGATGCTGAAGGCCAATCGACACCTAATTTTGTTACTTCTAAAGCAGCGAAGCTACCACCAGTGAAGAAAATGGTCAACATACCGAATACCACCACCGCACGAGCATTTCGCCATCGCCACAACGCCAAAGCCAATAACAAACCACACAACAATGCTGCGGAAAACAGGATAGGCAAATAATACTCCGCCTCCCGAACCACCCAAGAAAAACCTACGCCCATGCCAAAGCACAACGCAAATCGTAACAAAGGCGCCTGATAAAAAATAGAATGAGGCAGTGAAAACGAAATAGAGTGTTCAAAAGGCATAAAGGCATAGATTTATTGCGGAAACAAGGCAGCAGAAAGCAAAAATAAAACATTTCTCACCAAGAAAACCGATAAAACAAAACCTGGCAGATAGACCAATAAGCAAATCCCTCCCCCGGATAAATTCCGGAGA
>SFPC01000036.1 GCA_004552195.1 Bacteroidales bacterium | reverse complement strand
CTGTGCTGTGAATGCTTGCAAAACAAAGCCTTCACACCTAAAAGCTATGAAAATCAGTCGGAAAACGCCTTTGTGTGAAGGGGTGAATGCTTTTTTCGGATAAAAAACGTATAAAGGAGGGTCAGCTGTCGGGGTAGTAAATGGCAAATTGCTCCGTGGCTTTTTTGTTGGTGTGATTCAACTCCCGCAACTTCAGTAAGCTAATTTTAAACTCCTACGTATAACCTCCGAAAGTTGAATTAATTTACAAATTCATTATGGCAACCATTAAACTGAAGTTTCGCCCATCCATCGTTCCCGGTAAGGAGGGCAGTCTCTATTTCCAAGTTATCCACAAGCGCGTTGTGCGTTATTTCTCCACTCCTTATCATATATATGCCCATGAGTGGAATGCCAAACGAGAAACCTTTTGTCGTGAAATCAGGCCGGAGCGCAGTGTCATGTTGCTGCAAATTCGGGGCATGGTGCGTCAGGATTTGGCCTTGCGCCAAAGCGTAATCAATCGGCTTGAAGCAGCCGGAACTGACTACACCCTTGACGAGCTGGCCCAACACTTTGCCGCATTGCCCTTGTGTAAAACCGTTTTCTCCTTCTTACAGGAACAGATAAACCACAAATGTTCCATGCAATCATGGGGCACCGCTCGCACCTATACCAATGCCTTCCGCCGGTTTCGCGATTTCCGTATGGGCATTGACCTCACCTTTGAGGAACTCTCGGCCCACATGATGGAACACTACGAAGCCTGGCTCCTGGAGCGCGGTTTGCAACGCAACACCGTGAGCTTCTACCTCCGAACCTTGCAAACGCTCTATCGAAAAGCCGTAGACGAAGGTGTGGCCACGCACCGCCACCTTTTTAAGCATGTGCGGCTTTCTTTTGTCCGGACTACCAAACGCGCCATTCCCGAAGCCTGTTTGCGAGCCATTGGTCAGTTGGATTTGTCGTCCGACGCTCGGCTCTCTTTTGCGCGTGATATGTTCATGTTCAGTTTTTACATGCGCGGCATGCCCTTTGTCGACATGGCGTTTCTCAAGAAGTCCGACCTCAAGCACGGCACCATTTGTTATAGTCGTAAGAAGACCCATCAACTCCTGAAGGTGGAGTGGGTGAAAGAGCTTCAGGACATTGTCAACCGCTACGCCCCGCTCACGTTCGGCACTCCCTATATGCTACCCATCATTTCCCGAGCCGACGGCACGGAGTACAGTCAATACCGGCTGATGCAGGAGAAGGTAAATCGCTATTTGAAGAAAATTGGTGCCATGATAGCCCTCAAAATACCCCTTACCACCTACGTGGCTCGTCATTCCTGGGCCAGCATGGCACGCAACATGGATTTTTCCATCGCCATCATCAGTGAGGCCATGGGCCATAACTCCTACCGCACTACCCAAATATACCTGAACTCCATCGACCTGTCAAAAATCAATCAGGCCAACCGTAAAATCATCCGGAGAATCCATGCCAAGTAGTGCGGCTGTTGATGTACAAAGACAGGAAACGTCAAAAAGCAGTGTGAACTTTCCGCCACCCGCCTAAGCTTCGGCACCGGCCGGATACCACACACCGCCCCGCCCGTGACGGCCATCCATCTGTATGCACAGCGGAGCGGAGAAGTGTACCTGCCGCAGGAAATGGCTTTCGTAGACGGCGGGCTGTTCGTTCAGCCAATCCTCGTCGAACGAACCGTCGTCGGCATAGGGGCGGATGGTGAAATAGCCCACGCCGAGCGATGTGAGGTTCTGGAAGAAATGCGTGCCCTGGCTGGGGTCGATGCGGTAAGCCGACAGGCCGCACTCCACGATGATGCGCGCACCGCTGATTTGCGGCCACTTCACGGGAATGCCCAGCCAAGGGTCTGAGCTGCCCCAACGTCCCGGTCCCACCAGAACATAGCCCTTTTCCTCGTTCTGCAGCCGCTCGTTTAGCAAGTCCAGTTCCCGCGCAATGTCTTTGCTATGGGCGGGGTCGAAGTGCTCCGACCTCACGTAGACCACGTCCTGCACGTCGACCACCTGCCCGTTGCCCAGCACAGAAGTGCTGCCCAGCAGCAGGCGGCCTGCGGTCTGAGCGTCGAAGTCGGGTGCCACCTCCTCCAGACGGTCCACGATGGGGCGTATCTGCAAGAGGTAGAACCACGCCTTGCCGCCCGTGATTTGCATGGCAAACTCAATTTCCACGGGCCGCCCCATCTCCGCCGCACCGATTTCGAGCAGCCGCTTGATGGTGTCCGCCAGGGGGAAGGCATCACTTTGCAGAATGCCCGAGAAAGTAGCCAGCCGCCGGCCCGGCCCGTTGCAGTAAGTGCCCGGGTTGAGCCGTCCGTTCTGCAGGTCGTAGGTGGAGATGACATAGCGTGCTGCGGTGTCGTCGGGCGGCAGGGCAGAGAGCGGCAGGCGGCAGAGGTTGAAGGCATCGTCCGTCTGGAAATGGTCGGAGAGGTTCTGCAGGTCAAGGGCCAGGAAGTCGCGTTGCGTTTCGCGCAGGGCCGTTTCCGTGCTGCCCAGTTGCAGGATGTGTTTAGGGTGGGCGGGCGAGAAACGCAGGGCCTGTCCGCCGTCAACGATGTATTTGCCCAGTCCCACGGCGATGTTGGCAATGCCCTCCTCAGGCTTTTCGTCGCCGATGGGGTAAAAGTTCAGCGAGCGTGCCACGCCGGAGAGCGTGGGGTAGAACACCTGGCCGTGGGGCTTGCCCACCACCTCCTGCAGCACGACGGCCATCTTCTCCTGGTCGATGAGGTTTTGCGTGGCCGTGAGATACGCCTTGCTGTCGCGGTAGAACACCGAGGCATACACCGCCTTGATGGCCGCGCGTACCAGGCGCATGGACGTCTGCTCATCATCGATGCGCGGTATCATGTACGTGGCATAGATGCCGGCGAATGGCTGGTAGTGCGAGTCCTCCAGGATGCTCGACGAGCGCACGGCGAGCGGGTTTTTGCTCACCTTGAACAGGCTGATGAGGTCTTCGAGCAGGGAGTGGGGCAGGGTGGCTTGTTCGAAGGCTTGCAGTATCTCCTCGTCGGGCGCGTCGCTCAGGGCAATGGGGTAGAGGTTGTTCTGCTCCATGAACTGGTCGAAGATGTCCGTGCAGATGACCACCGTTTTGGGAATGTCCACGTGGAAGTTGTCGGTCACGAGCGTGGGATATCGCTTCACGAGCGTCCCCATAAAGGCCAGGCCTCGCCCCTTGCCGCCCAGCGAGCCGTTGCCGATGCGGGCAAAGTTGCTGTACTCGTCGAAGCGTTCCTTCTGGTAGATGGCCACCACGCCGGCGTTCTTCATTTTCCGGTAGCGCACGATGATGTTGAAGATGAACTGCCGCGCCTCGTCCATGTTGGTGTATTGGTTGGCGTCGTGCGCCTTCAGGATTTCGGCGGGCGGGAACATGGCGCGTGAGTAGAAGAAGCGCGAAAAATGGTTGTGCGACAGGTGGTAGCGCAGGGCGTTGTCCGGAATTTGGAAAATCTTTTTCTGCAAATCCTTCAGGTCCTTGATGCGCAGCAGCTCCTGATGTGTGTCGGGGTCGTCAATGATGAAGTCGCCGAAGCCGAAGTGTTGCATGATTTGCGCCTGCAGGTCCTGCGGGTAGCTTTTGGAGCGTTTGGGAATGAACGACGCGCCCAGTTTCCGGGCATATTGTTCGTTCTCCACCTCGCTCGACTCCAGGATGAGCGGGATGTGGCGGTTGATGCGCCGCAGCTCTTGGCCCAGGCGGTAGCCCGCCAGCGGGTCCTTCTGCCCTTCGCGTGAGAAACTCATGTCCGAAACCACGCCCAGAATGTTGTCGGGGTACGTGTGGAGAATGTCCACCGCCTCCTCGTAAGTGCGTGCCAACATGATTTTGGGGCGGCCTCTCATGCGCAGCATTTTCAGGTGGTCGTTGAGGGCTTCCTTCGAGAACTCCCGGCTCTGTTCGAGCACCACACGGTACAGGTGGGGCAGGGCGGAGGAGTAGAAGCGGATGGAGTCCTCCACCAGCAGGATGGTTTGTACGCCCACCGATGGCAGGTCGTCGGGGGCGTTCAGCTTGTCCTCAATCAGTTTGATGATGGCCAGCAGCAGTTCCGAGTTTCCGAGCCAGGAAAACACGTAGTCGATGTGCGAGAGGTCCTCGCCCGCCACCCTGCGGCTCACCTCCTTGGAGAAAGGCGTGAGCACCACGATGGGAATGTGCGGATAGAGAGCCTTGATGCTGCCGGCAGCCGCAAAGATGTCGCGTCCGGCCATGTTGGGCATCACGATGACCAGCTCGAAGTTGCGGTCCTGCAGGCAGCACAGCGCCTCCTCCTCCGTAGTCACCTGTGTGAAGCGCGGCGGATAGCGCAGGTTGAGGGCAGTGTACTCATTGAATATCTGTTCGTCCACTCGGCCGTCGTCCTCCAGCATGAAGGCGTCGTATTTGGTGGCGATGAGCAACACGTTGAAAATACGCTTGTTCATCAGTGCGGCATAGGGCGTGTCGCGCAGTACAAGTTCGTTGAGTGAGGGAGTCATCAGGTAAGAGATTTATGAGCGTATGTTTCAGTAAATGCAGTGCTCCAGGTGCGTGGCTGCGGCATATTTTTCGAGCAGTTTCTCGGTGAACGCTATGGTGCGTTCCACCTCTTCGCGGTTGCCGTCGTAGCCGTTGATGAGCACCAGCAGGTGGCGCGTTCCGGGAGTTAGTTTCGTGTGTACGCTGTCGCTGGTGGGCGTGGCGAAAGCCTTGGCCGCATCGCGGTAAACGGGCAGGTGTTCGATGTTGAGCACGCCGCGTCCGATACCTTCGTAGGGCTCGCCCTCCCGTCCGAAGTCCAGTTCAATCAGCGTCCCCTCGATGTGGTCGGCATCCAGTGCCGCCGTGGAGTAGCCGCTGAAGAGCGAGGCCAGGTTGACGAGGTCCACAATCGTGTCGACGGCGTAGAGGTCCTTGCCCTGCAACACGCGGCGCGCCAGTTGCTCGCAGGCCGGACGGTAGCGGCTGGGGTCTTTGCCTGCCGCCTTGTAGGCCGCCCGGGTGGCGGCGATGCCGGGTCGCAGTTTGATGCTGTCGGGCGTGAAGTCGTGGCGCAGCTGTGCCACCATGGCTTCGATTTCCGTCCAAAGGTCGGGCGAGGAGGGAGAGTTGGCCACGCAGGCCTCAATCGCTCCGCCGATGAAAGCGGGGCAGGTTTCCTTGAAAAGTGGGGTGGGGATGATTTGGAACATGGGAAAGGTTATGTGGGGAAAAAGTCAGTTTCAGGGCCGGTGATGTCAAGTTTTTTGACAAACTTCTGTGCGCAGAGCTTAATGGCACAGTCCTCGGTAGTCGCAGTATTTGCAGTAGTCCTCGTTCTCCGTGGGCGGAAACGGCTTGGCCGGGTCGATGATGTCCGCCAGCGTGTCGCAGAGCTTGCGTTCGAAATCGTGGGCTATGTCCTGGAAGCGCATCACCGGCTCCTTGTCGATGCAGACATAGGGCGAGAAATCCTTCGATGTCATGCTCGGGATGTAGTAGAGCATCGGCACGACAGGCAAATCCGTACGGCGCGACCACATTAGCGAGTAGACGAAAGTCTGGAGCGGGTTTTCGGGATATTCCTTTTCTGCCGAGAAGAAATCATCCAGCGCGTAGCTATCCTTGTCGTGCTTGCGTCCCGTTTTGTAGTCCACGATGCGCATACAGCGCGAGCCGTCGGGCAGCACCGCCTCGTCGCGGCGGTCAATGTCGCCGAAGAGGCGGAAAGGCACGGTGCCGCCACGGAACGGCACGTCGAGCATGATTTCCGAAGTCCGTTCCGCGTCGAGCACCCGGAACGAAGTGGCCGGCGCTGTACCCTCGGCCGTCAGCGTGCCCGCCTCGTAGCGCAGCAGTTGCTTGACATATTGCATCACCGCCTTCTCCGTGATGGCCACCCCTTGCAGTCCGTTGTCGGCAAAAGCCTGCCGCACCATTTGCTGCAAGGTGTGCGCGGAGTTCTCCTTCAGGAAATGTTGCAGACGCTGGGGCGTGATGTCGCGCGTTTCGCCGTTGAACACGTCGAGCATGAGCCGTTCAGCCGTGAGGTGGAACACCGAGCCGAAGTCGTTGGCGTTGATGATCGGGTCCTGGTCCTGCGGCGTGCGCAGCCGTTTCACGTAATGATAGTAGAACTGCAAGGGACACTTGAAGTAATATTTCAAGGCCGAGGGCGAAAGCTGTGTGAAGAGCGGGCGGTCCGCATCGTCGGCCCTACCCTCACTGACCTCGATGTTCACCGTGCGCGGCGAACTCTCCAGACGGAGGTGGCGGATGTGGAGCCGTTCGTTGTGTTCCACCAGCAGGGCACGCATGAAGCGCGACATCTCGCCCCGCTGCGTTCCCTCGGTCGAAGCGTTGTAGACCAGGTGGACATGGCGGGCGCGCTGGAGCAACCGGTGGAAGTAGTAGGCATAGACCGCCACCTGACGGTCGGGGGTGGTGAGCCGGTGTTGTTTGCGGATGAGGAAGGGGATGAAGGATGCGTCGCCCGAGCGTTGCGGCAGGATGCCCTCGCCTACCGAGAGCATGAGCACGTGGTCGAAATCCAGGCAGCGCGTTTCGAGCACACCCATAACCTGCAACCCCACAGCCGGCTCGCCGTGGAACGGCACCGACACCGTGCGCAGCACCTGGCGGATAAGCCGGAACAGCGTGGACTGCATCACGGGCAGCTTGCCGTCCTGCAACAGGAGCACAAAACGGTTGAGCACGGTGTAGGCACGGAAGAAAGCCTCGGCGTAGAGGTTGCGCAGCAGTTCATCGCCCTCGGCGCTCTGCCCGACCTCCTGCGCCTGCGCCTTGACGGCTTCGCAGAGCTGTTCCAGGTAGGGCACATTCTCCCGGCCTGTGGGCAGTACGAAAGGCTTGTCGCCGTCCGGTCCGGCAGCGTGGGCGGCTGCCTGACGGTCCATCTCCGCCACAATCCGCTCCATTCCGTTCTCCACACAGGTGTAAGCCGGTGTGTGGTGCAGGGGGAACCCCTTCGTCACGTTCACATTGCGTACCGAGGGCGGCAACGAATGGAGCACGGGCTGGAGCAGGTTCTCGTTGCAAAGCACGATGGCCGTGCGCTTCGCCTGCGCCGGGTCGAAATAGGCGGGGTTCTGCAACCATGTCGCCACATATTGCGCCTGGGCCATGTCGGTGGGAGCCGATGCGAAGTGGATGGAGCGGTGGTCGCGGTCGTGCAGGAAATTGCTGAAGAGCTCTTGGTCCTCGCCCAGGGCGTTGGGAAACATACGGAGGTTCTCTTGCAGGAACAAGCCCGCTTCGGAATGGCTGCCGCCGTCCGGGCTGACATAGCTCGTGTCGTAGTCCCAATAGAACAACGCCTTCTGCTGCTGTTGCAGGGTGAGGAAGAGCGTCTGTTCCACCTTGTCGATGACATTGAAGCCCACAAAGGCCACGTGCTCCATGCTGTCGGGCAGGGCAATGGTGCCTTGCTCCAGGGCTTCGGCCACTTCGCGGTAGAGTCGGCCCTCGTACGCCTCGCCCGTGGAGGCCAGGTCCGCCGACAATGCCTCGTAAATCGCGAAGAGGTTTTCCCACAGCCGGTTGAAGTTCTGTCGCAGGTGGGTCAGCTTGTCCTTGGAAAAGTCGTTGAGGAAGCGTTGCAGCTGCTCGATCTGTTCCGGCGTGAGGTAGTCGAAACTTTCCAGGCTGCCGTAGTCGCGCAGGTCGCGGAACACCTTGCGCGCGTCGGCCCGGCTCTTGTCCACATCGTCGAAGTCGGACAGCAGCCGCTCTCCCCAACCGTAGAAAAAGTCGAGCGACTCCTTGCTGCCCGTCAGGCGCACAAAGTGGTGGTAGAGGCGGCACACCGTATCGATGGGGTCGGCCAGCCGTTTGTCGGAAAGAGAAAGGAAAAGCTCGCTGATGGTCAGGTAGCGGGGTGCCCAGACGGGCGAACCGTCGGGCGGCAGGAGATATTCGTTGAAGAACAAGCTGGCGCGTTTGTTGGGGAACACCACCACGGTGTGGCTGAGGTCGTTGCCAAAACGGCGGCGCAAATCGCCGGCTACCAGTTCGAGAAATGATTTCATGGTTTGTAGTATAGTTTCGTAGGTTATGAGGGATAAGGTTATGAGGTTAAAAAGTTACTGCGTAACTCGGATAATCAGGTTATGGGGTTATAAGGTTATAAAGTTACTGTTGTAACGCTTGAACATCGCCCGCTTAAATAGTAATCTTATAACCTCATAACCTCATAACCAAAAATCTCCTAACTTCAGCAATAACCTTATAACCAGGGAGCGAAGCGACCCTAACCTTATAACCTTCAACTTTCCATGTTTGCGAGAGTTGAATTGTTTACTCTACATCGATAATCTTGCCCGTCAGCACATACAGCAGATGGCCGTGAACGCGGGCATGGCCCATCTTGCGCAATTCCTGCAAGTAACGGCTGACCTGCGTGAGGTGCTCGGGGTCGAATTTGGCGTATTTGTAGTCAACGACCACCGTCTCGTCGGGGTGTAGCATGACGCGGTCAGGGCGTTTCACCTCCACTTGGCCGTCGGCACCGCGCGTCAGCATATTGCATTCCGTGAACAGCTTCCACGACCCGTCGAACCAGCGTCCGACACGCGGGTCGGCCAGACGCTTCAGGATGACCTTGTGCAGCCGCTCGCGCTCGGGGCGGGTCAGGATGCCTTGGCTGACCATGGAGTCCAATGTGGGCACCACGTCGGCTGCCGTTTCGATTTGCTGTAACACGCGGTGGATCACCTTGCCCGGGTTGAGGTAGACCGACTGCTGCACGCCGGCATCCGCTGCCATGTCCTGTTCCTCGTCCCCGGCCTCGGCAATGAAATCTTTCGCCCGGTTGGACTGCTGGAACACCACGGGTGCGGTGGAGTGGTAGAGCGAAACTTCCACCGTTTCGGCATCGTTGTCCTCCAGCGGATTATCCCGTTTTTCTCCCTTCGCTTTTTCGTGGAAGTCCTCCGGTGCGCCGAAGCATTTCACCGTTTCGCTGGCCGCCTGCTGCGGTTGGGGCCGGGCCACGCCGTTGTCCTCCCCTTCCGCCTGTGCGTTGACAAATTCTTCCACCAACCGGGCCACGGAGTTGCTTTTGGGCTGGCTCCAGAGCAGGAGATTTTCCTCGGCCCGGGTGAAGGCCACGTAGAGGGCGTTGATGCTGTCGATGCGTTGCTGCAAGTGTTCGTAGCGATAATGGGGCGCGAATGCCGAGGCTTTCACCTTCTTTGAGGCATAGCTGCCCACGGGCACCAAAGGCAGCTCGCTGAATGGCGTGGGCAGCTCGCCCGTGGTATACCACAGGATATCTTCGGGGAAATCCTTGTCGAGCGTCCAGTTGCAGAACGGCAGGAAAATGGTGTGGCGTTGCAGTCCCTTCGACTTGTGCACCGTCATGATGTAGACCGAGTCCTGGATGTCCACGGCAATGGATTTGGTGCAGAGCACGTCGTCCCAGTGGGTAATGAAGCCCGGCAGGTCGGAACCGTTCTCATCGATGAAGGCCAGCAGGTGGTCCAGGAACGAATGCAGGTAGGCAGACTGCCCTTTCCCCTCCGCCTCGGCCTCGGGCAGGCGGAACAAAGCGATGAGCCGTTGGCAGGCTTCAAACAGCGGCAGTTGCAGCCATTGCGCCCGGTGGTCGTCCAGTGTCTGCATGACTTCGTCGCCGATGGCTTGAAGGCTGAGGGCGCGCCCCATGACCAGACAGGCTTCGCGGGCCACGGTGTCGGCAGGATTGGCCAGGTACTTGAGGGCATTGACCAGGAGTTTCACGCCCGGCGAGGCCGTCAGTTTGAAGGCTTCGTCGGATGTGAGCGGCACTTCGGGATGGTGGAGGGAGAAATGGCGGATAATCTTGACGGCATCCGCCTTGGCGCGCACCAATATGCCCATTTTCCCGAAAGGAACGTGGTGCGTTTCGTGCAGCAGGGTGATTTGTCCGAAAACATCCTCCAGAATGTCCTCCTCCGTGTCCTTCTTGTCGGGCAGGGCAATGCGCACGTAGCCGCCCTCGGCATGGGGCTTCTCCTTTTGCGCCACTTTACCGTAGATGGTACTGACCAAGGCGTTGTCCGTCAGGCCGTCCTGTATGTTGAGCCGGTCAAGGGCTTGGCGGGCGTGGACAAAGAAGGCGTTGTTGAAACTCACCACGTGGTGCTTGCTGCGGTAGTTGGTGTCAAGTTGTTCGGCGATGGGACGGGTACCCATGTGCGCCAACTCGCTGTCGATGTTGTTAAGAATTTCCCAGTCGCCGCCGCGCCAGCGGTAAATGCTCTGCTTGATGTCGCCCACGAGCATGCAACCGTCACCTTTGGCCATGTTTTCCAGGATGAGCCGCTTGAAATTGTTCCACTGCTGTCGCGACGTGTCCTGAAACTCGTCGATCATGATGTGGCGGAAGGTGGTGCCGGCACGCTCAAACACGAAGGACGAGTCCTCTTTCTGTACCATTTTATTGAAGAGGTCGGGCGTGTTGGCCAGCATGAAGGTGCCGGATTCGGCGTTGATGCGCCCCACTTCGTTGCCTATTTCGTGGAGCAGGCAGAGCGGGGTGAGTTTCTGGAGGGTGAGCTCGATGGTGGACAGGATGGGGGCGGCTTTCTCCCGTACGCTTTCCGCCTCGGCGAGCCTCCGCGCGGTTTCTTCGGCAAAGGCCACGTAGGCTGCATCCTTTTGCAATGCCTTCTTCAGCAGGGCGTTGACGTTGTCCAATGCTTGTACCATCGTTTTGTTCATGTCGGCCATATAGTTGCCGTTTTGCAAGGCCAAGGCGTAGGTGCGCAGGCCGCCGATGCCTTTGAGCTGTGAGGGGTCGACACCATCGGGCGGCAGGTTCAGGAACCCGGTCAGCAGGGTTCCCGCTTCCTGCAAGGACGGCAGGAGTTCCTGGCCGAGTTGGCGCAGCTCGTTCTTCAACCGGCGGAGGTTGTCCTCGTCGGCAAAGAAGCGGGAGAGAGCCTGCTCGTTTTGCAGATACTCGCTGCAGAACAGGTTTTTCATTCCGAACGACTTGAGCTCGCGGCTGATGTTCCATCCCTTGTCCTCGCCAATCCGCTCTTCCATGAACTCCATCACCTGCCGCGCGGTGCGCTGCCCTGCCTTGCCGCTGTGGCCGATGGAAAGCAACAGGCGGTCGACGGCGCGCGACACGGCATCCTCCGTGTCGAGGTCGACACGGAAGCCGCGCGTCAAACCTAACTCGTGGGCCAGGTTGGAGAGTAGGGATTGGAAGAAAGAGTCGATGGTTTCCACACGGAAACGGTCGTAGTCGTGAAGGATGGATTGCAGTGCGACCCGGGCGCGTTGGGCGATGACTTCGGGCGCAAGGTGCAATCGGCGGACGAGGTCGTTCATGAAACCGGCATCCAGCCCTCCGTGGGCGGCGTTGTAGAGCTGCGCCAGGATGCGGTCTTTCATTTCTGCCGTGGCTTTGTTGGTGAAGGTGACGGCCAGCGTGTTGGCAAAGGCGGAGGGTTGGTCCGTTTCCAGGGCTAAGGCAATGTATTCCAAAGCCAAGCGGTAGGTTTTGCCGGAACCGGCCGACGCTTCGTATATTTTTAGCTGCATAGAGCGTGATGTTTTTCAAACAAAGGGTAGGGTGGTGCGGAGGAGGGGACGGGGGAGTGAATACGGGAATTGCCGTAGCGGATGCTCCCGGCATGGATGCCCTTGCCCCTCCTATTTGAGGCTGGCATAATAGCCCAGTTTGTAAAGTTGGAAAATGAGCAGGCTGGGGTGGTGGCTCAGGAGATTGCATCGCAGCAGCGGACGCAACAGACGGAAGCACCAGGCGGCCGGTCGGCCCAACCCGAAGGCTTGCAGCCGGCGGTAATACCTTGACGGGCCGGCTTGTTCCTGCATGAGCCCGGTCAGGCGCGAAAGGGTGCGCATGGCTGCCTCGGTCTTGGAGAGAAAAGAGGCGTTGCTGTCGATGCCGGTGTGGATGAGGGGGTTGTCGATGTGTAGGAGCGTAATCCCCTGACGTTGCATTTCCAATCCCAACAGCGCGTCTTCGTAGCCGTATTCCTCACACCGGCTGTCGAAACGCAGGTCGCCGAGTGCGCGTTTGTCCAGCATCAGGTTGAAGGTCGACAGGCGGAAATAGGGCGACAGGTTCTCTTCCGTCTGCTGCTGCCGCAGCGTGGTCGCCGCGTGTTCGTATTTGTAGCGCAACTCGCAGCCGGGCTGCACGGGCGTGTCGGGGTTGCGCAGCGTGCCGCAAAGCACGGAGGCTTCCTCGCGGGCATGCCAGTAGCGCGAAACGAAGTCCGGAGTACACACCGCCGCGTCGGAGTCAATCATCACCACGTGGTCGAACCGTGCCTCCTCCATGAGCCGGTTGAGCAGGAACGCCCGCCCCACATTCTGCTCCATCTCTATCAGCCGGGCGTGGGGCAGGTGGTTGATGGCGCGGTTGGCCTCTACCGTAGCCTTGTCGGTGGAAGCGTCGTCGCCCACCAGCACTTCGTAATCGAAGGCTTGGGGCATTTGGCGGTGCAGTGCCTCCGCCTGTTCCGTGAGGTCGGCGGCCAGTTGGACACATACGTAATTATAGGTGGGAATAATGAAGCTAAGCAAGGTTATTTATCTGATTGAGGTATAACATGGAAGCGTTATGTCGCTACGAAAGTACGCATAAAAGAGTTTGTTTTGGCACGTTAACTGTAACTTTTTGAGCATTATGGTAGAAAATCGTTGATTTTCAGTGATAAAAGTGCTTTTGATAGAAAATAATGCATTACCTTTGCACCTGTTCAAAGTTTTTAACCAAAGTTCTTCCTCTTTGTAGGAAACTATACTGGACTTGGCTTAACAACAAGAAAAGCCGCATTGTTTAACTTATAATATTATCAGCATGTTTGAAGAAAAAGCAGGCGCATTGGCCGGTAAAATTTGGGAAGCCCTGAACGAGGGCGGAAAGCTGACAGGAAAAGATCTCAAGAAAGCCACGAAAATTCGTGCCGACAAGGAACTCTACTTGGGTTTGGGTTGGTTGCTCCGTGAAGGTAAGCTGGAAATGGCTGAGACGGAGAAGGACATCGAGGTTTCTTTGAAGTAATTCATTGGTTCCCATTTTTATCCGAGCTTTTCGCGTCATGGCAATGGCTAAGCAAACTTGTCATTGCTCATTGTATGATTGAAAATCTCCCAATTCTCTCATGCAGCGGCGACTTCCGTCGCTGTGTATGTATTAAGACAGAGGACATTCAGCAAACTATTTGTGAGTGCTGGAGGTTCTCTCTTTTTTTGTCCTGATTTTGGCCTCCAACTGGCCAATCTTTAGTCTCCGACAGGCTGATTTGTGCTTTCTTTACCGACTTCTGTTTGCCGAAAATGTGCGGGCAAGTGTTTGAGGGTTTCAGTCGCCTCACTTGTATATAAATAAAGGAGCGACTCCCTTTGGAGTCACTCCTTTAAATGCTTATATGGGCGATTGATTATTTGGCCTTGGCAACAATGGCTTTGAAAGCCTGCGGATTGTTCACGGCGAGGTCGGCAAGCACCTTGCGGTTGATTTCGATGCCGGCCTTGTGAAGGCCACCCATGAGCTGCGAGTAAGAAAGACCTTCCAAACGGGCAGCAGCGTTGATACGCTGAATCCACAGCGCGCGGAAGTTGCGCTTTTTGTTGCGGCGGTCGCGGAAGGCATAAGTAAGACCTTTTTCCCAAGTGTTCTTGGCAACGGTCCAAACGTTTTTGCGGGCACCGTAGTAGCCGCGGGTGAGTTTGAGAATTCTCTTACGCTTTGCTCTTGAAGCTACGTGATTGACTGATCTTGGCATTTTGTTTTTTCGTTTTGGAGGTTAGCGCCGCCTGTTAGGGTTAGTTATAGGCTGGTCTTGTGAGCTAAGCATCCGGTTAGACTTGTTTGTGTAAGATGGAAAGCTCTGAGGAACTTCCATGTTAATTCTGTGCCTGAGGCATTGAAGATTAGCGGAGGCAGAGGAGCTCGCGTACCTGACGTACGTTGGTGCTGTCAACGATAGCAACGTGGTCGAGGTTGCGTTTCTGCTTTTTGGTCTTCTTGGTCAGGATGTGACTGTGGTAAGCATGACGTCTTTTAATCTTACCCGTTCCGGTGAGAACGAAACGCTTCTTGGCACCAGAATTAGTCTTAACTTTTGGCATTTTCTTTGTTTGTTAATGAGTTAATATATACTGCGGCTGCGTGAGATACCGAACGCAACGCGCGAGCTTTCAGTTTTGATTTATTTCTTTAGAAATCTTCACCTTCAACACGTGGGCCTTGATATTCCTTCTTGGCTTTCATTTGAGGTGCTTTCTTTACTTTGATTTCTTCAGTAGAAGTTTCGTTTACTTCGTCGTGGCTATCAACTTTTTTCGTACCACCCGATTTTTTGGGAGCGATGAAGAGAATCATGCGCTTGCCTTCCAAAACAGGCAGTTGCTCCACTTTGCCATACTCTTCCAAGTCGTTGGCAAAACGTAGGAGTAACACCTCACCTTGTTCCTTGAACAGGATAGAGCGTCCTCGGAAGAACACGTAAGCCTTCACCTTATCGCCTTCAGAAAGAAACTCCTTGGCATGTTTCAGCTTGAAGTTGTAGTCATGCTCGTCGGTTTGCGGTCCGAAGCGTATTTCTTTCACTTCAATTTTCACCTGCTTGGCTTTCAGTTCCTTTTGCCGTTTCTTTTGTTGGTAAAGAAACTTGGAGTAATTGATGAGCCTGCATACAGGCGGTTCGGCGTTAGGGGAGATTTCAACCAAGTCAACTCCTTTTTGCTGGGCAAGTTGGATGGCTTGGCGGGTGGGCATTACTTCCGATTCAACATCGTCGCCTACGATGCGCACTTCACGGCAACGGATTTGGTCATTGATGCGGTGTTGAGGCTTGTTGCGGTCGCGGCGTGGTTTCTGCGGTGCTGGCATTAAGTTGTATTTTTTGTTTGGAAAGCCCAAAAGCGAAAAAACATGGTTTGGTTACAGTCAAACGGTCATGTCTTTTCGCTTTCAAGCCTTGACTTTGTGCATTGTGCTTAAAAGCGGCGGCAAAGTTAGTAATTTTTGGTCATTGCGGCCACTTCTTCATTGATTTTCTTTGCAAAATCTTCAACAGAAAGGCTACCTTGGTCGCCTTCGCCTTGTTTGCGGACAGCAACCGTGCCTTCGGCGGCTTCTTTTTCGCCCACTACGAGCAGATAAGGCACGTGTTTCATTTCGTTGTCGCGGATTTTGCGGCCAATCTTCTCGGAGCGGTCATCCACGTAGGCACGCACATTTTGCTCGTCGAGCTGTTTGCAAACCTGTTGGGCATAGTCGTTGTACTTGTCCGAGATGGGCAGGATGGCCACCTGATCCGGGGTGAGCCAGAGCGGGAAGTGGCCGGCCGTATGCTCGATGAGTACAGCCACGAAGCGTTCCATGGAGCCGAAGGGGGCGCGGTGAATCATTACCGGGCGGTGTTTCTGATTGTCGGCACCGGTGTATTCCAGGTTGAAGCGTTCGGGCAGGTTGTAGTCCACCTGAATGGTACCCAGCTGCCAGCGGCGGCCGAGGGCATCCTTCACCATGAAGTCCAGTTTGGGGCCGTAGAAAGCTGCTTCGCCGTATTCGATGTGGGCGGGCAGGCCTTTTTCTTCGCATGCTTCGATAATGGCACGTTCAGCGCGTTCCCAGTTTTCTTCCGAACCGATGTACTTTTCGCGGTTCACCTTGTCGCGCAAGGAAATCTGCGCTTCAAACTTGTCGAATTTGAGCGCGCGGAAGATAATCATGATGATGTCCATCACGCGCAGGAATTCATCTTTCACCTGGTCGGGGGCACAGAAAATGTGGGCATCGTCCTGCGTGAAGCCGCGCACACGTGTCAGTCCGTGGAGCTCACCGCTCTGCTCGTAGCGGTACACCGTGCCGAACTCGGCCAGACGCAACGGCAGGTCCTTGTATGAGCGCGGTTTCCAGGCAAAGATGGCGCAGTGGTGCGGGCAGTTCATGGGTTTGAGCATATACTCTTCGCCCTCCTCGGGGGTATGGATAGGCTGGAAGGAGTCTTTGCCGTATTTGGCATAGTGGCCGGAGGTTACATACAGGTTTTTGGAACCGATGTGTGGCGTCATAACCTGCTGATAACCATAGCGTTTCTGAATTTTCTTCAAGAAATCCTCCAAGCGCAGGCGGAGTGCCGTTCCTTTGGGCAGCCACATGGGCAATCCCTTACCCACCAGTTCGGAGAACATGAAAAGTTCCATTTCCTTACCGATTTTGCGGTGGTCGCGGCGTTTGGCTTCTTCGAGCAGTTGGAGATATTCGTCGAGCAACTTCTTTTTTGGGAAAGAGATACCGTAAACGCGGGTCATTTGCGGGCGTTTTTCATCGCCACGCCAATAGGCTGAGCTCACGGCCATCACTTTCACGGCCTTGATGGGGGCTGTCGTCATCAAGTGCGGGCCTCGGCACAGGTCGGTGTAAGCTCCTTGTGTATAAGTCGTGATGTGTCCGTCTTCCAGCTCGGCAATCAGTTCGTTCTTGTAGGTTTGTCCATGATCGCCGAAGAACTGAAGCGCGTCGGCTTTGGAGATGTCCTGACGTACCAAAGCCTCTTTGCGTTGCACCAGTTCCTGCATTTTCTTTTCGATTTTCGGGAAATCGCTTTCGCTGATGCTAACGCCTTCAGGGGGCATCACGTCGTAGTAGAAACCGTTTTCGATGGCGGGTCCGATACCAAATTGCGTGCCGGGCCAGAGTTCCTGCATGGCTTCCGCCATCAAGTGAGCCGAAGTGTGCCAAAAGGCATGTTTGCCCTGTTCATCGTCCCATTTGTAGAGCTGGATGGTAGCATCTTCGTGGATAGGGCGGTTCAGTTCCACCGTTTCGCCGTTCACGCCGCAGGCCAGCACGTCCTGTGCCAAGCGTGAAGAGATGCTTTCAGCTATTTGTAGGCCCGTTACGCCGTTTTCGTATTCGCGAACGGAGCCGTCGGGGAAAGTAATCTTGATCATATATAATGTGTGGTTGATTTAATGCAGATTGTCAAGGAGAGGCAGAATGGTTGGGGCAGATGCAGTTTAGATGTCCCAAAGCTTGTCATTTGCTGAAGCAGACTGTCCAAACGCAGCTCTCCTTTTTCAGATTTTTATACCCTTAAACTTTATTTGGGGGCAAAGATAGTACAAGGCGAGCGCAAAGCAAAATGCAAAGCCTTTGGATTTGCAATTTTCTTTGCTGAGCCGCAGCCTATTTTATCAAAAGATAGTGCAAGGCGAGCGCAA
>SFPC01000114.1 GCA_004552195.1 Bacteroidales bacterium | reverse complement strand
AACTCGCAGGCATATCCCTTCTCATGAGCAAGATTGTTGGCAAAGAGAGATGCCGCATAGTTGCCGCCCACCTTATATTTGCCTGTTCCGAGAGGAGCCGAGCGGTCGTATTCACGTATGATGACATAGGGATTGGTTGAGAAACCACCCTTGAAGTAAGGACCTACTGGAGTGACAAAGATAAGGAAGAGATACTCGCTGGCGGGATGAACGCCCACCTGTGCTCCGGTGCCCACCAATAGCGGACGGATGTAAAGTGTGGCTCCGCTCTCGTATGTCGGTATCCATTCTTGGTTGAGTCTGACTACCTTCTTCACCATTTCCTCAAACATTTCCGTGGGCACCTCGGGCATGAGAATGCCGCGGCATGTGCTCTGAAGGCGCTTTGCGTTTTCGTCCATGCGGAACACGCGCACCTTACCGTCGGGACAACGGTATGCCTTCAAGCCCTCAAAGGCTTCCTGTCCGTAGTGCAGACAGGTGGCAGCCATGTGCATGTTGATGTATTCGTCGGAGCAAACCTCTATCTCGCCCCACTTTCCGTTGCGATAGTAGCATCGCACGTTGTAGTCTGTACGTCTGTATCCAAATGACAGACTGGCCCAATCCAAATCTTTCATATTCTTATTCTTTTTTCTTTTTTTGTTCTTTCAAATTGCAAAAGTACACATAATATTTGTAATATGCAACTTTTTCCGCAATTTTTTATTTTTTTAAATATTCTTACGTTACGCGCAGCCTCTGGGAGCGTGGGCGTCTTGCACGCGGCCTTTGCGGCAGACAAAGCCGTGCTTTAACTTATCTAAAGCACGGCTTTACGCCACCTAAAGCACGGCTTTAGCCCTCCTAAGGCTCCCCCAACATCTCCACTATCGCCTCCACCTGGCGAGGTGTCCAGGTACGAGCCTTGGGATTGTCGGTTAGTTCGGCAAGCCTCTTCTTCAACTGCGGACAGTTGTCTATCCACCTCTTCAGTTTGTTCCATGCCGACAAGGCAAGCAATGTCGGGAAATACGTCTGCGCCAACTCCATGCGCCCATACGTCCGGATTTTGAATTCTTGTTGTCTCATTTTCTCTAATTTTACGTTTAACTTATTGAAAACCAATATTATATCCTATTATATCATATAACTCACCAATGCGCCTCAGCAATGTTGTATCTTTGCATTGTGAATTGAATCACACAACATTATTAACCCTTTAACACATCATTATCGTATGATTCGTTATTATCTTTATCAGTGGCAGGCCAAGGGCAATCTCCAGGGCCTGTGGTTCGCCAGGGCGGCAAGTGACGAAACCCTCAACCTCGAGGCTCTCTCCGAGCACATGCACAGTCACAACTGCCCCTATTCGCAAGGCACCATCCTCGGTGTGCTCCGCGACGCGGTCAAGTGTACCAAGGAGCTCTTGCTCGAGGGCAAGAAGGTGAAGTTCGACAACCTCGCACTCTTCTCTGTCGGCATCAAGGGCACTGGCGTCCTCAATCAGAAGGAGTATTCGGTGCAGAAGAATGTAGATGGACTCCGACTCCTCGCACGTGCCACCGGCGACCTCAGCACCACGCGCCTCTTCCTCGACTCGCAGCTCAAGGAGGTGAAGTACTACGGCGAGGGCTCCGTCATCGACGACACGCCCAATGACGGCACCGACGACACCGGCGGCGGAGAACCCTCTGGCGGCGGTAGCGACAACTCTGGCAGCGGTAGCGACAACTCTGGCAGCGGTAGCGACAACTCTGGCAGCGGAGAGCCCTCTGGCGGCGGAGAGGACTACTACGAGTAGTCGGTGCAACTGAGTCATTAACCCTTTAATCTTTATTAATCCATGTCTCCACTATTGAAGCGCAGACTGGTTAAGATTGCCTTCAACGTCCTCGCGGCGGCTGTTGCCGCCCTGGGGACGGCGTTCGGAATCACCAGCTGCATCAACCCATGAAAAACACACCAACGCATGAGAACTATCACGCTTATCGTCATTCATTGTTCCGCCACGCGCGAAGACCGTGAGTACGGCTTCGAGGCATGCCGACACGACCACATCCACAACCGCAGGTACAGCGACATCGGCTATCACTACTACATCACGCGCGACGGCGAGATACACAAGGGACGCGACGTCGATCGCATAGGTGCCCACTGCAAGGGACACAACGCCCACTCCATCGGAATATGCTACGAGGGTGGTCTTGATGCCGACGGCAGACCGAAGGACACGCGCACCATGCCCCAGAGGGGCGCAATGCTCGCACTGCTTCGCGAGCTCAAGAAGAGCTATCCGCGCGCCTTCATCCTCGGACATCATGACCTCAACCCGATGAAGGAGTGCCCCTGTTTCGGGGCTGCATCCGAATATTCCTCTATCTGACATCAATCCACGGTGCCGCCAAGTCGGTGCCGTGGATTATTGTTTTGCGCAAATGCTCCTGGCACTCCTTCTCGCCCTTCATCTCCACGTATCTGCCGCTCGCCATGCGGATGTAGTACATACGGCCCGTGTGGCATATCTCCTGGTCGCGCACCTTCAGCACGCTCACCACCGTGTAGGAGGGGTTGGCGCTGCCGGCATCGTCGTCGGCAAGCTCCTGCGGGAACACCCTCTTCACCGACAGAAGGAAGTCGCACACGTTGGCCCAGTGGGCACTGCCCGACACGGTGTATTCATCCACCTCCTCGTATTTGCCCGCAGCGTCCTTCTGCAACTTGCGCGGATGAGCCACCACTGCCACCCACACCTTCCTGCGCCGTGCCCACGCCTGCAGCGAGGTGAGCATCTGCTTGATCTGCTGCGTCTCGTTCTCGGTGGGGCGGTCGGGCTCAAGGTAGAGATAGGGGTCGATATACAGCATGTGCACTCTGCGCAGCCTCGATGCCTCGTCGGCAAGGCGCATGATGTTCGACGGTGTGGGCGCTGTGGTGCCCATGTCGAGATTCACCATGTGGGCGTCGAGATAGAGCAGCGCGTTGTCCATCTGCGTGTCGTCCATGTCCTCGGTGTGGCTCTCGCCAGTGACAAGGCGCACGAAGCTCGCCACGTGCTTGTCCTTGTTGGGCTCCTCAAACGAGCAGAAGCACACGTTGAACCGTCGCTCCGAGCACATCAGCCTTGCCGCGAGGCAGCGACACCAGTCGGTCTTGCCGCAGTTGGGCTTGCCCGTCACCACTATCAGTCCGCCCTCGTCGGTGAGCATCAGGTGGCGGTCGGTCAGAGGTCCCATGCCCGTGGAAAAGCCGTGGTCGTAATTGCCGCGCAGCACCTCCTTCACTCCAGCCGTCCTGCTGCCCACATACACTATCTCGCTGCTGGTGGTGAAGCGTGTGGTGAGGATAGTGCGCTGCACAGCCTCCTTGCCTCCTGCCACGTAGAGCGAGGTGAAGTCGAGGGCTACGTCGAGCCGCACCATGCCCACACTGTAGTCGCGCGACAGCAACTGCCTCAGACTGTTGCGCATGGTGCGACCGGCGTGGGTGTTGTCGCAGCACACTATCACTCGCTTCAGGGGGTCGAGCCACTGTCTGAAGGGCTTTAGCGAGCGTTCGGGGGCGCTGTCCTTGCCGCCGTGGATGGCTATGGCGAAGGGGTATCCGCATGCCATCATGGTGAGGCAGTCGCGCTCGGTGTTGGTGATGATGAGCGTCTCGGGTTGCGCCTTCAGATAATCGGGATTGAGGCAGTCGATGTTGAAGGGCACCGGTGGCAGGGCGTCGTCGTCGAGCCTCACGCGGTCGATGTCGCCCGTGGTGACAGCCTCGAAGCACATGGCCACTGCCTTACTGCCAACGGTGGTCACATAGCACAGGGCGTCGGTCTGCAGCGGTCCGAAGTTGTGCACGGCGGCACGGCAGCGGTAGTCATACAGGCGTTCCTCTATGCCCCTGCGCTCCATCATCGCCTTCACTGCGCCATTCTCGCCCACGAGGGTGAGCGGCGCGAGCAGGCGTTGCGGCAACTGGTAGTAGTCGTTACTCGTTATCTCCATGTCTCTGCTTCATCTCTATCCATTCGTGCTTCATCCTGCTCCATCGCCAGTTGTCGCCGGGGCGTGGCGGCGCGTCGGGCGGTATCACCTCCACCTGGCGGTCGAGCGTGTTGTCGTAGAGCCGCTGCCCGTCTTCTGTCATCCATTCATATTGACTCAAGGGGTTGTAGGAGCGTTCTTGTTTCTGTTGTCGCTTCACTGCCATACGCTCGGCTTTTCTCCACGAGGCACGACAGATGGTGATGGTCTGATGGAGCATCGCCTTGATATATTTGCTGCGCAGCAGGTTGGTGAGCCATGCCGTGCGCGCGTTAACGTCCATCTTGGCGAGACGCTCGTAGTTGGCCTTGAAATACTTGGTGATGGTGTGGCGCATGAGCACGTTGACCACATCCTCAGCCTGCCGTTGGTCGAACTGCTGCGAGAAGTTGTTCGAGGGTGCCTTCAGCTGCTTCATGATGTCATCAAACAGATACCGCCGCTTGGTGAGTGTGTCCTCGACAAACTCATCAACGACCTCTTCGTTGATTCTTTCTGAAA
>SFPC01000113.1 GCA_004552195.1 Bacteroidales bacterium | reverse complement strand
GCGTGGGGGAGTTCTGCAAAGAATTTCTTTTCAAAGTCGGTTGTCGGCACGTCGTAGGACGCATCGGCAAAGGCGAACATATCCTTAAACATACGGCTGGCGGCTCCCGATGCGGGAACGAACTTCACCACCCGGTGAGCCGGATTTTCGGTATAGGCTTGCCAGGCTGCGAGATAAGCTTGCTCTTCATCGGGACTAGGCACAAGGATGCCTTTCTCCACACTGGCAGCGGCGGCCAGTTTCAAATAAGGAAAGCCCTTGGCGAAACAAGCCAGCTGGCTGTTCAATTTCTCTTCACTGATGCCTTTGCGGTCGAGCAGTGCTTTGTCGTTTTCTGTAATCATGGTATGATAGATTTGGTAAGATGTTGTCATTTAAATTTTATAATGTATAATTTATAATTAGCCTGCGGCCATGAAGGCGACGGTTCTGCATCGTCCTGTATGAACGTCGTAGACCTAATTATAAATTGTAAATTATAATTTTATTCACTTCTTTCGGAACAGTTCGGTAAAGAGGCTCAGGCTGTCGGGATGTTCCTCCACGAAGGTGTCGATGTGGCGCATCCGTTTCTGCTCCAGTATCTCGTCCACGGCAATAAGAATGCCCGTTTCCTCCACCTCGCCAAACTCGTGGTTCACGGCGGTGCCAAACACGCGCATCGTCGGGCTGAGCCCCATGTAAGCATTGACCAAGGGCGGAATGTTGTAACCCAGGTTGCGCACCTCCGAGTTCAGGATGCGGTAGTCCGACTTAAAGTCGTCGTGAACGAAGAGGCGTTCCATCACCTCGTCGGGCGTATCAATCTGCAGCGGCGTCATGGGCACCACCAACCTGTCCGGGTCGCCGAAATGTTTTTTCAGGAAAAAGAGGATCATGTCGCGGGCCTGGCGGTTGAACGAAGGGTACATCGTCATCTTGCCGAAGAAATATTTCAGGTCCGGTATGACCACCGTGAGCGCGCCCAGCCCGTCCCACAGGTTGTCCAGCGCGAAAATACCCTTGCTCAGTGCCCGCGTGCTCTGGTATTCAAGTGTCACGAACGAACGGCCCAATTCCACCGTGTCGTCCATGTAGGTGTGGATGAACTCATCCGAAAAATGGAACATGTGCCCCGTGGCCAAATGCGGCTGCCCGTCCGGACGATACGCAATTTCCTTTCCCGGCAGGAACCGGTAACCTCCCAAAATCTGCTCCTCCTCAGGGTCCCACACGATGAGCTGATAGTAAGGATGGTCACACGTGTCAAACTCGTCCCAGTCCAGCTCCAGCCCCGTACCTCCTCCGGCGGCACGAAAAGCAATTTCGCGAAGCCGACCGATTTCGCGCATCACGTAAGGCGCTTGCTGATAAGTGACGATGTAAATCTCGTTGC
Source organism: Bacteroidales bacterium (assembly GCA_004552195.1). The sequence goes on along the minus strand of SFPC01000113.1, from coordinate 3,202 downwards.
CCGCCTTGTTCGTGGAACGCAGCCGGCGGTCGGGAGTCAGTTCGGCTCGCAAGAGAGCCTTGTCTACGGGAGGAATGATAGGTTGCATCTGAATTTATACTGACTTTTTTTTTGGGGGGGGAAGAATGACAACTTGCAGCAACGAGCAACAACCCTTTTCATTTTTTGGGGAGGGCAGGCCGCCGGCTTCAGATTGTCCAGTGTTGTAGTCCCCTTTTTTTATGGAATAGTTATTTTTTGGGGGGGAGGCCGGACGGCTCACCCCCGGCTTGACCCGAGAGGAAAGCCTTATCCCCGGAACGATTTCGTTAAGCCAAATGAGCAGAGTTCAAGCTCGCCCTAAATACTCTGCCATGGCGAGAACTTTCGTGCAAGCGAGCGCAATAGAGCTTGCTCATATTGCCGAACCGCAGCCGATCTTATTAAAAGTGTCAAAGAAAAATTGCACTTTTAAGAACTTTTTTACATGCAAAAACAGACAAAGAGGAAGAGGGAGGGAGAGAAACGCGCTTAAGGCAGTCGGTACACACCCTCCTGCACCCATGCCGCCCACTCCGCCGGCTTTCGGCTGTGGTCGAACGTTTGCCAGGGAATAGGTTTGCCTATATGCAGGCTGAACGTCCGGTGACGGTTGCGGAACGTTTCATCCGCCAGAAAGAGCATAGCGATGTTAAACTTCAGCCCCAGCCACTTGCCCACGTCAGCCAGGCGGTAGAAGCGGTCAGAATTGCGCCCCCCGAAATGGATAGGCACCACGTCGCGCTGCGTTTCCACGCTCTTGGTGACAAACGTCTTGTTCCAAGGCAAATCGCGTATCACCCCATTCCGGCGCCGCGAGCACAGCCCCGCCGGAAACATAATGATGTGGTTGTCGCTGCCAAACGCCGCCTCCACCAGTCGGGGAAAATCCCGGCTCTGCCGCCCCGTCTTGTTGATGGGCACACACAGCGGAGCCAGCCCGCGAAGGTTCATCAGCAAATCGTTCACCAAGTAGCGAATGCGCCCCTCGTAGCGATGCCCCAGTACCTGGCCGATAGCGATGCCGTCCGGACCGCCCAGCGGGTGATTGCTCACAAACGTAAAGCGCCGCCCGTCCGCATCGTCAGGCAGATTTTCCAGCCCATGGATGTCCAGCTCCACGTCCAGAAACTCCATGACGGCATCCAACCACGCCACACCCTGCTTCCCTGCCGCACTTTCCAAAAAACCGTTCACCTCATCCTGGTGCGCAATGCCTTTGAGCCACGAGCGCACCACACCCGGAACCCACCGAGCCTTAGCACCCGCCTTCGCGTCCAGAATGGCATCAACATCTATTTTTAAAAAATCCGCATTGCTCACGTCACACACACAATATATATACGTATTGAATTACCTTACTGTGCCGGCCCCGAAAGCCCCTGGGCGCAGACATCCTGCCCCCGCAAAAAAGCCCTACTGCCGCACCACGCCAAAAAAAGCCCCGGCCGGGCGACATCAAAGCCAGCCGAGGCAAAAATACGAATAATTTTCCTACGGACTAAGGAAGAAATGAAATAATGTATAATGAATAATGAAGCCTGCGGCCATAAAATTTAAAGTTTATAGTTTAAAGCCCTTATAAACCTTAAACTATAAACCATCTGCTTGTTCAAACAATTATTCCTTAGAGGCAACCTTCCGCCTAATCTCCTCCAAGCTCCGCCGCATATACACCGACACCCCGAAAATGCTGCCCGCGTAGACCAAACACTGCGCCATATAGTAGAGCACACTGTCGGCCACCTCGCCCCGGCCGCCGAGGAAGAAACTCAGATACGTCAGCACCACACCGCTCAGCAGCATCACCACCGCCGATGCCCCGGCCAACCAACCATGGGAAATTAAATTTTTGTGTATGTAACGTGTAACATTTGTAATTTTTGTAACGCTTTGAGGGGGAGAGAAGTGTAAATAAACCTAAAATATAAAGTCAACTTGTTAGGACTGTCTTAAAGTTTCGTAGGTGAAAGGATAATGAGAGATAAGGTAATAAAGACTGTGATATCCTTGCAAAATCTCCCCCGCGCGCCCCTACCGAGGCTTGAATAACTTCATGCCATTTACAGCCGTAGGGCTGTTTCCAACTGCATTCATGCACCCCGTGGCAGCTCTCCCCGCTCTGCTTGATTGCAGTTTGGCTGTGCCGGCATTTTATGCCGGAGGCATGCCCCCCCTTCTTTTCGGACGTTTTTTTCGGCGCAAAGGCGCGGCGGGGCGGGTAATGGCTATTTGCATACGTTTTCTCTCATAGCTTCCGTTCCATTTGAGCAACCGGAATACCACCACATACGTCCATCGGGTTGAATTTTCAAAATTTATCCATTTTCGTCGACTGTGTGAGCTTGTAATATATTTTCCTTAAAACCCCTGACGTGCGAATTTTGATACGAAATATCGCATTATTTTTAAGCCCGACTTCTGCCGTCAATTTTCTGATGATTGCTGTACGGTAAATGTTTAAGATATGCCGAAAGCCTTACCTCTCTGCAAGTTAATCCCCCAAGCCGTCTGGCTGCGCCCAGGAAGGGGTTTTGTCAGACGGTCTTGGGGGGATTTCTATTGCTAAGAGGGCTTTGCTTTCGGCGTTGCAGGGATATGTTTACGGGGGGGGCTGCTATATAGGGGGTCAATACACCTCTACATAGGAGGCGAGACGTTTGGCTTTGTCGCGCAAGGCATCGAGGTCGGCATCGAGCGGACCGTTGCACACCACCACACCCATGCGGCGGTTGACGCGGGTGGTGGGTTTGCCAAAGATGCGGAGGTCGGCATCCTCCTCGCAGGTGAGCTCTAGTCCGCGATACTGCGGCGGCTGCTGGCTGGCTATGGGCGAGAGGATGACGGCACTGGCTCCGATGCGGAGCTGCTTGATGCAGGGGATGGGAAGTCCCAACACGGCACGCAGGTGGAGCTCGAACTCGTTGAAGTTCTGGGTGCCGGCGAGGGTTACCATGCCGGTGTCGTGGGGTCGGGGTGAGAGTTCGGAGAAGTAGACGCCTTTCTCGTGGCTGAGGAAGAACTCTACGCCCCAGATGCCGGCTCCGGTGAGGGCGCGGGTGACTTTGTCGGCCATGCGCTGTGCTTCGGCCAGGTGTTCGGGGGCGATGTGGGCGGGCTGGAAACTCTCGCGGTAGTCGCCGCCTTTCTGCACGTGGCCTATGGGGGGACAGAAGAGGGTGGG
>SFPC01000035.1 GCA_004552195.1 Bacteroidales bacterium | reverse complement strand
TCTGACCCCGATGGTTTGAAGGAATTGATTGCTACGGCATTGACTACATACAGTCAACCTAATGCAGGTGTAGAGATTAATGAAACTAACATCATTGCTGGCGTGATTACTATTTCAACTGAGGATGGAGATCTCGCTACTATGAGATCGTATTTCGATAATTTGGATGCAAATGATACAAACGCAAAAAGTCAACTTGATGCTATCAAGAAGTATTTAGGTGGTACTATTACTGTATTCAAGAATGGTGAATGTTTCTATGCTATAAAGATTCAACATTTTGGACAGTCGTACACACCTTGGGGTAATGAACCAAGTGCATTTGCTTTTGATGGCGACAAATACTACGACTATATTAAAAAAGATGTTTCCGGCGAAGACAACTACTATCTTGGCCGCTATGGTATTGTACGTAACAACTGGTATGAATTGGAGTTAGGTACTGTTTCTGCTCCTGGTTCCCCAACCATCCCTGCTCTTGGCACTGACGCAGACGATGAACAGAAGTACTACATCCAGGCCAATGTCAAGATTATGGACTGGGCTGTTCGCAAGCAGAGTGTAAACCTCTAATAGCAGTTCAAGAACACAAGGTTCATACCTTATATATCATGGTAAGTCAGGCAGTGATTGCCTGACTTACCAAACAAAAAATCACCTACAAACACAAAGCAATGAAATTATCGCTCCTACGACACATCCTGCTGATGGCTACATGCGCCCTCACGGCAACTCTCAGCTCATGCTCCATGATGGAAACTGACCTGAGCGACTGCCCCACCGGACTGTATGTCAGCTTTAAGTACGACTACAACGTACAACGCGCCGACATGTTCAAAGACCATGTGGGAGGCGTGAGCGTGTATGTGTTCGACGGGAACAACCGCTTTGTGACCAAAAAGGATGCGGAGAACGTGGCCGGCTCTGGACCGCTCAAAGAATACGGCTACACCATGCACTTTACCGAAAACGAACTGCCGGCAGGCAACTACCGCCTCCTGGCATGGGCACAACAAAAAGGATACGAAGCCACACTGGCTTCACCCGGTGCCAAATTCCGCCGCACGGAACTCCAACCCGGCGACGACATCAGCCTGCTCACCGTGACCCTCGACCGAGAAACGACAGGCAACGACGGCTTCGCACCCGTCCCCAACGACAACCAACCATTGGACACGCTCTGGGCCACACGCAACCCGGAAGCGCACCACATCACGCTGAAACGCGGATGCCCCACACGCGACACGCTCTCTCTCGTTCGCGACACCAAACAACTGAACATTACCCTGCGCCAGACGGAATCGCCGGAACTGCTCCGCGCCGAGGACTACGACGTAAGGATTACGGATAAAAACGGACGCTTGCTCTACGACAACGCCACCGACCCCACGGACACGCCGCTCTGCTACACGCCCTATGCGCAGTGGACTTCCAACCTGCAACAGCCGGCACTGTCTGCCGCACGCGCCGAAGCGGTGCTGGCCAACACGGCCCACTACGAGTTCTTCCTCAACCGCATCATTTACCACGCCAGCTCCGACAACAACGCCCGACTCACCATCACCAACCGCGAAACGGGCGAGCTGGCTGCCGACATTGACCTGGCGGACATCCTCTCCGACGGACGCAGATGCTTCGAGCTGGCAAACTATTCCCCGCAAGAGTTCCTTGACCGCGAGTACCAATACAGCCTCGACTTCATCCTCACGGGTGGCAAATGGGTGGAAATCACCCTGCGCATCTCCATCATGGACTGGGCTAAACGCTACCAGCGCGTGGACCTTGGAAACAAATAGGCAGCATCTGCCGGGGAACAGCCCCGTCAAATAAAAGATAGCACTGCCCGTACTCACCCTAACATTAAACAAACACTTACTTCCCCTTCCGCTAAACTTCATGAAACTACCCACCGCACATATTGCCATCTGTCTGTTTGGGCTGCTCATGTCAGTCCTGACAGGGTGTAGTGGTCATGGAGACAGCGTATCGGACGATGAAGAACTCTTCAACAAGAACGGAACTTATTTTCAGCTCACCCTTCGCTGCGGCGCTCCCCTGAGCCGTGGTCCCCAAGGCGGCGAGGATGGCGACGGACGGCTGGGAGCATTGGAAAATGAGAACAACACGGTCAATGCCACCATCTTCCTCTACCAAGCCAACGACGGCATCAACGCCCCCGCCTCCACCCCCATCAGCTACGCCTTCTACGCCCCCAGCATCCATAAAGTGTCCGACACGGAATACAGCACCGATGTACTCCACTCCTTCACGCCCATCACCCCGGGCCTTTATCATGTGCTGGTGGTAACTAACCTCGGCGACCTCACACAGCTGGCTGAGAAAACATTGGGCGAAGTGCGCGACTACGCCATCACCCAACCCTATGCCCAAACCGACCCGCTCGACCCCTCCACCGCCAACCGCTTCGTGATGACCAACGAAGCCGATGCCACCGTCACCATCACGGGCGAAGGTGGCATTGACCACGTCAAACAAATAACCCTCACCGTAGAGCGGCTCGCCGCCCGCATCGACTTCTCCCCCGGTGTGAAGCCGGGCACAACCGGCGGCACTTACTACGGCGGCGAATACATGGCGAACTATAACTTTGAGATAGAAGGAACAAACTATACGAAAAAAGGCTACCTTTACAAAGTCATCAAGGACGACAAGTCCGAGACCGGCGACCTCTTCCTCCTGACAGAAGCAACCCCTTTCAATCTCTGGAACAGCGATACTTACCTTATCAAGCGCGTCTGCGACACCAAATGGCAGGACTACACCCACCTGAGCTATCTGGGACTGGAAACCAAAAACGAACTGAACGAAGCCACCAACTACGTGGTGGGCTGCAAAACCTTTGACAAAACCTCTGTCAACTTCACCGACGCTGCCCTAAAGCCCAAATTGGTTAACCGCAACAATGAATCCTACGACCATTGGAACGTAAGGGAGTTGTCAACGGGAAGCGATTACACCAACCAGATTGACCCAAGCGACTCCAACCTGAAATACTACGTGCTGACCTACGCCCGGGAAAACACCATCTTCACCGGCAGCCCGAAAGAAAGCTATGCCACGGGCATCCGCATCGACGGCTACTATGGCAAGAAGACAGGCGAGTCAACCTACAGCTGGACCGCCAAAAGCTACTACCATTACATACGCCACGCCGACCCGCACGATACCAACGCCGAAGCCGTACCTATGAAGTACGGCATTGTGCGCAACAATGTCTACCGCGTCTACGTCAACAGCGTGACATCCCTCGGTCTGATACTGATAGAAGTGAAAGACTGGATTTCCATCACACTTCCCGAAATACAAATGTAGAACACCCCCACGCCCCCTCCCCTCTCCGCTCACCAAAGCCCGGCGGGAGGGGGCAGCGGCAAAAGTCTATCAAACTTTCTGAATATGTACACCCCTCAGCATAATCATTTGTTCTCCCGCCCCCTCTTCCGCATCCTGACGGCACTCACCGCCATGGTGCTTGCGGCAGCCTGCGCCTCCGACGATGTCAGTTCCGAGGGCGAAGGCCGGGAAAAAGTGCGCATCAACATTGAGCTGGGCACCGCCGAACTCACCACCGGTTCCAGAGCATGGACCGATGTCATGGCCAATCCCAAAGGCGGAGAGATGATCTTCTCCGCCTACGTTGTCATGGTAGATGCAGCCGGCAATGTAAAAGACATATTCAACCTGGCCCACACCTCGGCTCAGGAGGACGAGCGGCGCAACGTGGCCAGCATCACCTCCGAAACCGGCACATACACCTTCTATTCCTTTGCCAACCTGCCCGACTGCTTCGACTACACGGCTGACAACGGCTCCGGCAAAAAGAAGCTCCTGCTCAAAGGCAACAGCCACCTCGATGCCACCGCCACCAACGGCATTGAAATCACTCAGAACAGTGACTTCGGCACTGCCGTTGAGGCCTTAAACTACACCCCCCATTTCAACAACTTCAAGGTACATCCCGCCAACAACATACCCGGAGGAACCACCTTTAACGGCATCCCCATGACCAACAAGGAGCAGTTTGAAGTAAACAGCAACGTCACCGTCCGCCTCTCCCTCTACCGCCTGCTCTCCAAGATACAGTTCACCGTCACCAACCAGACGGGCAAGGACATCGTGATGGACAAAATCACCATGGGCAGCGTCACGGCCAATGGGAATACTAACACCATCGCCTTCCTGCCGCCCAAGAATGCCAACAACGGTGTCATCAACTCCTTCAACGCCACCGACGGCCACACCACTGCCAACGTAGACTTCTTCGACAGAAGCACCTCCACGGGCACCACCCTGGCAAACGGCAGTAACCAAGTATTCACCGGCTACCTCAACGAGAGCGTCTCCACCCACCCCACCGGCCAATTCCCCCTCACGCTGAAATACCACTTCAAATCCGACGAGACCAGCGAGGGCGTTGTGCCGGAAGATAAAATCATCACCCGCTTCTCCCTCATGAAGCTCGAAGACATCGCCCGCAACCACGCCGTGCTCGTGCCCATCCGCCTCACGGAGTACAGCGTCATCCTCAAAACCTTCTTCTATCCCCCCATTGGCGGCTACCCCTCCTTCAGCCAGGAGGACCACAGCGAGGAAGGCTATTACACCCTAATCTTCGGCGGCGGCGGCGACCTCTCCATCCACCCCTACGTCTTCGAGTCCGCCAACGCCAACAAGCCCGAGCTTTGGTTTGAGCTGAACGACAAAACCCACATCGAAAGCTACACCATCACCGTGGAAGACCCCTCCCACATCTTCACCAACGACGGTGCGCCCCACTTCGACGACACCACGGGCGAACTCCTCGCCACCCTCGACTCCGGCAATTCCGGCACCGCCTCCGTGGAGCTGACCGTCCGCATCAAGGTCTCCGAAAGTGAAACGCTCACCTACAACCGCACCATCTACATCATCGCCAGTGCCACAACGCCCTGATGCCCGCACCGCCGGCCCCATCACCTGCTAAGTGCCACTCGCTCCCCGGCTCCGCCACTTCCCGGCCCCGCCACTTCTCCTTTCAGCATATTCTTTTGTTTCAAACGAATCTCCCATGAAACGCCATCCCCATATCCTCCCGCGCCTCTGCGCCCTGTTCACCCTCTTGTTCGCCGCCTTGCGCCTGGCGGCAACCCCCGTCATGCCCACCCTCTCGACGGAAAGTGAAGAACATTGGTATTACATCAGCTTTTACAACGATGGCACCATCAATGACAAACTGTTGGGCAATGCAGGTACTGCCAACGGCAACCTGACTACGGTGGCAGCCGAAGTGTCTCAGGCCAATCAATGGAAAATAATAGCAGAAGTTGTAGACGGAACCACCTACTACAAGCTGGTAAACCGCGCCAGCAGCCTGTATTTGGGTTACAACATTGATGCAGCGCGCTACCGCGCTGTAAATAGTGGCAGCTCAGACCTTGTGAAATTTAAACTGACTGAAGGTACAAACGGCTACACGCTGCAACGCAACAACACCGATGCCGTTAACAACAACTGGACGCTCGACGCTTCAGGCGGCAACATCACCACCGCCGGCATAGAGATTACCGACCGCACCGACAACTGCGAGTTGGTATTCCTATCCAACCTGCCGGCCTCCGACTTCAAGTACATACTCTTTGCCGGCTATGGCCGTTTCGGACTGCACGCCAACGCCAGCTCATCCACGTTGGAAGTAGCAGCCGTTACAGGCAGCGAAGCGGACGGTGGAGGCTACAAGTGGGGCACTGTCCCCGTTGCTGGAGGTGGTAATATCTACAAGAGCGACAATGGATATTACTTGAAGCAGGACGGCACTACGGGCTGGACTGTTACCACCCTCGAAAACGAGGCTACCGTGCTAACGCAAAGCCAAAGCACCTATAACGCCGCCAAAACTCGCTACAATCTGGTTGCAGCCGATGGCAATGGCAAGGCCCTGTGCTACAATGGCACAGCCTTAGTGCAAAACAATCCCCATACACGCTACTCGACCTTAAACTTGACGACCACCGTAACCGGACCTACAGTCAGTCCTATACCCGGTCATTGGTACACAGTGCAACTTGACCTGACGGAATCTATTTCCGAGATTCACATATTGAGCGATGATGTGAGCAATGGCGGATTGGATAATTGTACCCTGCAAACAATCAGCACCACAGCTAATTCTGCCAATGTGTGGCAAATTGTGGAAACGCCCGAAGGCTGCATCAAATTGCAAAACAAAAACGGCTACTACCTGTACAACCGGACTACAGACCTCGATGGCAATGACATAGGAAACGGTGGACGTATATTTTTAACCGACAATGCCACGCTGGCCACGGCGTTCTATCTTGAAGATTACGACATTGACTATTGGCAACTCAGAGACCCAGATGCAAATAGCACTACCGCGAAATATCTCAGTTATAACCAAAGAGCAGACGAACCCAACAAAGCCAAGAGAACCAGACTTCGCCACTGGTCTGCTGGCGACCCTTACGTCAGGTTTGAATTTATCCCAATCCCCGATGCTGACATACCTTCCCTACCCGCCGCAGGCATCAGCACCACCAACTCCTACACCTACGTGCAGTTCTCCGGCTACGGCAAGCAGTTGCTCACCGATGCGGGTGCTGGCAGCGCACTGACCGTTACATCCACTACATACACTACATCCACTAACGAAACGCAGCCTGGCTTGCTGTGGAGAGCCTCGCACAACAATGACGCGAAGTACGTCTACATCAGCAAGGAAGGCCGATACCTTGACCTCACCAACCGTCAGGCCGTTACCGACATCAGCAACGCCACGCCGCTCAGCCGTACCACCAACTCCTACAGTCAGGCCGTGACACGCTACAACCTGCAAAATGCCGACGGCCAGGCACTCAGCTTCAACGGCACTGCCCTCTCGGCAGGAACACCCAACACGCGCTACTCGCTCATCAACTTCCCCACCACACTGAACTGCCCCGAAACGGCTCCCCTGCCGGGCAACAACTACGTGGTAGGCTTCCCTGCCGTGTACGGCAAAAGACTGGGCGGCGACGGACTGGACAGCCGCGAACTGCGCAAGAATGGTGATGATGCCTCAAACGCCACCAACATCTGGATGATTGAGGAAGATGCCACCGGACGCTTCAGACTGAAGAACCACAACGGCTTCTATATCTACAACCGTGAATACGTACCCGGCACCACTACCTTGTGCGGCGAAGGCGGACGCTTCTACCTGACCGACAACCCCAATGTGGCCACGTTGTTCTATCTCGAAGAGCACCTCAGCACCGCAACAGCCTACTGGCAGTTGCGTGACAACCAACCATACGGCACAAGCCCCAATATATATCTTGGCCCTTATGGATCAGAACATGCCGACAACAATCTGCGCCACCAAGGTGCGAACGATGCCACCAACATGGTCTCGTTCACGCTCCACTCCGGTGCTGTGACAGCTCAAGCTACCGACCCCTACCAATACCTGCAATTCACGGGCTACGGCAAGGCACTCCTCAAGGACCAGGGCACCGAGTCCTCCCTCACCGTCACAATGACCACCGAAACCGCCCCCACGGGCGACAACGGGTTGCTTTGGAAACCATCGCACACCGATGCTGCCGACTACGTGTATGTCAGCAAGCTCGGGAACTATCTGGATGCCACACACTTGAAGACTGTGGCCGACAAGGCCAATGCCACAGTCTTGTCCAAGACAACGAACTCCTACAGCGGGGCCGTGACACGCTACAACCTGCTAAATGCCGGCAGTCAGGCCCTTAGCTACAACGGAACGACCCTTTCGTTGGGCAGCCCAAACACGCGCTACTCGCTGATGAACTTCGTAACCACCCTGACCACCCCCGACACAGCGCCCCTGCCCGGTCATTATTACACCGTCCAGTTCCCCAGCCTCACCCCCATCAAGAAGTTGGGCGGCGATGGCATTGACAGCAAGGAACTAAAACAAGACTATACCGCAACCGCCGCCAACACCACTAACGTGTGGCAAATCGTGGAGGAGAGCAACGGACAGTTCAAGTTGAAAAACAAGAACGGTTACTATCTGTACAATCGTTTGAAAAATCCGGGCACAACCGTTAACTGCGACATGGGCGGACGCTATTACCTGACGGACAACGCCGCATTAGCCTCACCCTTCTATATTGAAGAATATTCCACAGGCGGCTACTGGCAGCTGCGAGACCCCAACGCCGACTACTTCTTATACCTGAACCCCAACCAACCTGGTGACAACGCCTTTACCATCCGCCACTGGACGGCCGACGACACCCACAGCAAAGTGTTGTTTGAAATCAACGACGTAGAAGTACCCACAGTCGGCAGCACCGCGGAAAATGCATATTTCTATCTGCAATTCTCCGCATTCGGCAAGCAACTGCTCACCGACACGGGTGCCGGGCAGCCTTTGGCCGTTACCAAAGTGAGCGAAGAAACACCTACCGACAACCGCTACCTCTGGCGTATGCACCACCTGATGGGCAGCGGCGTGACCGACGGTGTCATCGTCTGCATGAGTAAAAACGGCAACTACCTCAACCTCAGCGGTGCCACCCCCATCAGCGACACGGAAGCCAACGCCACGACGATCAGCTTTTCCGCCAATGACTACAACGGCAGCGTGTCTCCCCGCTACAATATCGTGCGGACCGACGGCTCGGCATTGTGCTTTGACGGAACCAATCTGTCAATGGGCACGAGCAACACGCGCTTCTCCGTCATCCACCGAAGCACCACTGTCACCGGCCCTGACAACTTCCCGCTCATCTCCAATGCCACGGAAGAGCATTGGTACAGCTTCCAATGGGTCTATCTGAACAAGGTGCTCGAAATGAAAGGTATCGACGCTCCCACACAATTCTCCACTGACTTCACTCCCAACAGCAGCAACACCTGGAAATTGGTAGATGACGGGTCGGGCAACGGACGCTACTACTTCATGACCATGAACGGCATGTACCTGTGCGACAAGAACGGCAGATACTATTCCACCACCAACAAGTCGGAAGCTGCCGCATTGCGCATAGTGGAATATAACGAAGGAGAAAACCGTTCCTACTGGCAATTGCGCAACACAGATGAAACAAGCTATCAATACCTTAATCCGTCAGGCGGTGCCAATGCCACATATCTGGAAAATTATGCTGCCAATGACGTTGTGAACAAAGTATTGTTTACGAAAATGGAAGTGCTGCCCGAAAAGACCTATCCCATTGCCTACCTGCATTTCTCTGCATTAGGACAGATTGGCGCTTACGACAAAGGCAACGATTCCATTCCCACCGGCAAGAAACCCGACTACACCACCGATGTAGCCAACGGCTACCTGTGGACCGTGCTACCCAAGGAGGACGGCAGCGGCGTAATCCTGAAGAGCCAGCTGGGGAACTACCTTACCTACAACGATTCCGAAGGTTTCAAAACCAGTACCGATGCCTCCAAAGCCTTTGTATTCAAACTTGGCACAAACACCTACGAGAACAACGGCAGCGTGCGCAACCAACTGCTCAATCCGGCTGATGAAAACCAAGCATTGTGCGCCGACTACAACGACCACCATCTGTATTGGGGCGTGCCAAACACACGCTATTCCGTGTTGTGGCTCAGCAGCCCCCACATTTGGTGTACGGATTTGCCCAAAACCTCCAACTCCCTTTCAGGCTTTACCCTCTACCACATCCGTTTCCGCTCCAACGGCTACATCATTTCCAGTCCGAACGTAGGCGATGCCACGCCCATTCCGCACAACGACAATATACAGGACATGAGCAACGCCTGGGCACTGTACCGCTGCCAGAACGACGATGACACCTACAGTGGCGATGTCTTCCTGAGCAACGGCAAAGGCCATTTCCTGAAGTACGATGCGACTTCGTCCAGCTTCACGACCGTCGCCACGGCCACGGTGGGCGACATTCCCGCCGATGCCACCAAGTTCCGTCTGGTAGAAAATGATGTCCGACGCGACTGCTGGCAACTGCAACTGGAACTGCCCGACCACGAAAGCAAGATGCTGAAGCTGCTCAGTACTACAAGTGAAGGGACAACTACCTACTCCTTCACGCTGGCCGACCGCAATGATGCTGGCAACTACGTGTACTTTGAAGAGCTGAACCTCTATCCCGACTTCAGCACCGAAACCACGGGAGCCTGGCAGTTCATCCACCTGGACCAGCTGACCGGTTCGCCCCGCATGGAAGCATCCTATGACGGCGAAGCGGCCAAAGGAAGCAACGTCACGGCTTCGGACACTACCCCCGATGCCCGCAAAACGGTGTGGAAGGTGATGGGAAGTGCCGATGACTTCATCCTCAAAAGCGGCACGGACACCTATCTGAAAGTGGACGATGATGGCAATGTGACTTTGACCGACAATAAGGAAGAGGCCGCCAGCCTGGCACTGCACTTCAACTACTTTGCCATCGACAAGACCACCATCGACTGGATTGTCGAGGTCAATGGCACCTCCCCCACCCGCTATCTGAAGTACGACAGCGCGGGCCAGTTCACCACCGCCGCATGGCCGGCCAATCAGGAAGAGTCTACTTACTATGCCCTGAGCTTTGGCACCACCACCACGCCCAAATTCTCCGACACTACTTCCGAAACCTACTACTACATCAACTTCAACCAATACATCGACTCTGAAGTTGCCGCAGTGAATGGCAACCTCTACATGAGCGACGGCGTGGAGAAGACCTCCGATGCCTATGCCGAACTAAAGCAGGCGGTCCACAGTATGCAGTGGATGTTTGTGGGCGACAAGGACGAGGTGCGGCTGATGAACCGCAACGACAACTACATCTGCTGGGACGAAACCTCCGTTACCTTCGGCGTTACAGCCGACTCGACAAAGGCTGCCGTGTTCAACATGAAGCTGAAAGGCCGCACAGCCACCGGCACGCCTTACGGCCACTTCCTGCTCATCAGCGGCGAAGGGGTGAGCGAAAGCCGCCTCAACCAATACATGACCATCACGAAGCAGGGCACGCTGTACCACCTCACGCTGACCACCAACGGCATAGCACCTGACGCCGGCCAGACCATTGTGGAGCAAGTGGTGGAAACCAAGGCAGAGGATTATACCCAATATTACATCCGCCCCAAACGCTCCTGGTTCATCAAGGAGCTGAACGACGACAAAGTGGAAACCTTTGCCGGCTTCATCAAAGAAGACCCACTCGGCACCTACGGCTTTGAGAACAATCCCTACCAGCCCTCCATCAAGCAGCAAAAGACCAACGAATATAAGGTTATCCGCTACATGAAGCAGGGCACCACCCGCGCCTTCGACACGCCTACTTATATGCGTAGCAATATCAATGGCGAATCAAAAGTAAAAGCGTACCAACGGTATTACAACTACCAAACGGGCGGACGTGTTGACCCCGACCGTATCAACCTCACCGAACCGGGCCGACGCGACTATGCCAACGGTACGGTCATGGGATCGCAGCTGCTGTTGAACAACGAAACGACCGGATATGCCAAAACCGGCACCATCAGTTTCAATATGCCCAAGGATGCCCCTGAGGATTACAACTACATCCTGGCGGTCGACGTGTCACAATACACCGACTTCATCGACTACTTTGGTGACAACGGCAACGAGAAGTACAACGATATCATCTGTACGGAGGTGAACGTGCCCGAACATCAAGACCTCATTGAACCTACGCTGAGCGAGCGTTATGTCTACGATGTACGCAACGCCCACCAAATGGCCAAGCAACTCACGGCCTGCACCGAAGGTTCAGACAAGTGGTTAGAGGAGTATGTAATCACCTACCCCAGCAAAAAGCGCGGCTTCAGCGTCAGCACCGTTCCCTTAGGCAACGAACTTCAGAACTACTGGTTCTATCTGAATGGCACCCCTTCCGAAGAGAACCTGCAGAACATCACCTCCTATAACAACATCTACTTCAAATGCGAGGATAATGCGGCTGGCATCAGCGGTTTTCAGGTGACAGACTGGCCCGTTGAGGGCGCAACAACGCCCACAGCCGACCTGAGCAAACTCCGCTTTGTCCGCTTCTACTATCCCGGCGAAAGCAGTACCAGCTTAGGCTATGGCGCAGTACCCGACGGAAGCAGTGCCACCATCCTGTGCTACGCCCGCGACGGCGGCACAGCCGGTAGCACCGGCGGCACACTCTACCAACTGGCCAAGATTACCCTGCGCTTTGAAGACAACTGCGAACCGCTGCCCTACACTGAAGTGATAGGACGCACCGCCGATGGCAAATTCAAAACGGGACGAGCCCCTGAATACCTGCGCAAACTGACGGGTGAAGCCGTGGCATCTATTGACTACAACGCCAATGATTTCCGCACCTTCCGCACGCCTCCTGTAGGAAAGACATCATCTGGCTTCTCTGCCAATCAGGAACTGGCCAACACCTACCGTTATCCCATGCTCTACGAGAACAGCGGCTACAACTTCTATCCCGTGAGCGGAAACACCTATCCTTCCATAGGTAACCTCACCGAAAACAGCTTCGGGTCGTACGCCATCACCCGACGCTTACAAGTTGCATGGGGTTACGGTAACTTCAAGCCGGTATCGCACGTGTACAAGCTGTTGTACAACGAGTACACCGAGGCGCAGCGGCAGGCTTGGGGCATTGACCTTTCTGCGCTCAACAATATCGACAGCCACGCCTTCCTCTACCTTGATGCTTCCGATCTTCCCGGCCAGATTGCCTCCCTGCATTTTAACTCCAACCTTTGCAGCGGCTCGCGCATCTATGCTTCCGCTTGGATGTCCTCGCCCAACGGATGGGCCAATAATTCGGTGCCCGCCACTGTGCAGTTCAAGGTGGTAGGCCACACCTCTGACAATGCAGCCACCGACCAACCCGTGCTGCTGCACACCTACTGCCCCGGACCCATTGCCTCCAAGTCACGCTATACGGATGCCAACGGCGATCCAGCCGTACTGGACCACACGGCCAAGATCTACGACGACGCATCGAACGTGGGTGTATGGCAACAGGTGTTCTTCTCGTTTGTGAACAATGCCACGCAATCCTTCGACCACTACACGCTCGACATTGAGAACGCCTGTACCTCGACTGCTGGCGGCGACATCCTGATTGACGACGTGGAGGTATTCGTCAGCAAGCCCACGGTGACGGTGGAAAAGACATCGCCCGTCTGCGGCAAGGAAGTGACGCTGACCAAAATGACCACGAGTTTCGACGACCTGTTGTTGTCGCTCGGTCTGGAAGAAAACAAGAAGCCGGCTTCGGGCAATCCCAGACTGTGGTTCTGCCTGCTCGACAAAAAACTGTTCGACCATAAGGTGGATTCGCTCACCTTGGTGCGCTCCGGCGGTGAAGGCATCTCGTCAAGCGAATGGCAGCAGCTGTTCAACGCCACCCTCGTGGGCGACCCGAACAGCAGCAAAGAGGAGGACAAGGCGTTCAGATGGGTGGAAGTGCCCACGTACTACGACAAGATAGAAACCTTCAACTATGCCAAAGCCCTCGCCACCAACAAGGCCATCGTACAGCGAGAAGAGGATGCCGGCGGCAACCGCTACATCGTCATCTCCGATAAGGTGAACAGCGACAGGCTCCTCCCACGCCATGATTACTACATCGTGTTCGTGCCGCGCTACGGCGATGACCCCATCACGGCAGCCAACTCGGCCGAACAGTTCCAAATCAGCTCCAACTGCTGCATCAAGAACAGCTTCACCACGACCTCGGCAGTGCAAATCCTGGGCGACACGGAACACGCGGCCGACGGCGGCAATGAACTGGAAGTGTGCGCCGGACAGAACGTGAACCTCACGGTACAAATCAATGGTACGGATAAAACAACCGGCGACCTGACCACCGTTCAGACTTACTACGACTGGTGGCTCGACTTCAAGGGCGGCGCGTTCGAGAACATGTATATCAACGCCGACGGCACGCTGTCGAAAAACGCAAAACCCGAACCCGCGAACGATAAGCAAGTCAGCCTGAGCGAGGCACTCATCAATATGCGCCACTACTACCCCAACGCCATCAGCATCGAGGGACTCACCCCGCGCCACGACGCTGACCAACCCGTGGAACTGACGCAGCAGATGCTCGACGGCCTCAAGGCGGCACTCACGCCCGAAAGCGACGGCGTGCCACGCCTCTTCCTCTACCGCATCTCGCTCAACGTGCAGATTCCTTCCTCGTACACCGAAGGGGAGAAGAGCCGCATCGTTACGGTGGTGCCCATCGAGTTCACCAACGAGGACATCATTTACTGCTTCGACCCGCAGCACATCGTGATGAGCATCAGCGGCAATGCTCCGCGTATGCTCAGCGGATTGGCTAACACGACCTATCCGAACGACAACTTCAACGCGCCGGTACGCACCGCCTTGGACCGCACGGAGCAGGCCACCGAACTGACAGCGGGCACGCAGCCGACCACCTTGTTCCGCCTTCCCTTGCACGGCATCAAGAAGGCAGGCTCATCGGTCACCAAGCTAATTCCCTTCAAGCTGGAGGCTACCACTCCCGGTGACCCTGCCTACACGCCGGTGTACATTGCCGGAACGAACGACCCTGCTTGCCAGGTGTACACCACCAACGCGGAGGGCGATATGCTGATGCGCGAGGTGGGACGCGTGGTCAACTTAGAAGCCCTGGTGGACCAACCGGACTCTTACCAACCTTATGCCGACTTCTATTTCCTGAAGGACTTCACGCCACGTGAGGGATATACGTACCAGCTGCGCTTTGAATACAAGGAGGATCCTGCCGAACCGGCTGAATCGGGCAAACCTATCTGTAACGGCGCGGTATGCTTCGACCTGAAGATAGTGCCGCAATTCCTGATGTGGAAGGCTTACGCCGACAACGCGGATTGGAACAACGACGGCAACTGGAAACGGGCCGACAAGGACGAGCTGTACAAGACTGCCGGCGATACGTACCCCGCAAACAACGCCGTGGCCGCCGACCCGCAGCTGCTGCAAACGGACAATGGTTTCGTGCCTATCGAGGGATGCCACGTGGTGATTGCCCCGGCTGACTTCCAGCCGCAGCTGAGCGGAGCACTGAACGATGCGACGGCCACGAAGGACATCCAGTACGACATGGTGATGAAGGCCACGCCTGTGGATAATTGCCTGAAGTGCGAAGCATTCTACCTCAATACCTGCGAGGACGTGGTGCTGCAATCGGGCGGCGAGCTGATCAACGCGCAACACCTGAAGTACAACAAGGCTTGGATGGAATATGAACTGGCGGCAGGACGCTGGTACACGCTGGGCTCGCCCATGCAGCAAATGTATGCCGGCGACTGGTTTGCTCCTACCCAGGGCGGACGACAGCTCACGCCGTACTTCGAGGGCATCACGTTCAACACCACGGACTACAACCGCTTCTCACCCGCCGTGTACCAACGCGGATGGGACAAGGGAACGGCCAAGCTGTACTACCTGTCTAACCTGTCCAACGAAGCATCCACAGCCAACAGCCAGAATGTGGCGGTGAAGGCGATGTGGAGCTCGGTGTACAACGATGTGCAGGAAACCTACGGCAACGGCGGTTTCTCGCTCAAGACTCTCGCGGCAAGCAAGAGCGGCACGCCGTACACGAACTTGCTGTTCCGCCTGCCCAAGGAGGACACTTCCTATAAATACTATAAGGAGACTCCGGGCAGCGGTGGCAACGAACAAGGTATCGGTGAACGCAACAACACTTACAAGCTGCTGACGGACAAACTCAGCTCGGCCCCTGAATTCAAGCAGACCATCACGAACAGTGTGACGGGCAACCAGTATTTCCTGGTGGGCAATCCTTTCCCCTGCGGACTGGACATGACGGAGTTCTTCAACGGCAACAGCTCCCTCATCGAACAAAAGTACTGGCTGCTGACAGCCGACGGACAAGCCTCAGCCATGAAGACGGATGCAGGCTGGATTACCATCAACACTTCGGGCACTCCGGATGTGCTGGCACCGGGACAGGGCTTCTTCGTGAAGGCCAAAGGCACTTCAGGCACACTGGAACTGAAATTCACGGCTGCGATGATGGCTTCGGCACGTGGCTACGCCGTACTCCGCGCCCCGGCTCGCCGCAGCACGGCGGCCTCCTGCCCCACCCTGCGTATGCGCACCGAAACGGAAGCGGGCAGCAGCGAGGCGGTAATCGTGAAACTGGCGGAAGCATCGAACGACTACGCCGCAGCGGAGGATATGCTGACGCTGCTGGACGACAACCTGAAGGATGTGCCGACGGTGTACTCCTTGGCCGACCACCAGGCTCTCACGGTGAACACGCGCCGCACGATGCAACGTGTACCCGTGGGCATCACGGGCGGCACGGACGGACCCGTGCAGGTGGTGTTCAGCGGACTGGAAACCTTCGGCGAGTCGCTCTCGCTCCTCGACGACCTGACGGGCGTGGTGACACCGCTGACGCTGAATGCGAAACCGTTGCCGGGCATGAACGAACTGGCTGCCACGGTGGATATGCAGGCGAATGTGGCCAACCGCTACTTCCTGCTCACTTCGGCCACGCCGGAGGCTGAGGAGGAACTGACGGACGTGAAGCCGCTGGTCATCGTGAACGGACAGAAGGTGAACATCACCACCAACGCCGCCTATCCGCTGACCTACGTCCACATCGTGGATGCCGAGGGCCGCACGGTGTACACCCTCACGCCCTACACGCCCACCCTCTCGCTCAAATTGCCGATGGGCAACTATGTTGTAGAGGCACGCACCGCCACGCAGGCTGTCACGACGAAAGTGAATATCGCGCAGTAAGGCCGGCTTCGACAGCCAACGATAGAGAGCTATAGGCTTCTATAGATCGTTATAGTAATTTATAGATTCCTATAGCTCTCTATCGTTGGCTATACCTTCTGTAGTTTGCTATAGCTTTCTATAGTTATCTATAGTCATCTATTGCTTCCTATTGCTATCCATAAAGTCCTATCAAGCTGCCGCGCCAGCTCCATTGCCCCTATACGCATTTATTTCCTCCAAAAAGCATTCACCCCTTCACACGTAGGCTCTTTTCTCCTGATTTTCAGGCATTTTAAGTGTGAAGGCTTACTCTTTCCACCCTTCACAAGCGTTCACCGCCCGTGTGAATGCTTTGCTGCCCATGTGAACACTTTGAAATCAAAACCTTCACACCAGAAACCTATGAAAATCAGCAGAAAACACGCGATGTGTGAAGGGGTGAATACTTTTTTCAGGAAATCAAATGCGTATACACGCACGCGCATGATGGGGCAATTCCATGCCATGGGCATGGTTGGGTAGATTGCCCGCACAAGTCGCCGAGTAGTTTTTCTTAATCGCCGATTTGTATTTCCTACTCGCCGATTAGTTTTTTCTAATCACCGAGTTGTAAAACTAACTCCAGGACTTGTAAAACCAACTCCAGGAGTAGCAAAACCAACTCCAGAACTTGTAACAGCCATCCGAAGAGGAAATTTTTGCCCTTTTGGCCATCAATTTGCAGAAACTGTGCAACTCAACGACACTCTATTTGCAAAGAACAATCTGCCGCTGTAATTTTGCAGCGTCATCAGACAAAT
>SFPC01000003.1 GCA_004552195.1 Bacteroidales bacterium | reverse complement strand
TTTTTCGGTCACATAGCCCGCTATGCTCCCTCAAAAAAAGAAACTAACTGCATCCCAATAGAGCACACATGATATAAACTAATTTTCAACACCTACTTAGCAAGTTGGAGGCAATAAGTTGAAGGTTGCTTCGCTTCTACATGGAATATTTCAAAGAGCAGAAACGATGGCTACATGACGACAACGCTGACAACTAAAGACAACTTCATCAGCGGCCATGACAGCAGACAACCACCGAAAACCATCAAATTTGCTGTTGTCTGTGTTTGTCATGTACCCGGCAGTTCCAAGCAGCGAGTTGTCTCATGTTGTCAGCGTTGTCGTTTCTTACCTGACAGGTTATCATGAAACTGTTTACTGCTGCAAACATGGCGCACTGACAAACTTTATAACCTCATAACCATATCCCTCATAACCTCCGCATTTTAAGCAAGATAGGTTTCCGGCTTCGGCACCTGAAGTATGTGAGCAGCTTCCCGACTTTGCGCCAAATAGTGGCGGACTATTTTTTTCAACTCGGCGAGTAGACAAAAATAGTTCGCCACTTGTCATGCACCAATCGTCGAGTTGTCATTCCGGCTTGTGGGGCGCCGGCTTCAGCTGCTTTTCCGGTTGAATTGCAGTGGCTTTTCCCATCGCCGCTTGCGGTGCTTTTCATGCGGAATCATGCCGTCGTCAGCAGCCTGTTACCCCGGTTGAACACCACTGTTGTTTTAAAACTCAAAAACGTGCGACCTAATAGATGATAACAGATACAAATCTTTGTGCATTGTTTTGTCTTTCACCAAGGTTGCTGTATCTTTGCCCCTGATTAAAGTGTAAGAGTTTAAAAGTGAACGTGTTGAACGTTTTTTGGGGCATACCCTTGAAACAGCAACCGGCAAACTGATAAGCTTCTCAACTTTTAAACTCAACAAAAATGCAGTGTGCAAGCCACGACCGGGAGTCGGGGCGCGTACGTCCAACAACTAAACAATTTCATTATTCATGCAAAGCAAAACCCTTTTTTCTTTGGCTTTAGGCAGTGCATTATTGCTGTCTTCGTGCAGTAAGTTGGGAGAACTTTCTGCCGATAATTTTACAGTAACCCCTTCTCCGCTCGAAGCAGTGGGAGGCAAGGTGCCTGTAACGATTAACGGTCGTTTCCCCGAAAAATACATGAAGAAAAAAGCTGTCGTTACCGTGCAGCCTGTCTTGCGCTATGGCAATCAGTCTGCCATGGGACAGCCGGCCACGTTCCAAGGTGAGAAGGTACAGGGAAACGATCAGGAAATCTCCTACAAGCTCGGCGGCAACTACACGATGAAGAACACCTTCACCTATGACCCCGCCATGCAGCAAAGCGAACTCTATCTGACGTTCAAGGCCACGCTCGGCAAGAAACAGGTGGAAATTCCTGAAGTAAAGGTGGCCGATGGTGTGCTTGCCACTTCCGATCTTATTCACTCGACCGTGGCAACCAGCCATACAGAAGCTGCTACCGACGCTTACCAATATGCTATCAAGCAAACCAAGCAAGCGCAAATCAAGTACCTTATCAATCAGGCCAACATACGCAGCAGTGAGTTGAGCTCCACCTCTGTGCAGGACTTCCTCCAGACCCTCCGCTCCATCAAGGCCGATCAAAAGGGATATATGCTCGACAACATCGAAGTGTCGGCCTACGCTTCGCCCGATGGCTCGTTCAAGATCAACACCGCCCTGGCCGAAAAACGCCAGAAATCGTCCGGCGACTACGTAGACAAGCAGCTCAAGGCCAACAGCATCGATGCCGATGTGGAGAAGCGTTACACCGCCGAGGACTGGGACGGCTTCCAGGAATTGGTCAAGGCTTCGAACATCCAGGACAAGGAGGTCATCTTGCGCGTGCTCTCCATGTATCCCGACCCCGAGGAGCGCGAAAAGCAAATCCGCAACCTCTCTGCCGGTTTCCAGGAGCTGGCCGACGAAATCCTGCCCGAGCTGCGCCGCGCTCGCCTCACCATCAACTACAACCTGATTGGCCGCTCCGACGAGGAAATCCAGGAACAGTATAAGGAAAATCCCGCCAAGCTGTCGGTGGAAGAACTCCTCTATGCTGCCACGCTGACAGAAGATGTGGCCGAACAAAAGGATATTTACACCACTGCCGCCCAGCAGAACCCCAACGATTACCGCGCCTACAACAACCTGGCCGCCGCTGCCATCCAGGAAGGCGACCTCAGCGCCGCACGCAACTACCTGCTGAAGGCTACCGCGGTGAAGAACGATGCACCCGAGGTCAATGCCAACCAAGCTTTGGTAGCTCTCGCCGAAAACAATGCCGAGGCTGCCCAGTCCTATCTGGCTAAGGCCACCACGGCACAGAATTATAACGAAGTGCTGGGTAATCTGCTCGTGGCACAAGGCAACTACAACCAGGCTGCCCAATGCCTCAAAGGGGTGAACACCAACTCTGCTGCCTTGGCACAAATCATGGCCAAGGATTACAGCAGTGCCGCATCCACGCTCGGCAGTATAGCCAAACCTGATGCCTTGACAAGCTACTTGAAAGCCGTGCTCGCAGCCCGTACCAACCAGGATGCGGCCGTGGTTTCAAATTTGAAGGAGGCTTTTGCACAGGATGCTTCGTTGAAGGAACGCGCCAAGAAAGACTTGGAGTTTGTTTCGCTTTTCAACGACGCTTCGTTCCGGAGTTTGGTCAAGTAATTACCCCCGGAACTCATGGTATGCGGAACGGAACGTAACATCAGCGCCCGACTGCACAAAAGCTGAGGAAACGAGAAGGAGGATGCAGAAAGCCCATGGTTTTCTACATCCTCCTTTGACTTTTAACGGACACAATTCGACGAAAAATAACTGCTGAACTGAAATATACAACAAGATGAAACACGTAAGAAAAGTACTTGCTATGGGGATGTATTTGCCGCTCCTTTGGCTGCTGGCGGCGTGCGGACCGGGCGAAGGCCGCGTTCGCTTTGAGGGGAAACTGGAAAACATTAACAATGCAGAGTTTTATGTGTTCTGCGAAGACGGCTCCTTCGACGGCGTGGACACTGTGCGCATTGAGGACGGAAGCTTCGTGTATGAGCGAAATCTCACCGAACCCATGCTCCTCACATTGCTCTATCCCAACTACACACAAACTTACGTGGTGCTGGAACCGGGAAAGACCATCAAGATGAAGGGCGATGCTTCCAAAATCGGCGAGGCCGAAGTGAGCGGTTCCGACGAGAACGAACTGCTCACCGACTTCCGCCTGAGCAACCTTTCCGGGCCGGAGGTCAACCACCGTTTGGCAGCGGCGCAATTTGTGCGCACCCATGCCCAGACGCTGGCAGCTGTGGCCGTGTATCGCCGCTACTTTGCCGTGCAGCAGTCGCCCGATGCCACCACCGCACTCCAGCTCCTCGATGTGCTGAAGAAGGCACAGCCCAAGAACAAGGCGGTGACGTATCTCGACAACTTCTATCGGCCCATTTTCCAAAACGGAGTGGGATGCAAATTGCCCGATTTCACCGCAGAAACGCTCGACGAACGCACCGTAAGCACGGCGGACTATCACGGCAAGAAGCTGGCCATCGTATGCCTCGGGCTGTGGCAGGGAGAGAGCCGCACCTTCCTGCGGAAATTCCGCAAAAAGTTGGAACAATCGCATGGCAAATGGGAATGCTTGGTGGTGTCGATGGACGTGGACCGCGAAGTGCTGCGCAACCGGCTCAAAACGGACTCCATCCATTACCCCATTGTGTGCGACCGCAAGGCATTCGAGTCGCCCCTGGTGCAAAAGCTCGGCCTGCGCTATGTGCCTTCGTGCATGCTGGTCGATGCGCAGGGAAAAATCTTGCAGCGTGATATTACAAACATCGATGATTTAAAACTATAAGCAGTCGGGGGGACTGGTTCCCCCCGACCTCATTTTAATTGTTGCGATGCTCGCCAAAATCAATACTTCGGCCATGAACGGGCTCTCGGCCCTGATGGTCTTTCTCGAAGTCAATACCAAACAGTTGAAGCCGCAGGAACTCAGTTCGGTGTTCCTCATGGTGGGCCTACCCGACAGTGCCGTCCGGGAGAGCCGTTTGCGCGTGGAGGCCGCCCTGCAAAGTGCCGGAGTCAGCCTGCCTCCCCGTATGCGCTACAACGTCAACTTCGCTCCCGCTGATGTGCGGAAAGAAGGGTCGGGCTACGATTTGCCATTGGCCATAGGTATGATCGCCTCGCTCGACATGATTAAGCCGAACCGGCTGTTAGAAACCACGGTGCTGGTGGGAGAACTCGGCTTCGACGGCACCATTCGTCCTGTGAAGGGCGCGCTTTCCATAGCCATCAAAGCGCGGGCAGAGGGTTTTGAACATCTCATCGTGCCCCGGGCCAATGTGCGCGAAGCCGCCGTGGTGAACAAACTGAACGTGTACGGGGCAGACCATCTCTCACAGGTGATTGATTTCTTCCTTGAAAAAGATTCCTTACAGCCCACCATCATCAACACCCGCGAGGAATTTTATGCCGCACAGTCGCATTTCCCCTACGATTTCTTGGACGTGAAAGGACAGGAAACAGTGAAGCGCGCCTTTGAGGTGGCAGCGGCCGGCGGACACAACATCATGCTCATCGGCTCGCCCGGATGCGGCAAAAGCATGATGGCCAAGCGGCTCCCATCCATCCTTCCCCAACTCACACTGGCCGAAAGTCTCGAAACAACCCAGATACATTCCATCGCCGGCAAGCTGGAAACGCAGACTTCGCTCATAGCCCAGCGTCCCTTCCGAGCGCCGCACCACACCATCAGCGACGTGGCACTTATCGGCGGCGGATCGGTGTGCAAACCCGGCGAAATCAGTTTGGCACACAATGGGGTGCTCTTTCTTGACGAACTCCCCGAATTTTCCCGCACTGCGCTCGAAACGCTCCGTCAACCCCTTGAAGACCGCGAAATAACCATTGCCCGTTCCAAATATACCGCCACGCTGCCCTGCTCCTTCATGCTCGTGGCCTCCATGAACCCCTGTCCCTGCGGTTACTACAACCATCCCACGCACGAGTGCCAATGCTCACCCGGGCAGATACACAAGTACATGAACCGCATCTCCGGGCCGCTCATGGACCGCATCGACATTCAGGTGGAGGTAACCCCCGTTTCCATCACCGACTTGGCGCAGGCACCGGCCGGCGAGAGCAGCGAGCAAATACGCCAACGGGTGATAGCAGCGCGCGACATCCAGACTGAAAGGTACAAGGACTTGAAGGGCATCCACTGCAACGCGCAAATGACGCGGGCATTGCTCGAACAGTATGCCCGGCTCGACGACGAAGCCTCCCAGGTCCTCACCCGTGCCATGAAGCGCATGAGCCTCTCCCTCAAGGTGAGCCGCACCATAGCCGACCTGGACCACTCACCGGAGGTGCTGGCCCGACACGTCAAGGAGGCGGTGGGCTACCGCAACCTGGACCGGGGAGACTGGGGAGAGTAGGGGATATAGAACGCATCCCTCTGATTACATATTATAGAAACCTGTGAAAAAACAATTTGCTATGACATTCAAAGACGTTTTTGGCAACAGCAAGCCCGTAATCGGTATGATTCATACCAACCAATGTGAGGGATACTCCATGTTGGAACTGGCTCAAAAGGAAATAGAACTCTATCTGGCGAACGGCGTTTCTCCCCTCATTGAGAACTATTTTGGCTCGACGGACGATTGCGAGCAAGTGCTTCAATGGATGCACACAGCCCATCCCGATGCCGTTTACGGACTGAACATCCTGGGCGATTATCCCACAGCCTTTCGTTTGGCAGAGGCCTATGGTGCCAAATACATTCAGATAGACTCCGTTTGCGGACACCTTACGCCTGATGTGGATGAGGAATATGCGGAATCTCTCCGTTACTTTCGCAAAAATTCCCAAGCCATCGTGTTGGGGGGTGTCCGGTTTAAGTACCAGGCAGTACGGTCGGGACGCACCACTGCCGAAGATTTGAAACTCGGCATGGAGCGCTGTGATGCCATAGTATGCACCGGTGAGGGAACCGGGCTTGCCACTCCTTTTGAGAAGATAGATGAGTTCAAAGCTGTCGTGAAAGATTTCCCGGTGATAGTAGGGGCCGGCGTGACGCTGGAAACCGCAGCGGAAACTTTCCGGAAAGGCGATGGAGCTATCATCGGAAGTTGGTTTAAACACGGACACAGTGCTTCCAATGCAGTCAACCCGGACTATGTAAAGAGCATGGTGGATGTCATTCGCCAAGTGGCTTTATAGGCCGGCGAATGAAGGATGCTTACAGCAGTGCATTGAACAGATAGCCGGAAAGGATGATGAAGCTGGCCACGGTGGAGAAAAACACCGCAATGAGCCGCCACGTCATCACCTTCTTCAGCAGCGTGGCCTCGGGAAGGGAGAGCCCCACCACCGCCATCATGAATGCGATGGCGGTACCCAAGGGGATGCCTTTGGCCACAAACACTTCCACCACCGGTACGATGCCTGCCGCATTGGCGTACATGGGCACGGCGAGCAGCACGCTCAACGGCACGGCGTACCATTGTCCGCGCCCCATATATTGCTCGAAAAAACCTTCGGGCACAAAGCCGTGCATGAAGGCACCTATGCCGATGCCCACAAGCACATAGACCAACACACTGCGCACCGTTTGCCACGCCTCGCCGATGATTGACGGCAACCGTTGCAGGAAAGTGGTGTGTTCGTGCTGCCATGTGGCCGCCTGCTGCTCCGATTGCGCCTGCATCTGCCTGACCCATTCGCTGAGGTAGCGTTCCAGCCGTAAACGCCCTAAGAACATTCCGCCTAAGCAGCCCAGAACGATGCCGCTTACCACATAAACCACCGTGGCCTGCATCCCGAAGGAACCCAGGAACATGGCCACCGCTACTTCGTTGACCAATGGCGAGGTGATGAGGAATGCCAATGTAACACCCAACGGTATGCCGCCCTTCACAAAGCCTATGAACAGCGGGATGGATGAACAGGAGCAGAAGGGCGTGATGGCACCGAAAAGAGCCGCCAACAGATATTGCAACCCATAGAGCCGGTGGGTAACCAGGTAATGCCGCAGACGTTCCACGGGAAAATAGGCGTTGACCACGCCCATCACTGCGCTGATGAGAAAGAGCAAGAGCAGTATCTTCAGCGTGTCGAAAACAAAGAAGTGGATGGCAACGCCCCATGTCGAGCCACTGTCCATCCCGGCCAGCGAATAAACGAGCCAATCGGCCAAGTTTCCTATCATAGTTTGCGAATCAATTTATTCAAGTTTCGTAATAGGAAAGGTTATGAGGAATAAGGTTATAAGGTTTCTCTGGCGTATTCCTTTCCTTCAGGCAGTTGCTTTATACCCTCATAACCTTATCTCTCATAACCTTAGCACCTCATAATCCCAACAGCCTTTTTGCTTCAGCCTCGGTAGGCACTTTCCCTTTTGTCACCACATTTCCGTCCACCACTACGGCCGGAGTGGCCAGGACGTTGTAGCGCATGATTTCTTCGATGTTTTCCACCTTTTGCAGCCTGACATCCAGTCCGTTGTCCCGGATTACCTTTTCCAATGTTTTGAAGGTGCTTCTGCATTTCGCGCATCCCGGCCCCAACACCTTGATTTCACGGACACATTTGCCGTGGCAAGCGGCATTGTTCGATTCTTCCCTTTCGATATGCAGCGAGGAAGGGTCGCCGCAGGCACAACGGCAGGGCTTGGAAGGGAACAGTGAAGCCCAAAGCCGTTTCATTTTTTCTTGAACCATAGTTTCGTTTCTTTGATGGGGTGTATTCTATTTCAAAAGTAAAAGATGACGGCGTAGTATAGGCCTACAAGCATAAACAGACACGCTACCAAACGCGAGAACCACCGTTGAAACAGTTGCATCCGGTGGTAAAAGCCCGCGATATTCGCCACGCTGTAGGCAATCACCCAGGCCACGGCCACTACCGGCAGTCCGGTGGCTAAGGCATAGACTGCTGGGAGAGCATAGCCGCCTGTAGCAGAAGCCGAAAGAGGGATGAGCATACCGAAATATAGCAAGCCGCTCGTGGGACAGAACGCCAGGGCGAACAGTACGCCCAACAGCCAGCTGCCCCACGTACCGCTGAGTCGCGCGGCTCTTTCCGGGGCATTCCACCCCAAGCCTGCCGGCAGCAAACGGTCGCCGCAGAGCATCAGGATGCCGGCTATGACCAGCACCGGGGCAACGAGCAGTTCGCCCAAGCGGCTCACGGACTCCTGAAGGCCGAAGGTGTCCATCCCCCGGCGCAGCATCGCGATGAGCAAACCGCCCAATAGCGTGTAAGCCACCATCCGCCCGAAGGTGTAGAGCATACCTTGCCAGAAGATGCGGTGCCTGTTCTCTATGTTTTTGCTGATGAAACCGATGGCCGTGATGTTGGTGGCCAAAGGGCACGGGCTGACTGCCGTCAGCAAGCCGAGAATAAAAGCTGTCACCACCGGTATATCGCTGTTTTCGAGCCAAGTTTCCAAGATGTTCATCCGGTGAATTTATTTGAGGAGTCCTTTGATTTTTTGCAACATTGTTTTCTTCAGCTCTTCCGGATGTTTTCGGGCATTCTTGAAGGCGAATTGCGTCAGGTCGTTACGTTTTTCCTTACCGTTTTTCCAACCGTTGACAAAGAGCGATGACCATGTGACGCGGTAGTCCTTTGCCATCTTTTTACCTTCCGGCGTGGTGATGTCCACCACGCGGAACAACACCTTGCCTTGCCGTTTCTCTTTCGCAAAGTCTTTTTCCACCACCTCGCGAGCGGCTTTCTCAATGGCCATACAAGTGATGCAGCGTTGCTTGCCGTGGAAATACACCACCTCCACCCGCTGATTGGCCACCGCCTGCGCCATCGCGCACAGCGGAAAAAGTGCCATGAGCAGCACGAATAATGTTTTCTTCATAGGATTGATAATCATATTATTTGTATTTCGTAGAATTACGAACAATAAGTGTATATAAAGAATCCGGTTGGATCCGGCTGAACCATTGTGCGCATTGACTGCCTGCGGGATTCACTGTTTTGTGCGGCACGAACAGTCTGCGGCATCCGCCTGCAGGTCCTGCAAGCGGCTCCAAAAACGGCCAAACAGTTCCCTTGCCAGCAACCAGTTGGCGCGGTTGATGCAATACTTCACCTTCGGAGCTTCTACTTCGCCCTGTATCAGTCCGGCATCCTTGAGCTCTTTGAGATGTTGCGAAACCGTGGCTTTGGCAATGGGGAGTTCCTCATGAATATCGCCGAAATAACACGTGTTCTGCTGGGCCAGAAATTGCAGGATGGCGATGCGTGCCGGATGCCCCATGGCTTTGGCAAAACGAGCCAGCTTTTCTTGTTCTATGTCGTAATCCCTGTGAGCCATATCCGTTTGTTGATAATTTGTTTGTTCGCAAAAATACGAACAATTGGCATATAGGCAAAGATTTTCGGGAAAATTTTGAATAGATGCTTGTTTTACATTTCGTTGCTTCGCGAAGTGAGGCTGCGGCTCGGCTATGGAAATAAAATCCTTTGGCTTTTCTTTCCATTGCGCTCGCCTTGCACTACTTTGCTTCGCGAAGTGAGGCTGCGGCTCGGCTATGGAAATAAAATCCTTCGGCTTTTCTTTCCATTGCGCTCGCCTTGCACTACTTTGCTTCGCGAAGTGAGGCTTCGGCTCGGCCATGTAAATAAAATCCTTTGGTTTTTCTTTCCATTGCGCTCGCCTTGCACTACTTTGCTTCGCGAAGTTAGGCTTCGGCTCAGCCATGTACCGAAAATCCTTCGGCTTTTCTTTCCATTGCGCTCGCCTTGCACTAACTTTGCACCCAAATAAATCAAACTTATTCCTATACAGATGAATTTCGTTGAAGAACTGAAATGGCGCGGTATGCTCCACCAAATGATGCCCGGCACCGAAGAATTGCTGGACAAGGAGATGGTTACCGCATACGTGGGCATCGACCCCACAGCTGATTCCCTCCATATCGGACACCTCTGCTCCGTGATGATGCTCCGGCACTTCCAACGCGCCGGCCACAAACCGCTGGCACTCGTGGGAGGAGCTACCGGCATGATTGGTGACCCTTCAGGAAAAAGTGCAGAGCGTAACTTGCTCACCGAGGAGGTGTTGCGCCACAACGTGGAGTGCATCAAAAAGCAACTGTCGCATTTCCTCGACTTTGACTCCGATGCACCCAATGCCGCCGAACTGGTCAACAACTACGACTGGATGAAAAACTTTACCTTCCTCGATTTTGCACGCGAGGTGGGCAAACATATCACGGTGAACTACATGATGGCCAAGGACAGTGTGAAAAAGCGCCTGAACGGCGAGGCACGCGATGGGCTCTCCTTCACGGAGTTCACCTACCAGCTGCTGCAAGGCTATGACTTCCTCCACCTTTATCAGGAAAAGCACTGCAAACTCCAGATGGGTGGCTCCGACCAGTGGGGCAACATCACCACGGGTACAGAACTCATTCGCCGTACGCTCGGGGCTGAGGCTGATGCTTACGCCCTCACCTGTCCGCTCATCACCAAGGCCGACGGCAAGAAGTTCGGCAAGACGGAGCAGGGCAACGTATGGCTCGACCGCCGATACACCACACCCTACAAGTTCTACCAGTTCTGGCTCAACGTGGGCGACGAGGAGGCTGAACGCTACATCAAGATTTTCACCAGCCTGAGCCACGAGGAAATCGACAGCCTCATTGCCGAACACCGTGCCGACCCGGGCCGCCGCCTGCTCCAGAAACGTTTGGGCGAGGAGGTTACCTGCATGGTACACAGCCGCGAAGATTACGAAATGGCACTGGAGGCTTCGAACATCCTCTTCGGCAAGGCCACCAAGGACAGCCTGCTCAAGCTCGATGAGGACACTTTGCTGAGCGTTTTCGACGGTGTGCCCCGCTTCGAGGTGAGCCGCGAACAGGCCGTAGGTGTCAAGGCCGTAGACCTCATGGCTGAACACACCCAGTGCTTCGCTTCAAAAGGCGAGATGCGCAAGCTCACCCAAGGAGGCGGTGTGAGCCTGAACAAGGAAAAGCTCACCGCGTTCGACCAAGTCGTCACCGAAGAGGATTTGCTCAAAGGCAAATACCTGCTCGTGCAACGCGGTAAGAAGAACTACTTCCTCATCACGGTTAAGGAGTAAAAAATCAACCAGATAATAGTTTCAAGAGGCTGTGTCGTAATATCATTTTTGCGACACAGCCTCTTGATTTTAATCGTCTCCAATAGTTTTACTGGACAGCAATCAAGCGGAAACAGGGAGGAGGTCTGTGGTGGCAGACTTCCTCCCTGTGGAATTCAATCGGGATTCAATCCATAAATAGAGGCGTTGCCTCAGATGGAAACATCAATACTTGTGGCCCGGCTTTTCCATCTCTTCGCGTGAGATGCCACCCCGGTCAATGGCGTACCAGGCATAGGCTATGTAGGCCAGCACGAAGGGAATGAGCAGGCTGACACACGACATGGTGCGCAGCGTGAATTCGCTGGAGCAGCTGTTGGCTAAGCAGAGAGAGCTTTGCGGGTCTACGCTTGACGGATAGTAAGCCGTGTTGTTCAGGCCGGCCACCAGCAGCAGGGCCATGACCGTGAGCACGGTGCCGATGCCAGCAGGCCATATACCGCCGGTGGCGTTGGGGCGCAGCAGGGTGCGGCCTATGCCGAAGAGCACCAGCACGACCCCGAGGAGGAAAATAATGCTCACGCAGGGCAGCGAAAGGAAATTGTGCAGGTATTTATATTCCTCAGCCGCAAAAGTCTGCGTAGAGGGGTCAAAAACAAGCCCTGTGGCCGTCAGCACGTAGCCCACGAAGGCCAGGAAGCAGAGCAGGAAGGGAACGACATCCATCACCACCTGCCGGCGCAGGCGTTTTTGCAGTACTTCGTCGTGCAGGTTGTTCAGCATATAGAGCGAGCCGAGCACGCGGGCCAGGAAGAACACGGCGAAGCCGAGCACGAGGTTCCAAACGTTGGCCAAGGCATCCAGACCATGCCAGGCGTTGGCCCATTGGCTGATGACGGGCGAGGCGGCAAACTCCTCGCCGGCACCCATCGCGGCATGGTTCACGGTGAAGGCAGAGCCGGTGAAGAAGGTGCCCACGGCGGCACCTACCACAAAGGGACCGACGAAGCCGTTGAACACCAAGAAGCGGCGGTACAGGTTACGCCCCATGACGTTGCCCGGCTTTGATTGGTATTCGTAGGCCACGGCTTGGAGCACAAAGCTCACAAGGATGAGCATCCACACCCAGTAGGCTCCGCCGAAACTGGTACTGTAGAAGAGCGGGAAGGAGGCGAAGAAAGCACCCCCGAAGGTGACGAGGGTCGTAAACGTGAACTCCCATTTACGTCCGGTGGAGTTCACGATCATGGTGCGTTCCGTTTCGTCGTTGGTCAGGCTGAAGATGAGGCTGTTGGCTCCCTGAACGAACATCAAGAACACGAGCAGGCCGCCCAGAAGCGACACGAGGAGCCACCAATATTGCTGAAGAAAAGTGTAAGTTATCATGTGTTTGATAGATTTTGAAGGGTAGGAGTGTATGACCGGTGAGTTGCTGTCAGGCTTTGTGCTGGCTGATGGCTTTGCACATAATCTTCACTTCGGCCACCAACAGCACGGTGAACACCAGCAGGAACAGGAAGAAGGTGGTGATGACCCCCGATGGGGATATTTGCGAAACGGCTGCCCCCAGCGGCAGCAAGTCCTGAATGGCCCAGGGCTGACGGCCCACCTCGGCCACCACCCATCCGGCCTGTCCGGCCAGGTAGACCATGGGCACTGCGGCGATGCCGACCCATTGCAGCAACGGAGCGTGCTCCAGCTTGCCTTTGCGCTGCATCCACCATACCACGATGAGGAAGAGCATGAGGAAACTGCCCAAGCCCACCATGATGCGGAACGACCAGTAGACGAGCCATACGGGAGGCACCAGGTCTTCGGCCTTTTCTATGAAGCCGTAGCCAAAGAATTGCACGTCCTCTTGCAGTCTGGTCCGCGCTTCGGCGGCCGCTTCGGGGTTGTTGCGGTAGTTTTTGCGGAAATCGGCAAAGGCGGCGCGAGCCTGCCGTCCCCGTTGCATCTTCTCCTGTGCTGAAGGGAAGCTTGTGCCGTCGGGCGTGGTGTAGCCTTGCAGCAGGTTGTTGATGCCCGGCACGTAGCCGTTGACATCGTGCGTGGCGAGCAGGGAGAGCACGCCCGGCACTTCGATGCCCGGCACGATGGAGAAGGGAGCCTGTGTGCCGCCCTCCTGCAATCCCTCGGCAGCAGCCAGTTTCATAGGCTGCTCCTTGGCTATGGTGATACCACTTTGGTCGCCGGTGCCCATCACGATGAGGGTGGCTATCACACCCGTGATGGCAGCCACGTTGATGGAGGCTTTGGCCAGTTCAAGGTTGCGCTTTTTCAGCAGGAACCAGCAGCTCACGCCGACCACAAAGACTGCGCCCGTCATCCATCCGCTCGAAACGGTGTGGAAGAACTTCACCACAGCCGAGGGCGACAGGGCCACGGCGGCAAAGTCCACCATCTCGTTGCGCACGGTTTCGGGGTTGAATTCCATCCCCACAGGGTGCTGCATCCAGGCGTTGGCCACCAGAATCCACCACGCCGACAGCGTGGCTCCCAGACCGGTGAGCCAGGTGGAGACCAGATGGAAACCGCGTCCCACCTTGTTCCAGCCAAAGAACATGACGGCAATGAACGTAGCTTCCATGAAGAAGGCCACGATGCCCTCGATGGCGAGCGGCGCGCCGAAAATGTCGCCCACGAACCAGGAATAGTTGCTCCAGTTCGTGCCGAATTCAAATTCCAGGATGATGCCCGTGGCCACGCCGATGGCGAAGTTGATGCCGAACAGCTTCATCCAGAACTGGGCCGTGTGTTTCCAAAATTCGTCTTTCTTGATGTAGTAAAGGGTTTCCATGATGCCCATAATCAGGGCCAGCCCCAGCGTGAGGGGCACGAAGAGCCAATGGTAGCAGGCCGTGAGGGCAAATTGCGCTCTCGACCAGTCGATGGTTCCGGGGTCAAGGATGGTTAACAAATTCATGGTATAAAGGATTTGATAAGAGAAATAGTAATTTCCTTGTAGAGGAAAGGGGTGGTTACCGCGCTTCCAAGGCCGTGCCTACCGTTTCGCTTTTTTCGGCGTTATCCATGTCTGCCAGTACCGGCTTGAAAAAGAAAAGGCGTAGCACGATAAAGATGACGAAAAGCTTGAGCAGGATGATAATCCACAGCGTCCGGCCCCAAGTCATCTGCCTGAAACCGTCGCGATAGAAGCACCAAATCCGGCAGGGTAAGGTTTTCAGGTTCTTCATGGTGGCAAAAATAGGTAAATGAAAGGGATTTTTCACATTTTGTCACCTGAATAATTCATGTTGCAGGCCGTAGTCCCTTCCATTGCGAGAAATTTCTGCACGCCCCGTCTGACAGATTGCAGACCGAAGGCATCGGGGTCAATGGCGTGCAGGGGCAGCCAGCACACCTCTGCGGCATCGTCGTGTGCGCTGACCGTTTCGGGATGGGAAATGTGGCAGCGGAAAAAGGCATCGGCGGTGTGGACCGTATGGCCGCTGAACGGGTAGGTGTTGGGATAGGAGAAGAGAAATTCTGCGCTGTCAATCTCAGCCCCCACCTCTTCCAGTACTTCGCGGCGCAGGCCCTCGGTGATGCTTTCGCCGGGGTCGACAAAGCCGCCGGGCAGGTCGAGCGTTCCCTTGGCCGGTTCTCGGCTGCGGCGCACGCAGAGCAGTTCTCCTGCCGCGTTCAGGATAACCGCCACCGTGGCAGCGGCGGCATTGGGGTAAAACGTGAAGCCGCAGTCGGCGCAACGCCTGCTGTAGGCATCATTGTCTAAAAATCGCCTGCTGCCACAGTGCGGGCAGAAGCGGAAGTCGGATAGCGGATGGTTCATGGGGCTGGAAAGTTTGGGATGGCAGCGAGTGGGGAGTGAAGAATTTGTATCTCGTCGGTAGATGGCGGTTGCCACCTTTCTCCTGCAAAAATACAGCGTATTCTGAAAACTTGTGCAGCAAGCAACTGTCAAATACTTTCCATTGATGCGCTGTGCCTTTCCGGCTACATCAGCGTGACAACTCGGCACCTTGTGCGCACAAGTCTGGGAGTTGTAAAAAATAGTCCGGGACTTGTCAAGCCAACTCCTGGACTTGTTGATGCAGGGCTACCGGGTTGCAGATAGGAGGTGGTTGGTTGTGAAGGCTGAGCATAGGAGTGTGAAACCTTGGCATGGGGCGTGAAACCTTCATTTTCGCTTCCTTCACGCGCGTGTATATACGTAAATTAAATCCCCAAAAAAGTATTCACTCCTTCACAAACAGCCCGTTTCTTATTGATTTTCATTAGAAAAGAGTGTGAAGGGTTTGATTTTGAAGCCTTCACACCCACCCCAAGACCGGCGTGTTTCGGCAGTTCTGCCGTGAAGGGTTGAAAATGCAAGCCTTCACACTTGAAAGCATTGAAAATCAGAGATAAACGGGCTGTTTGTGAAAGGGTGAATACTTTTTCGGGGATTTAATTTACGTATATAGAGGGCGGATTTTCCTTTCCTGTTTCACCATTCACACGGTTGGGGAGATTCATGGCGGAGCGCTATGAAACCAACACCGGGTCGCAGGATTGAAGTCTGCGACCCGGTGTGGATAAAGTATGAAGTTTCGGTTTATTTCTCCGTCATGTCTGTGGGACGGATGGAAACTGTCACGCAGTTGTTCTGCTTGAGCAGCACGTTCTTGACAAAGTCCTGGATGTCCTTGGACGTAAGTTTCTGGATGGTGTCTTCGTAACCGGTGCGCTCGTCCTTGTTCCAGATGGTCTGGGCGTAGATGAGGCCCATCCAGTAGCCGTTCTTCTTCTGGCTGTCGGCGTAGTCCTTCAGCTCGAACTGCTTCACTTTGTCCAGCTCTTCGGCAGTGACACCGTTGGCGGCAATGTCGTCGATGCCTTGCTTCATGAGCAGCAGGGCGGAGTCAAGCTGGGCGGGCTTCACGGGGCAGTAGATCTGCATGAGGTAGGCATCGCGGGCACCGTATTGGGCGGCAGCCGATGCTCCGACGCTGTAGGCGATGCCGGCATCTTCGCGTATGCTCTTTAGGTAACGCTGCGTCAGGATTTCACCCAGGGCGTTCACCACGGCGGCCTCCTTCATGGAGTAGGGGTTCGTGCCCGTCCAAATCTGCACGAGGGTGGCCTGCGGCGTTTCCATGTCGCGGTAGAAGTGGTTGTTCTTCACGCCTTCCACGGGGTAGGTTTTGAGGTCTACCATCTGTTCGCGCTTCTTCACGCCCTTGAGCGGAGCGATGTACTGCTCGGTGAATTCACGCAGCGAGTCCACGTTGAAGGCACCGGTGAAGTAGAAGTCGAAGTCGCCGGCGGCGTTGAAGCGTTCGGTGTAGATGCGCTTGATGGCCTCGTAGTCAGCCTTGTCAAGGTCGGCTACTTTTAGATTGGCCTTGCGCGGGTTGTGGTTGAAGAGCGTGCAAACCAGCGAGTCGGAGAAGGCTTTCATGGGGTTCTTCTCGGCGTTCTCCAGCTGGGAGCGCAGGTATGTCATGGCATTGTTGTAGCCGTCGGGGTCGTTGGCCGGAGCCTGGAAGCGCAGGTAGATGAGTTCGAAGAGCGTGCGCAGGTCCTTCGGGGTGGAAGAGCCTTCCAGGTTTTCGGTGAGTTCACCCAGATGCGGCGTACAGCTGGCCTGCTTTCCGGCCAGTTTCTTTTGCAGCTCGGTGGCGGTGAAGTTGCCCAGACCCGTGTTGCTGATGACGGTGGGGAACACTTTCAGGTTCACGTAGTCCTTGAGGTCCATCTTGTTCTCGCCGCCGAAGCTGGTGGCCCGGAACTGCACTTCGCTGTCGTTGAAGTCGGTCTGCTTGAAGTAGACGCGGGCACCGTTGGCCAGTGTCCAGCAGGTGTAGCCGAAGGCGGCGGGGGTTTCCTTCTGGATTTTACCCTTCTTGGGGAGTGTGGGCACCAAGGGCTCGCTCTTCACATTGTCCACGTAGGCTTCGAGCTGTGCGGCCTTAGCAGCGGCCACGGCCTGCTTGAACTCGTCGATGGTGGGCAGGGCCACACCCTCCTTTTCGGGATAGAAGGCCATGCAAACGAAGTTGGTGTCGGTGTGGGCGGTATATTGCTTGAACATTTCCGACACGGCGGGTGCGGTGATTTGCTGCTGTGCCATCATCTGCGACATCTGCTTGTAGGCTTGGAATTCCGTTTCGAGGTCGGGGATGGGGTTGCCCTCCAGGAAGTGGCGCACATACTGCGGCACATAGAAGCTGTTCTTCTGCTTTTCGCGGTTGTCGTAGATGCGCTCTATTTGGCTGAGGAATTCTTCGTCGGCGCGGCTCACTTCCGTGCCGGTGAAGCCGAAGCGGCTGGCGCGTTCCACCTCTTGCATCACGGCCTGCAGGGCGGCAGCGTCCTGGCCGGGTTTGGGCAGGATGTAGAACATGAAGGCATCGCAGGTTTTCGACATGATGTACGTGCCGTGTTCGCCGCCGGCTGCGATGAAGGGGCAGTCAGCCTTTGTGCTCAGCTCTTCGAGACGGGCATTGATTACGCTGGCGGCGAGGGTGTTCATGTAGGTCATTTGCAGGAACACGGGCGTGTTCTTGTACTCGGCGGGCATGGGTTGGGTCTTGAAGAACACCTGAATGATGCCCTGCGTTTGTTCCTTGTCCTTGTCGATGACATAGATGGGCTCGTTGTTGTCCGGCACGGGGTAGTACTCGTAGGGTGCGGGATTTTCGGGCATCTTGATGGGCGAGAAGATGGCCTTGATTTTGGCTTCCACCTTGTCGACATCAATGTCGCCGACGACGATGATGCCTTGCAGGTCGGGGCGGTACCACTTTTCGTAGTAGGCGCGCAGCTCTTCGGGTTTGAAGTTGTCAATGACGGACATGAGGCCGATGGGGTAGCGCAGGCCGTAGCGCGAACCGGGGTAGAGCGTGGGCAGGTTGCGCTCGAACATACGGCCTGAGGCGGAGGAGCGCATACGCCACTCTTCGTGGATCACGCCGCGTTCCTTGTCGATTTCCTTGGGGTCGAGGGTGAGGCCGTCGCTCCAGTCGTGCAGGATGAGCAGGCAGGAGTCGATGTTGGTGTCGCTCACGGGCACATCGTCGATGTTGTACACCGTTTCGTCGGTCGAGGTGTAGGCGTTGAGGTTCTGGCCGAATTTCACACCGATACGTTCGCAGAATTGAATCAGAGCGTTTCCGGGGAAATTTTGAGAACCGTTGAAGCACATGTGCTCCAGGAAGTGGGCCAGACCGCGTTGCGACTCCTCTTCTTGTACAGAACCCACTTTCTGGGCAATGTAGAAGTTGGCGCGGTTCTCGGGCAGTGCGTTGTGACGGATGTAGTACGTCAGTCCGTTGTCCAACTTACCGATGCGCACGTCTTTGTCGACGGGCAACTGCGGCAGTTGCATCTGTGCGTGTAGCGGCATCAGAACGAAGCCGGCCAACAGCAGACAGAAAAGTTTGAACTTTTTCATAAGTTGATATTTTGGGATGAATAAATTTCCGGTAATTTTGACGCAATCTTGCTACATTTTACTACGTTCATACAGAAAAAATGTGCGTTTGGTCAAGGCATAGCGTGCAAAAGTAGAAATTTTCTGTAAATGACGGGGAAAATGGCGTTTATAAGTTGAGCGCGTGCCAACATTGTGGCAAAAAAATGTTGGCAGCTTGCATGTTGAAATGTTTTATTCTCTCTTTCTAGCTTATGATGCACGACTTTCATACGCACAACCTGCTGGCACCGCCCGGCACGGCGATTGTCAACCTGCCGGAGGAGTGGACCTTGCGGCCTGACTTGTTCCGGCCGCAGCCGGGTGCCTTGTATTCGGCAGGCATTCACCCCTGGTGGACGGTCGATGCGGAGCGGACGCGCCGCATGGTAGATGCCTTGCCCCGCTTGTTGGAGCATCCGCAGGTGGTCAGGGTGGGCGAGTGCGGGCTCGACAAGTTGTGCGGTGCTCCGCTACAGACGCAGATAGAGGTTTTTGAGGCGCAGGCCGCCATGGCGGAAGCGTTCGGTCTGCCCATGACGTTGCACATTGTCCGTGCCTTCGACGTGTTGCTGAGGCTGAAGAAGCAGCTACGTCCCACCGTTCGGTGGACCGTTCACGGCTTTCGGGGCGGCCCGGCCTTGGCGCGGCAGCTGTTGGCGGCAGGGCTGGATTTGAGTTTCGGACTGCGCTTCAATGCGGCGGCCTACGATTTGACACCGGCGGAGCGCAGATGGCGGGAAACGGACGAGCTGCCCGAGGCCGGGGCGACATGGCCCGACGGGCAGTAGACTGTCTTTTTCGGGAACTGTAAGTGGGAGCTTTTTGTCATGAAAAAGGGCGCGGCTCGTCGGAGTCGCGCCCTTTGGTTGGGGTATGTGTGTGAGTGTCGCAGGGATTACTTCACGCACTTGTTGGTGTGTGTGCCCTTGGACGTGATGACCTTTTCGAGGTAAACGCCTTCCACGGGAGCGGCGATGCGCTGGCCCTGGAGGTTGTAGTATTCGCGACCGAGCACGGTGGCTTCGTTGTCAGCCTTTACGCCTTCGATGGCGGCAGCTTCGTCGGAGATGTCAAGCGAGAGCACGTAGGTGTCAATGGCGTTGGTCTTGGGGTTTTCATACCAGGAAACGATGTGCTTGCCGTCGCCGCTGAAGATAGGAGTACCGGTGATGAGGCTGTCGGCCAGCACTACTTCCTCGTAGTCTCCGGTTTCGTCGTTCCAAGCGTAGTCGGTGATGTCGAATACGCAGTTGGTCTTCAAGAATTCGGCGGCAGTGTTCTGTCCCATCTCGTTGAGCCAGTCAACAAGCGGTGTAACCTCTTCCGAGCCTACGTTGGCCACGTAAGCATTGCGCGAGTAGGAGCTT
This sequence comes from Bacteroidales bacterium, assembly GCA_004552195.1. Next base: position 34,798 of record SFPC01000003.1, on the reverse strand, counting down.
GCGGGGCTGGTCACGAGGTAGCGTCCGTTGTTCAGGATGTTGGCCGTGAGCTTGTCGGTGGCGGCAATGGTCGAAACGCCGTCTTCCTTGCTGAGGTCGAGCACTTTGGGCAGCGACAGGGAGGGAGCCCAGAAGTCATCGGGGTCGGCATTGGGGTCGGGAGCGGACATGCAGGTCAGGTAATAGAGGCCGTTGGGCGAGAGCGATGTCTGGTTGAACACGAAGGAGGCACCGGTCGTGGCTTCCTGCAAAGCATCCTGGAAGTTGGAGAAGGCTTTGTACCATGCGTCGTTGTCAATCTGGTATTGGTCCATGGCAGCTTCGTATTCAGCCTTCTTGGTCTCGTCGCTGATGTATTCGTTCTTGGAGGGATATTCGGGCAGTTCGCTCCAGTCCATGTCGCCGGCTACACACTTGTCGTAGCATTCCCAGTAGTCATCGAATGCTGCGTTGTAGTCTGCCACATCCTGCTCGGACATGTAGTCGTCTACGTTAGGATAGGTCGGCTGGTCGGGCACTGTGGGCAGCGCGTCGAGCTTGGACTGGTCCCAAACGAGCGACGTGTTGACCAGACGGTACGTCCAGGTGCCGTCAGCCTTCTCTGTGTAGACGATGGGGTAGGTGTAGAAACCGGAATAGTCGACTACCTGACCCACAACGGTTTTTCCGTCGGCAGAGATGTCCATGGCGGTTACATACTGCGGGGTACGGTTCGTGAAGTCCCGGGTGGGATAAGGCAGTGCCTGGCATTCGTATTCGCCATTGGCGTTCTTGGTCCAAATCACGGGATACATCATCAGGTTGTCCTTGTCGTAGCTGCTGTTGTCCACGCCCTGTGCACCGCAGATGCGGTATTCATCGGGAGTAACGGCGTTGGCGCTGTTCATGCCCGTTTCGCGGCCTGACAGTTGGGGGAGTGCGTGCCATTCGCCACCCTTGAAATAGGCTGCATCTGAGTAGTAGCCCCAGCCGGCCTCTTCGTTGTAGACCTGCGTGGAGCCGCAGACCATACCTTCGTCGGTCACGCTGTGGCCGTAGCCGATGAACCAGGTGCTCAGTTGGTTCTCATCGAAGAACGTCCAGTTTTCCTTGGTCTGGCTGTCGAAGATGTAGGCGGCAATACCCTGCTGGTTTTCCGTGAGCCAACGTCCGTTGGGTGATACGTTCGTGAAGTTAAAGCCTTCGTACATCACTCCGCTACCCTGAGCAACGGCTGCGCCTGAGCAAAGCAGGGCGCATGCAAGTGTGAGTAAAGATTTCTTCATAATCTGAACTGTGTTAAATGAATAAATAAACTGGTTTTCGCGTTTGAGGAACTGTTGTGGCGATGTTTGTTTTGCCACCGGCCGCTTACCGGATGCGTTTCACAGTGCGGCAGCCTGTCGGGGTGGTAATGCGTTCCAGGTAGACCCCTTTGACGGGAGCGGACAGCCGCTGGCCTTGCAGATTGAAATATTCATGGCGTGCTTCGGTCTCAGTTACGGCCACAACGTCGTTTATACCGGCTTCAGTGTCCTTCACGGCTTGCTGTTCGGCGTTGAGCACCTGGATTTGCGAATAGTCCTGCTTGTTGGGGCGGTTGATGAAGGCCACCACGCGTAACTTGTCGGCGTTCCACTCTTCAGGCACGGTAAATGTGTACGTGGCCGAGTAGGTATTGCCGTCCCATGCCGGTTCGCTGCCGAACATCGGTGTCAGTGCCGTGCGGAACACGTTGTCGTGAATCTGCGAGTTGTTTCCGCTCTGTTTTCCCACCGTTTCCACGGCATCCTCCACCAGTTCCACGGTGAGGTTGGCATCGGGATAGAAATCCTTGAAGAGCACGTTGCGTTCGCCCTTGACGGTGGTGGTGAGCAGGCGGGTTTCGGTGTCGAAGTCGTTGTCAATGTTTACCGAGACCAATGCCGGCACGTTCACGCACTGCTCAAAGAAAGGCTTGAGGTATTCCACGCCTTCGGCAGGGTGGGCGTAGCCGATGACGAAGCCGGGGGCGGAAGTGGAGTAGCTGCAATCAAGGATGGTGCGGTCGAAGGCGGCGAAGGGTGCGCCGACCACGCCCAGCGGTGAAGACACCTCATAGGAACTGTTGACGGTCAGTTCATCGCTCTGGTAGCCCACGTGATGGGCCACCCACACATAGTCCGTGCGGCCCGAGAGCAATCCGCGCAGGACATTGGCTCCTGCGGGGCAGTTGGGGCAGGGGAGGGTGGTGAAGTGCTCCACGAGCGTTTTGTGGGCAAATGCCTTTTCGTAGCAGGGCAGGTCCAGAGTGGAACTGTCGTTGCTGGTATAGGGATTGTTGCTGTCAATCCAAGCGCGGAAGGAGTTGTGTCCTTCGATACATGCATCTGTAGCTACGGTTGCCTGAAGTTCCGTGAATCCTCCGGCTTGCAGCTTGCCTTCCACGGGCACCTCAATGGGCGCAGCCTCGTTTATGGAGTAGAAAAGCTTGGGCATGTCGGCCTCGGTGAAGCCGTAGTTAGCCACACGGAAGGAAGCGGTAACGGGTTCGCCGATTTGGGCATAAACGGGGTTGAACGTGGTGCTTTCCAACGCCAAATCGTTGTCGGGCGCATCGCCTTCCAGCTCAATGACGGCCTGGAGGTAGAGCGAGCCGAGGTTCTTGTCGTAATAGTTGCGCCAGTCGAAGCCGTCGTGCAGGTAGAACCCGTTGGGGGTTGACTGTTTGTGGGTGAGCAGTCCGCCTCCGGCCGGCATTTTGCCGGCATAGTAGAGCACGAGGTCCTCGCCGGTGATTTCAAAAGGTTCGGGCAGTGTTACCTCGTTCCATCCTTCAACAGTTGTGCCGATGTCTACGGTCTTGATCAGGGCAGCACCGGTGAGGCTGGAGCGCAACGTGACGTACCACCCCGTATAACCTTCGTGGGCACCCACCCTGATTTTTGTCAGTTTGGCTCCTTTGAGTGCCTTCATGCGCGAGGCAGGCAGGATGGAGGCTGCGCGGAAACGGACCTCCATGCCGGAGTTGAGGGTTACCGTCTGTGCCGACTCGTCGATGTTGTCAGGGCAGTAGCCCAGCGTCAACGTGGTTTGAGCCGACAAGCTGATGCCGAGCATACAGCTTATGAGAAATAGATATGCGCGTATGGAATGTTTCATAAATATAAAAAATGGTTCAAAGGTGGATAGGATTAAATAGCTTGTTGAGTCTCCCCGTCGCGGCAAAGGTATGAAAATATATTTATCAAATGACTGATTTATAAGTTCTTTTTGCAATTTGGTGGCAATTTGGTTGTTTCTTGTCATACAAATATATTTCCAAATAAATGCTAAATTGACCAGTCTATGCTTCTTTCCGATGAAAGGATTGGCTGTTCGGTAGATGATAAAAGAAAGATGGAAAGATGGTTTTGACGATAAAAAATTCTGATTGGTCTATATATATTGTTGATTTGTCGGTATGCAGCAAAAAGTCCTGGACTATTTTTTTCTAATCGACGAGTAGAGAAAAATAGTCCAGGACTTGTAAACGCCAAGTCGCCGACTTTTTGCAACAGTGGGGCGACAAGGTGAAGCTGTGCGTGGAAAAAGTCTTATTGTTTCGGCTCTATGGTATAGCCTATCTTGGCAAATGCGGCCTTATAGTCGTCTGGTTTGGCTTTGCGGCGGTCATAGATGAGCGTTACTTCCTGTTTGGACAGAGAAGTGAGGATTTTCTTCGTGCCTTTTACGAAACGAATGTTTTGTTTGATTTTTTCTTCGCAGCCATTGCAGTGCATCTGCGGCGTAGTGGTAACCACAAGGGTGTCAAGCTGTGATTTTTCTTTCTGTGCCGAAACAGAAAGGGCCGAGCCGGCCAACAGAGTAGTGAGAATAAGCGTTTTCATGTGCTGTATAGGGAATTAAATTTTGTCTAACTTAAATCGTATGCCAGCATACGCCATGGCTCCTTCCATAGGCCCCCAGATTTGTGTGGCATCGAAGCTTTCCGACCAGGGGTCGTCTGCCCCGAGAATGGCATGCTTTATCCGGTAGCCGGTAAGGTTCTCTCCGCCAAGATAGATGGAGAAGAGGCGAAACTCGCGGGTAACCTGTGCTTGAAGCTGGAAGAAGGTGGGGTACGGTTGGTGATTGTAAAGCTCGCCTTTCCCGTTGAGGTGGCCCGTGAGGTCGAACTGCCACAGCCGCATGGGCGTTGCGTACGATAGTGTGGCTAAGCCCTTGAAGCGAGAGGTGAGCGGGCGGCGGCGCAACACACCGTCGTAAGTGGTTCGCGCATCATTGATACGGAAAGCGGCGGTTGCGGAGAAACCTTCGAAGAAGGGATATGTGGCATCGAGTTGCAGGGTGTGGCTGTAGCTGCGTCCGCTGAGATTGTCGAACGATACACTGTGAGGACCTGCTTCTCCGTCAACGTTAACCACCATCTGATGCACAAAGTTTGTGTAGTAGTACGCTGCATTCAGTTCAAGTGTCTTGCCGGCTACGGGCAGGTTTAGCGAAGCCGTTAGTCCGTAGTTCCAAGCCTCTTCCTGCTTGAGCGGAGCACTGATTTTGAAGCTGCGACCGCTGGCGAGCAAGAGCGCATTTTCTGCCAAAGCGCGTGGGGAGCGATAACCTTTTCCGGCAGAGCCGCGCAGGGTGAGCAGGGAAGTGGGAGCATAGCGAATGTGAAGCCGGGGCGTGACAAAAGTGCCGTAACGGGAAGAGCGGTCGCATCGCAGGCCGGGCATGATGGTGAGGTAGTTGCCCTGTTTGTAGGTGTACTGAGCATAAAGTCCGCCGGTGCTTTCGGCTTTTCCTTCGCCTCGGGGCAAATTCTCACTGGCTTTTTCGTCGAAATCGTCGTGGTTGAACGATGCGCCCACCGACAGATTGTGCCGGGGCGTAAAGTCGGTTTCAAAGAGCAGCTGGGCGTAGCCGTTTTTCTGCGTTACGTCGTAAAGGTTGTGTCCGAAACGGTAATCGGCTTCGTGCCACGAGCCGTGGAGCATGAGGGCGATGCTGGAATTATGTTCGTCTTGAAACATAATGGCGTTTTTCCATTGCGCTTCGTAGCGTTCGGTGTGGGTTTCCGTGTTGTAATGCGGTGTTTCGGTGGTGTGGTGGTGGGTCATGCCCCATTGGCGTTCATCGTTGAGGATGCGTGCAGACAGTTGGGAAATAAACCCTGGCGAAACGTAGGCCCAGCGGTGCATGAGATTGTATTGGCGCACTTGGGGCATGTCCATGAAGCCGTCGCCGTCGGCATCGTGGCTCGTTTGCCTGTTTTCAAAATGGAGCAAGAGGCCGGTGGACAGTCGGTCGTTGAGATGAATGTTGGCATCGGCGTTGGCTTCCAGTTTGGCCTTGGTGTCAAAATAGAGATTGCCCCTCACGCCTTCTGTGGCTTGGGGCTTCTTGAACTCAATGTTGATTTGTCCCGTGGTGCTCTCCGGTCCGTTTTTTACACTTGAAGCTCCCGTGGAAACTTGGATGGACTGCATCCACGGACCGGGCACGAAGCCCAGACTGTAAGGTATGGAAGCACCGCGAAGGTTGGGGACGTTTTCCGTAAGCATCTGAACGTAGGTGCCGCTGAGGCCTAGCAATTTGATCTGTCGGGCTCCCGTGGCGGCATCGGCATAGCTCACGTCAACCGACGGACTGGCGGTGAACGATTCGCCGAGATTGCAGCAGGCGGCCCGAGATAATTGCCATTGACCAATGATTTCTGTATTTTCTGTTCGGCTCTTTGCTTTCGTGGAATGGGTGGCCCGAACGACGGCACTACCTAAATTTTGGCTGGTGTCGATGCTGTCGGTTTGAGACCAAACGTTGGTGGACAGAAACGTCAGCCATGCGAAAAGAAATGCTTTAATGTGCATCTTGTTTAGTCTTTTTGGCGACAAATTTAGTGGATTGGAAAGAGCGAAAACTATGCTAAAAAAAATTTTCAATATTTTTAAGTGTTGAATGGTGGCCAAAACGAAGGGGATGGCGGTATTCTTTTTCCCGGCTTTTGTATTCGCAAACCGTTTCCCTTTATGCATAAAAAACATTCCCGCTCTCCGGAACCGGAGGGCGGGAATGCAACCTTTATAGATATAGCTATGGTCAATCAATCGTTATTCATGACGCGGACGGCGTGGAGCTCGACCTTCTGCACCGCCTTCGCGGCGCGGGCGGCGTGCGGGGCGGTCTTCCCATCCTTCGGGCTTTTCTTCGAGCACACGGTGGGACAGGCGGAACTTGCCGGTTTTTTCGTCAATCTCCAGGAGTTTCACCTGGATGGTGTCGCCTTCTTTGAGTCCGGCCTCTTCCACGGTTTCCAAACGCTTCCATGCTATTTCGGAGATGTGGAGCAGTCCTTCCTTGCCCGGCATGAATTCCACGAAGCAGCCGTAAGGCATGATGCTCACCACTTTGGCATCGTAAACTTCGCCCACTTCGGGGATGGCCACGATGGCACGGATTTTGGCTACGGCGGCATCGATGCTCTCCTTGTTGGGGCCGCTCACCTGTACCTTGCCTACGCCGTCTTCCTCGTCGATAGTGATAGTGGCACCGGTATCTTCCTGCATACCCTGAATAATCTTTCCGCCCGGGCCGATAACGGCGCCGATGAATTCCTTGGGGATTTCGAAGGCTTCGATGCGGGGAACGTGCGGCTTGAGTTCGGGACGCGGTTCGGGCATCGTTTCGAGCAGTTTGCCCAGGATGTGCTCACGAGCCTGCTTGGCCTGAGCGAGGGCTTTCTCCAGAATTTCGTAAGAAAGACCGTCGCACTTGATGTCCATCTGCGTGGCAGTCAAACCCTTTGCCGTACCGGTGGTCTTGAAGTCCATGTCGCCGAGGTGGTCTTCGTCGCCGAGGATATCGCTCAGCACGGCGTACTTCTCTTCGCCGGGGTTCTTGATCAGACCCATGGCAATGCCGCTCACAGGTGCCTTGATGGGCACACCGGCGTCCATCAGGGCTAACGTACCGGCGCAAACGGTGGCCATAGAGGAGGAACCGTTCGATTCAAGTATGTCGCTCACCACGCGGATGGTGTAGGGATAATCAGCAGGTATCTGACCCTTCAGCGCACGCCAGGCCAAGTGGCCATGACCTATCTCGCGGCGTCCTACGCCTCGTTGAGCTTTAGCTTCGCCGGTAGAGAAGGGCGGGAAATTATAGTGGAGCAGGAAACGCATGTAGCTCTTGTCGAGCACGTCGTCCACCATCTTTTCGTCGAGCTTCGTACCCAGTGTGGCCGTAGCCAGGGCTTGTGTTTCGCCACGGGTAAAGATAGCCGATCCGTGGGGCATGGGCAGGGGCGACACTTCGCACCAGATGGGGCGGATGTCGGTGGTGCCACGACCGTCCAGACGTTTGCCTTCGTCAAGGATACAACGGCGCATGGCATCGCGCTCCACGTCGTGATAGTAGCGGTCAACCAAGGCGTTCTTCTCCTCCAGTTCTTCGGGAGTGAGCTCAGCGTGAGCGGCGGCATAGCGTTCCTTGAAATCTTCACGGATTTGCGTGAAAGCATCTTCGCGCTGGTGTTTGTCGTGGTCGCCTGCTTCAGCGATGGCATAGGCCGGAGCGTAGCACTCATCCTTCACTTGCTGACGGAGTTCCTCGTCGTTCACCTCGTCGTCGTATTCGCGCTTCACGTCGGTGCCGAGTTCCTTGGAGAGCTCCTTCTGGAGTTGGCACATGGGCTTGATGGCTTCGTGAGCCACTTTGAGGGCTTCGAGAAGGGCACTTTCGGGCACCTCGTCCATCTCGCCTTCCACCATCATGATGTTCTCTTCGGTGGCGCCCACCATGATGTCCATGTCGGCCTTGGCGAGTTGTTCAAACGTGGGGTTTACCACGTATTCGCCGTCGACGCGAGCCACGCGAACTTCCGAGATGGGGCCTTCAAAGGGGATGTCGCTGGCAGCCAGTGCGGCCGAAGCGGCGAAGCCGGCCAGTGCATCGGGCATATCCACGCCATCGGCAGAGAAGAGCGTGATATTCACATACACCTCGCAGTGGTAGTCAGAGGGGAAGAGGGGGCGCAGCGCGCGGTCAACGAGGCGGGAAGTTAGAATTTCGTAATCGCCTGCGCGGCCTTCGCGCTTGGTGAAGCCGCCGGGGAAGCGACCGGCTGCGCTATACTTTTCTTTGTAATCGCACTGGAGCGGCATGAAGTCTGTGCCGGGCTGTGCTGTCTTGGCGGCACAAACAGTGGCCAGCAGCATGGTGTTGTTCATGCGAAGCATGACTGCGCCATCAGCCTGCTTGGCCAATTTGCCGGTTTCGATGCTGATGGTGCGTCCATCGGGCAGGGAAACGGTTTTTGTTATCACGTTCATCGATGATTTGTATTAAAAGATTTTTCTATATACCGTTAAAAATCGCGCAAAAGTAGTAATTAAATGTGAGGATAGGGACAAACCGTATCATCTTTTTTGAAACTCAGGGATAAAAAGGAAGCAATAAGGTCAAAAACTACATTTCGCGCACGCAACGTTCCTCCACGTGCCAGATGCGGCGACCGGCAATTTCGGGAAAATGGTCTACGTTGTGGCTCACCACCACCATGGCGCAGCGTTCGCTCCACCTTCGCAAAATGTGGTAGAGTTCTTCCCGCGAAGGTTCGTCAAGATGCGTTTCCGGTTCGTCTAAGAGCAATAAGTCCGGCTGTGAAACCATGGCTCTTGCCAGCAGTGTGCGTTGCCACTGGCCGCCGCTCAAATCGGAAATAGGGCGGTCGGCGAGATCCTCCAAGTGGAAAAGATGCAGCATTTCCTTTACCCGCGAGTGGTGGGTCTCGTTGTAGCGTTGCCAAAAACGCTTGCGGCAAGCCAGTCCGGAGCGCACGATGTCGAAGACGGTGGTGGGGAAATGGCGGTCTATGTGGCGGTACTGCGGCAGGTAGCCTACGGTTATTCCTTTGCGGCGTTCGATGTGGCCCGCTGTGGGCGACAACAGGCCGGCCATGAGCCGCAGCAGCGTAGTTTTTCCGCCGCCGTTGGGCCCTGAGAGCACGATGCAGTCGTGTGGCACCACACACTCGTTGATGTGACAGAGCACATGGCGTTCACCGTAGCTGAGACATACGTTTTGGATGTGGAGCAAAGCATCATTCATGGTTCAAGGCTTCGACAATGTTGAAAAACTGACTGTTTACGTCATCGCTTAGCGGATTGATTTCCACCACCCTTGCCCCTAGCGATTCGGCCAGGCGGCGTGCGGCTCGTCCGGTGTGCTCTTTTGAGATAAACACCACTTTTACTTTTTCAGCACGGCAGAGGTTTTCGAGCTGTTGCAAGTAAGCGGCCGATGGTTCCTTGCCTTCTTGTTCCACGGCCACCTGTTTCAATCCGTAGCGGTGGGCAAAGTAACCCAATGCGGGGTGGTAAATAAGAAACGTACGGTGCGAGAGTTTCTTTAAAGCGCTTTGAATTTGGAGGTCGGTGGTGCGGTATTGCGCCATCTGCTTCTCGGCCAACAGGCGGTAGTGCGATGCGTTGGCACTGTCAATCCGACACAAAGCCTCGCAGGCATTTTCCACGAGTTGGCACATATTGTCGGGACACATCCAGACGTGAGGGTCCGTTTCGTGCTCTGTGTCGCATCCGGCTGTCTCCTCCAACATTTCTATACCGTCTGACAGACGCACCACAGGCACCTCGGGAGCAATTTCCGTCATTTGTTGCAACCGTGTCTTTTCAAATCCCAGCGTTCCCACACAGAAGAGCATCCGGCTCTCTGCCAATTCTACCATTTGGCGGGGTGTGGGCTCATAGCTTTCGGGACTGGCGCCTTGGGGCATGATTGTTACCACACGGTAGCGGCCTTCCACCAGCTGTTCCACCACTTGGCGTAGCGGTTCAATGCTCACGGTAATCACCGGCCGGTTGTCGGCAGGAGTTTTGTGCTTGCATGATGTCGGCAGGAGTAGACACGCCGCAAGGAAGAGGAATGGCACAATATTCGTCAGGAGGTTTCGTCTGTTTGTCATAAGTTATAGGAATTAGGAGCCGGCTATCCAAGCCTGTATGAGGAGCCAATAGCGCAGGTACTTGCCCACGGCTACGGCAGCCATGGCATAAATGGGTTTTACGCGCAGGAAGCCCATGGCCACGGTGATGACGCTGCCCAGTAGCGGCAGCCACGCCAACAGACCCGCCCATGCGCCGTAGCGCCGTACCCAACGCTTGCCCCGTTCCAGCTTTTCTGGCGACACTTTGGTGAAGCGCGTAATCCATTCGTCGCGTCCCAGCGACCCTACGCCGTAATTGAAGAGCGAACCGAGCGTGTTGCCCGCCGTGCCCCAAAGTAACAGGTCGGAGGGGTCGGTTCCGGCAGCCAGCAGGCCCACCATCACCACCTCTGAGCTGAAAGGGAAAAAACTGCCCGCCAGAAAGGCGGCCACAAACATGCCCGGGCCACCGTAGCACACGAGCAGTTGGATGAAGGCTTCCATACAGACAGATTAGAGGTTCAAATAATTGTAAAGGCCCAATGCAATCCAAGCGGCAAGCGAAAGGTTGAACCAGCTGTCGAAGAAGCGGCCTTTGGCCAAGGCATAGTAATGGGCAATGAGCAGCGAGCTGTTGAAGAGGAACAGCGGTAGATGATAGTACAAGTGTTCGGGTAGCAGGAATAGCCCCGCCGTGAATACTGCTTGCTGCGTTACGACCACATAAAACAGCATACGGGTACGAATTTTGTCGTTATAGGCCGTGTGGAAGAAGTGTATCAGTGCCACCAGGGTGAAAAAGCACAGTGCGCCTACCGTTATCCATTCCTGAAGGCCGAAGCGGCTGTAGTCGGGCACGTGTGGGATAAACCATTCCGGAAGGTATAGAAACGCAGTGTCGAGGCGGTTGTTCCAAATGGCCCATACGGCATAGACCCAGTAGGGTAGGGATATCCCGAAAAGACCGGCCATGAACGAACGCCAGGTGAAATTGCGTAACTGGAAGACCATGTTGAAATAATACGTCAGCGCCAGCACCAACATGGGAGGATAGAGCAGACTGCCAATGCCTATGCAGAGGAAAGCATGGAACACGTAGCCTTGGGCCTTGATTTGCTGATAAGAGGCAAAGAGCATGGCGTAGCTCACGGCGAGGCAGAGCCCCACAGGTAGGGCTGTGTCAATTAAATCGTGTAACACCGGACAAGCTGTCATGAGCAGCAGATACGTGCTGCTCACCAAGCGCGACCGGATGCGTAACAGGGCGAAACGATTGTTGAGTTCCATGGCCACATAGGTGGTCAGTCCCGCCATACCCAAGCCGGTCCACAGTTGCCAGGAGGACACGTCGGGCAACATCCAGCAAACAGCTGCCACAATAGCCATGACGGGCAGGGTGAAGGAACCGGTTACTACTTTGGTTCGGAAAGAATGGGAGTACATTCCTCAGGTGCTTTGATGAAACGAAGATGATGGTGCGGCAGATTGCGGAGCCGGGTCGTGTCGGCTTTGCTTTTTTCGCTTGGGCCGTGGAGGGGTTGGGGCAAGAGCCAAAGCGTAAGAACGCAAAACGGGAGCTGCCTGGGGCAGTTCCGTTTTGCGTTGCCTGTCAGCCCCAATGAAAAAACGGGGGAGTTATAAATCCCGACCGATATCGGAACGGAAATATTTTTTCTCAAACTGAATTTGGGCGGCACCCTGCATGGATTTGGCGAGTGCTTCGGCTTTGTCCTTTCCATAGGAGCTGACGGCGATGACACGTCCGCCGGCCGTTACCAACTGCCCGTCCTTCAGGGCCGTTCCGGCATGGAATACCACGCTGCCTTCCACTTCGGCATTCGTGATGGGATATCCTTTTTCGTAGGCTTCGGGATAACCGCCCGAAACGCACATCACGCACACGGCAGCCCGCTCGTCGAATACCGGTTTGCGCTGGTCCAGGTCGCCGGCCACAATGCCCTCAAACAAATCGACGATGTCGCTTTTGAGGCGCAGCATCACCGTTTCCGTTTCAGGGTCGCCCATGCGGCAGTTGTACTCGATGACTTTGGGCTGTCCGTCGCAGTTAATTAAACCGAAGAAGATAAAGCCCTTGTAGTCAATGCCTTCGGCGGCAAGGCCGTCCACGGTGGGGCGGATGATTTCTGTTTCCACCTTTTGCATCCATTCGGGGGTGGCAAACGGCACCGGCGAAACGGAGCCCATGCCTCCCGTGTTCAAGCCCGTGTCGCCCTCGCCAATGCGCTTGTAGTCTTTGGCCTCGGGCAGGATTTGGTAGTGGCGTCCGTCGGTCAGTACGAAAACGGAGCACTCTATGCCGGAGAGAAACTCTTCAATGACCACGCGGCCCGAAGCTGCACCGAACATGCCGCCCAACATTTCGCGCAGTTCCTGTTTGGCTTCGTCTAAGGTGGGCACAATGAGCACTCCCTTGCCCGCACAAAGCCCGTCGGCTTTGAGTACATAGGGCGGTTGCAGCGTTTCGAGGAAACGGAAGCCCTCTTCCAGTTGCGAACTGTCGAAGGTAGCGTAGGCGGCGGTGGGTATGCCGTGTCGTTTCATGAATCCTTTAGCGAAGTCCTTCGAGCCTTCCAGCAATGCGCCGGCTTTCGACGGACCTATAACGGGGATGTCCTTCAGCAAGTCGTGGTGGAGGAAATAGTCGTAGATGCCTTTAACCAATGGGTCTTCCGGGCCTACTACTACCATGTTTATTTCGTTGTCAATGACGAATTGTGCAATGCCATCGAAGTCGTCGGCTTTTATGTCGACGTTTTCACCCACCGAAGCCGTGCCGGCGTTGCCCGGGGCAATGAACAGTTTTTCCACTCGCGGACTTTGTGCTATTTTCCACGCTAAGGCGTGCTCGCGCCCGCCGCTTCCCAAAAGTAAGAGTTTCATATATTTGACACGATGATTGGTTTCAAGGCAAAAGTACGGCAAACAATGCACTCTGCAAAACGACACGCGGCATTTATGACGGAAGTTCACCGAAATGACTTTGCAATTGGGGGCCGGACAAAGGTTTGGCAGGGCAAAAGTCCGCCACTACATGGATATCCTTTTCAGATTTCGGAGTGCGTGGCGGTCGGTGTGAAAACACATCCCCATGGCCTTGCGTGGGGCAGGGCGATGGGGATGTGTCTGTAGAGATGAGGCTTTGCAGCTACTCTTCGCGTTGCGTCGGACGTCGACGCCGGCGGCGTGGTTTAGCCGGCTTTTCGTTGTTGGTTGCCTCTTGTTCCACCGGTTGAGAAGCCTTTTTCTGCGTTTTGCGTCTGCGGGAACGGTTGTTCTCTTCTCCCGCCGGCTTGCGGTCAGTCTGTTGCTCGGTTTGCGGCGTTTCCTGTGCCGTTACCGGCTTGCGTGCCGGGCGGCGACGCCGGCGGTTGGGCTTGCGCACGGTGGCTGTTTCAGCTTCATCGTCCAACTCGAACGGCTCCGTGAGATGCTGGTCCACTCCAAACACAAAGTCGTCGATGCTGAGGTGTCGGAGAATGGGTTTGGGCGATGCTGTATGCAGCGAGGAAGGTGTAGGGCGGGAAGCCGGCAGTTCGTTCGGTTCTTCTTCCGGCTCTTCTTCGGCCTTTTCCGCTACTTCTTCTGCTTCGTCCTCCCAGTATTCGGCTTCGTCCGCACTGTCGGAAAAGTCGCTTTCCATAACATCCAAATCCTCGTCCGCTTCTTGAGAGTTGACAGGAGGTACATCCTTCAGGATGATTAAATCGGGATGTTCGTCGGTTGCTATTTCCTTCTGGATGGTTTCGGCAATCTCCTCCAAGTCGTCGGGGATGGTGTCGGTTGGGTTAGCTTGTTGTTCGACGGGTTCAACCGGCTGATTACCAGGTTCTTCAACCACTTCTTGCACCTGTTCTGAAGTAGCCTCGGGTTCGGGAAGCGGCTGGTTGGTTTCAGCCGTATCGGGCTGCTCCGTCAGTTCTTCCGGGAGATGTGGAGTTTCGGATGCGGCCGGCTCGTTGCAAAGGATGCTGAGTTGTTCGGCCTCCATTGCCTTTTCTTCTGTCGGTTTCGGAAGAGGTTGCTCAGGACTGTCGTCCGCTTGCGGAATATTGTCCTTTGGCTGCGGTGCCACATAGCCCTTGTCGTGTTCGTTGGTGGCGTCAGCTTTCGGCATGTCCGTGTTTGCTTCCGGAACATCTGTAACCGTTACAGGAGTATGGGCTTGGGAAGGTTGCACGATGCCTTTTGCTTTCTCGGGTGCAGCAGCCTTTTCTTCAGTGGCAGCTGTTCTGTCGGCCGGTCGCTTAGTTTGGGGTTGGGCCGCGGGTTGAGGCTGTTTTTCCTGCGATTGTTGCGTTGTGTCTTTTGCAGGCGCATTTTCTGCGGCTTTTTCCTTCCGGTTTCTGGTACGAGCTCTTTTGGGTTTTGGCCCGTTCTCTACGGCATCGTCTTCGCTGGGCGGCATCGGAAGTCCTTTGGCGGCATAGTCGTCAGCTGTCAGTTTGGGAGGTTCCGGTTCTGTGTCGATCACTTCGTATTCCGCCTGTTCGTCATAAGCGGTGTCGTAAGCTTCGTCAGAAGCATTGCGCGATAATCTCGGCTTTTTTTCCTCCAGTACAGGGGCTTTTCCCTTGGACTTTCCTTCTCGTTGGTTTTGTTCGCGATGGAGGCTTTCTTCTATCTCGTCAATTTTGGGCAGTGCGAAGGATTCTTCCGCTTCCATGGCGGTTCGTTTCTCCTTGGCTCGGAAGATGCTGTCGTAGAGTGCTGCATCTCGTCGCATGAGGGTGAGAACTTCTTTGGCAGCGAGCTGTTGACTCTCTTTCTTCGAGCGTCCGTTACCTCGGCCCATCACGATGCCTTCCAAGGAGATGACACAGCGGAAGCCCTTTTCGTTCTGTTCACCGGCGTGGTCGCGGAAGTCGATGTTGATGCGGTTCTTTTGGCTCCACTCTAAGAGTTTGCTTTTGAAGTTCACCTCTTTGTGCGCCATGTTGTCAATGTCGATGTAGCGGCCGATAACGCGGTTGGATATGAACCAATGGCAATGTTTGTACCCCCGGTCGAGATAGATGGCTCCCATGAGTGCCTCGAACGCATTGCCGGCAATGTTTGTATGCACCATGTTGGTGCCTTCGGCAGCCTGGATGAGTTTTTCCAATCCCAAATCCAGCGCCAGGCGGTTGAGCGTTTCGCGCTGTACAATCTTGCTGCGTGTGGAGGTGAGGAAGCCTTCGCGTTTGTGGGGATAGTGGCGGAAGAGGATGTCGCTGACGATGGATTCCAGCACGGCATCGCCGAGGTACTCCAACCGTTCGTTGTTGAGCGGTTTCTGGCCCGTGTCGGTGTTGCGGTAACGGCGTTCCCTGTTGCGTCGGTCTTTCCCGGCCGGCTTGTCCTCGCGGTGATAGGCAAGGGATTTGTGTGAGAAGGCTATGCGGTATACTTCAATATTGTGTGGGTAGAAACCCAGTATTTCATAAAGTACCGAAAGAAACTCCTTGTTCTTGCGGAAGGGGAGTTTCATGCGGTCAAGAAGGTTCAGTATCATAGAGAAAAGAAACAGCCCCTTTCCTGCCACGTTCTCCAAGGGAAGGTTGCAAGAAAGGGGCTGTAAGGTATTAACCGTTATATTTCTTCAAGATGCAGCAAGCGTTGTGTCCGCCAAAGCCGAACGTGTTGCTCAGGGCAGCACGGATGGGGCGTTCTTGTGCCTTGTTGAAGGTGAAGTTAAGGTTGTAATCGATGTTTTCGTCGCGGTCGTCGTCCTCGTGGTTGATGGTGGGCGGAACGATGTCGTTCTGCACAGCCAGACAGCAAATCATGGCTTCCACTGCGCCGGCAGCACCGAGCAGGTGTCCCGTCATAGACTTGGTGGAGCTGATGTTGAGCTTGTAGGCGTGGTCGCCGAAGAGTTTGGTGATGGCTTTCACTTCGGAAATATCGCCCACGGGGGTGGAAGTGCCGTGTACGTTGATGTAGTCGATGTCTTCGGGTTTCATCTCGGCGTCTTCGAGAGCCGCACTCATCACCAGGTGAGCGCCGAGGCCCTCGGGGTGAGAGGCAGTGATGTGGTGAGCATCAGCCGACATACCTACGCCGGCCACTTCGCAGTAGATTTTCGCGCCGCGTGCCTTGGCGTGTTCCAGCTCCTCCAGGATGAGGATACCTGCACCTTCGCCCATCACGAAACCGTCGCGGCTGGCGCTGAAGGGGCGGGAAGCGCGAGCAGGGTCGTCGTTGCGGGTGGAGAGGGCGTGCATGGCGGTGAAGCCGCCAACGCCGCAGGGCCAGATAGCTGCTTCAGCACCACCGGTAACGATGGCATCGGCCTTGCCCAAACGGATGAGGTTGAAAGCGTCGGCAAAGGCGTTGGTCGAGGAGGCACAAGCCGAGGTGGTGGTGTAGTTAGGTCCGTGGAAGCCGTACTGGATGGAGATTTGTCCTGCGGCGATGTCGGCAATCATCTTGGGGATGAAGAAGGGATTGAACTTCGGACCGTTTTCTTTGTTCACTGCATAGTAGCCGGCTTCTTCCTCAAAGGTGTGAATGCCACCGATGCCTACACCGAGAATAACGCCGATGCGGTTTTTGTTGATTTTCTCCAAGTCCCATCCGCAGTCTTTGATAGCTTCCATGGCAGCTACGAGCGCATACTGTTCGTAGAGGTCCATTTTGCGAGCCTCTTTGCGGTCAATGAAGTCGTTGGCCTTGAAGCCTTTCACTTCGCAGGCGAACTGGGTCTTGAATTGGGAGGCATCAAAGTGGGTGATGGGGCCTGCACCGCTCACGCCGTTCTTGATGTTTTCCCACATTTCGGGCATGGTGTTGCCTACGGGGGTAAGGGCTCCCAAGCCCGTCACTACTACTCTTTTGAGTTCCATAAAATTGTAAGATGTTGAGCGGTAAAATCCCTTTTGGCACACCTTTAGTAGATTAGTACGCTGTCGTTTTTGTCGCTTACTAATCTACTAATGTCCTGTGCAGTGGAAAAGTGGAGGATAGGGTTTTTCCCGCTGTGAAACAATAAGGTAAAAGCTAAGTATTTTTAAATACCCACTTAATAAACAATTAACGTTTAACGTACACGCTACAGACTTCACAGCCCCAAGGGGCGTGACGCCGACGCGAAACGTTAAACGTTAAAGGTGAGAATGGAGTCGTGGACAAGCTTACTTGTTGACGTTCTCTTCGATGTAAGCGATAGCGTCACCTACGGTAGCAATCTTCTCTGACTTGTCATCGGGGATAGTGATGCCAAATTCCTTTTCAAACTCCATGATGAGTTCTACGGTGTCGAGAGAGTCTGCACCCAGATCGTTTGCGAAGCTGGCTTCGTTCTTTACTTCTGCTTCGTCAACACTCAGCTTATCAACGATGATAGCTTTTACTTTTGCTTCAATTTCAGACATAGTTTCCTATTTTTGAATTAATGATTTATTGAATTCTTTTTTCTTGTTTTCGGCTGCAAAAGTAATGTTTATCTCTTAACAGACAAACATTTGCAAGGAAAATCAGACAAAAATATGCACAAGTTTTTTATTTGTGTGCGAAATCGGCTGTTACATCTTCCAATTACTGGGAGTGAACTGTGCTTCGATGCTCTCCTCCTTTTGCTTAATTTTAGTCAAATTGGGGAAGAAATTGATGCCCGTTTTCTCTTCCAGCTCGTTCACACTGAGCGCATCGCCGGCAATGTCGGAGAGGGGAGCCTGATTGTTGAAGTCGTAGCCGTAGTCTTTGTGCTCCATCCAGAAGGCGATGGAGGAGTAAACCCCGTTCTTCACTTTGAGCAATGCCATGAAATAATATTGGGGTACTGCTACCTTCTTGCCGTTAGGACGAGTGAGCCATTCTTTAATCTGATTGTCTTTCACTGTGCCGCCTTTCACCACGTAGAGCGTATCGGCAAACGTGTTGTCGCGTCCCAGCTTTTGCACTAGGTTTTCCAGTGTAATCCAGTAAGCCTGGTTGAACGAGCCGAGTTGGGGCGACATGTTGGACATATAGAAAGTAATCGTGTTGGCGTTGCTGGAGTAAAGACGGTCTGCTGAGGCGCAGAGATGTCCCCGGTTGTAAGTGTATCCGAACCCGTTGGATCCGATTCTCAGTTCGGCGGGCAGGTCGGGGTCGTCGGCGAAAGGTTCGTCAGAGCGCGACACGGTGCGAGCGCGGGTGTTGCCGTCAAAGCGGAAGGCCACCCAGCGTGAATGGAGTTTGGCCTTGTCATATTCCACGCTGTAGCAGAGCACGTCTTTTCCTTTCTCCTTGGTGAAGTGGGAGAGGAGCACCGTACTCCCGTTGGTCAGCACCTGCGGGGTTTCCATGCGTTCGGTGATTTCTTTGGAAGGTGTGCCAGCTGTGCTGCCGCCGCCCGACTGTCCGAATTGCAGGCCGTCGTCGTCATCGCCGCAGCTGGTGGTGGCGAGCACCACTGTGAGGCAGCCAAGGGCGTAGAGGAAAAATAGTTTGAGGTATTTCATGTAGTGTAGAGATGAGTAAGGTGAGGCTGAAGGGCAGCAAGCCCCGCCTCACCTTGCTTGAGCTTTTTCCTGTGATTATTGGATATAAACCTTGCCCGTGGCGTCTTTCAGCATGAAGTCGTCGATGAGCACGTTGGCGCCGGGGTTTTTCGAATTCATGATGACGAGGCAGAGCTTCGTTTCTTCGTTGAGCGTGAACTCATGGGTTACGAGTACCCATTCGCTCTGGGTGAGGTCATTCACGTAGTCGCCGTAGAGGTAGCTACCCACGGAGCCGTCGGCCTTGATAGGTACATAGCCGGGGCGCACGCTGCCGCCCGTAGCCGTGGCGGCCTTGGTGTAGAACGTCATGGTGTAGGTGCCGGCGGGCAGCGTCATTTCCTTGTAGCCAAGTCGTTTGTTGGCCGAATTGGTTCCGCCCACTTCCACTGCATACTTGCCGCCGTGAGCGTCAGTGCTCTGTGAGAGCGTAGCGTTGCCGGCCGTTGAAGCAGTGGTCCAGTTGTTGGGCTTGCCGCCGGTCCAGTTCTCGAAGTCGCCGTTCGACTGTGAGGGGTCGCCCACGTCTTCGCCACCGCCGGGGTTATCGTTGCCGCCGCTTTCACCTGCCTTTCCGGCTGCGATGGAGAAGTTCTTCACTTCCCATGTCGAGCCGCTTTCGGCATTCGTGTTGTAGCGGAAAGCCAGGCGGATGGTCTTGCCCATGTAGTCTGCGGGGATGGCGATGTCAGCCTTCGCGAAGTTGGTCCAGTCCACTCCTTCGGTGTGCGTGCCGTTGAGGAGCACCCAGCCTTCTGCCGGTTTCGTTTCGTCGAACGAGGTAGAGATGTACACTTGCTGGTTCTCCTGTCCCTTGTCGTAGCGGAGGATGTATTCGTAGGCCACATGTGCCTCGGTCTGTCCGGCGAGGGAAATTTCGGGGCTCACGAGATAGTATGTACCGGCAGTGGTCACCTTCGATGCGTTGTCGTAGCCCGTAGCTTTGGCGGTAGAATAGTCGATAATCCATTCTCCGGAGCCGCTTGTCGTGTAGTTCTTGAAGCCGCCGAGCGTGGAGCTGAACGCCTCGGAGTAGGGAAGTTCCTTCACGCCGGTTTCTTCGCCTCCGCCTTCACCGCCTCCTTCTCCGGGCACATCGCCTTCGCCCGTTTCAACCTTGAAGTTCTTCACCTCCCAGGTGGCCGATTTGGCGTTGGCTTTGTAGCAGAGTGCGATGGTCACCTTCGGCTGTCCGATGAATTCTGCGGGAATGCTGATTTTGCCCGTGTTGTACCATGTGTCCCAGTCCGTTCCCTGCGTGGGGTTGAAGTTCAGAGCCGTCCAGGTAGCTTTGGAGGGCAGGTTGTTGTAGTCGCTGCTCACGAGGAGTTGGTAGTTCGTCTTCAGTTCCGAGGCGTTGGCGTAGCGGAGAATGTAGTCGAACGACACGTTGGCATTTTCTACCAGGCTCAGGTCAAGGCTCGGGCTGATGAGCCAGCTTTCGGCCGGGTTGTTCTCCTTTGTGCCGTCGCCGTTGATGTCGACGTACGATGTCACTTGGGCGCAGCTGTAGCTCACGGCCCAGGAGTAGTCGCCCACCTCATTGATGGCAGTGAAGCTGCCCAGCGAGGTTGAGAAGGTTTCTTCGAGCAATGTTCCCGAAGTGGGTTGTTCGCCATTGCCGTTACCGTCACCGTTTACGGTGTAAGGAGCGGGCACGTCTTCACAGGCGGTAAATCCCAGTGTGAGAGCGGCTATGGCAAATGAAAGGATTGACTTTTTCATAATGTGATGTTTCTATATATAATAAGGAGTGGCTGTTATTGAATATCGTTGACCGAGCGGAGCTGCACCTGCCAGTTGCTGTAATAGCTGAGCAGGCCGGTAAAGCTGTGTTCGCCCTGCGGCATCACGGTGAATGAGATGTCGTTTTGGGTGGAAGTGCGGATGGTCACCTTCGTGTTGTTTTCGCTGTTCACCAACGTGCGGTCCACACCGTAGCCCGCATCTTGCAGGCTTTCGGGAGCGAAGATGGCTTCGCCGTCGGCTTCCTGGATGGTGCCTTTCACCGTCACCAACTGCGGATAGTTCTTATAGTTGCGGTAAGCCGTGGTGCGGAGCCATTCCGGCGAAAGCTCGATGGGCTGGCATTCGGCGCAGGAAGGGTCGGGTGTGCCCACTAACTGCACGTTTGTGGCGCAGAGTTGCAGGAGCATGGGGCCGAGGCGCAGGTTGCCGCTGCTGGTGTAGTAAGGCTGGCCGATTTTGGGCAACTTCGAGTAGCAGCCTATGTAGAGCCCCTTGAGGTTCACCTTGACGCGCTGTCCCAGCTGGAAGTAAGGCGTGAGCCACGTGTGCTTCACGCCCAGCACGATAGCCTGGTCGCGGTCCGCGTCGCCTTCGGGTTTCGTTTCGTCGATGTAGCGGATGAGCACCGTCTGGTACAGGTTGCCGCCGCAGTCGTTGGCAGCCACCACGCCCTCGATGATCAAGTCCTCCTTCACCTGTTCAAACGCATTGGTTTGTCCGAAGAGCGAGCTGTGTTCGTTCTTGAGTTGGGCGATGGAGTAGTTCACCTCGCCGATGTCGGTTTTGCTGGTAATCAGGTAGCCGTCGGTGTTCGGTTCGTCCACATCGTCCATGCAGGCGGTGAATGCCGTGAGTGCGAAGGCTGCCAGAGCCATAGGGAATATCTTGTTCAGTTTCATAATGGGGAGCCTTAGAATTTAAATCCAATATTCAGGAACGCATTGATGGCGTTGGCGTAGTAGTACTTCGAGTTTTTCGAGAAAGTATACGCTTTGGCCACACCCGTGTTGTAGAAGTCATCGCGGTTCTGCTCATAGCCACCCGTGCGCAGGTTGCGGTTGTTCGTCACGTTCTGCACGTTGAGGTTGATGCTGATGCTCTTGCCCTTGGCCAGGCGGATGTAGCGGCCAATAGAGAGGTCAAGCATGAAACCGCCGTCGAATTTCTCCTGTTCGGCAGAGTAAGCCGAAACCACTTGTCCGTAGTTGGGGTTGTCGATGCTTTCCGTTACGTTGCCGTTAGCGTCGAAAGCCACCGGGATGGTCTTCTGTGCGTCATAGAGGATAGCACCTTTGGCCAGATCCTCTTTACTGATGCTGCTGAAGAGGTAGTTGCCCTTGTTGTCCATACCTTCTGAGCTGTAAGAAGGCAGTACGTTGCTCAGGCGGCGGTATTCGGAGAAGTCCACGTAGACGCGGTCGTAGTAGTTGAGGTTTGCCTCGAAGAACCAGCCGTTCACGTTGTAGTTCAGTCCGAGGCCCACAGCCGTCAGCGGCGTGCCGTTCACGCGCATACCGTCGGCAATGACGCGCAGGGGCATCTTCTCGCCCGTCAGCGGGTTGCTCCAGGTGTTCAGCTCCCTCAGCGTCGAGGCGTTCATACCCTCGTAGGCCACCTGTGCCAAGGGGTTGTTCACATACTGCGCTTCGGCGTAGGTACCTGTGAGGCTTACGGAGAAGTTGGAAGTCAGGTTATACTTCAAGGCAGCTTCCACGCCGTAGTGTTCGCGGTCCACGCCGCTCATGGTGAGGTACGTGAAGCGTTCCTCCTGGTCGTTGTAGAAAGCCGTTTGCTCCACGCCGTTGTTGAAGCGTGTGTAGTAACCTGTCACCTTACCCGAGAAGTCGCCTATGCGGAATTGGTACGAAGCCTCGGCGTTGAAAATCTGCTCGTTGGTCAGGTTGTCCACGAAGTTGTTCTGCATACGCGGAGCCACGAAACTGTTGCGTGCCAGCGGTGCATCGCTTTCTGCGCCGAAGTTCAGGCTCAGGATGTGTGCACCCGTGGGGCGGTAAGTCAGGCCGAAGCGTCCGCCGCCGCCGAGGAATTTGGCCTGTCCGCTCTTGCCGTAAGAGTTTTCGGGCGCACGTCCGTTCTGCATCAAGCCTTCGCGCTCCATGGTCGTACCCTCGACGAAGGCCGAGAGGCGATAGTTCAGCTTGCCGTAGTTCATCTCGTAAAGACCGTAGGCACGGGCCTTGTTCACGAAGATGTTGTAGTTATAGCCAAACTTGTCGTCCACGCCGATTTTGCGGTTCGGGTTGCGCAGGTCGTTCTGCGCCTCCGTACTGTTGATGCCGTAATCGTTGGCTGCAAACTTGTCGATGTCGGTAAAGGTTGTTCCGCCCAGAAGGTCGGCCATGGTCTTGTAGTGCATACCTTTGGTCGAGTTGAGCGATACGCCCAGCGTATATTTATGGTGGCGGTTTACGTCGTGGCTAAAGGCCGAGTTGAGGGCGAACACCATTTGGTCGTTGTGGCGGCGTTCCTGGTAATAGAGCGTTTCTCCGCCGGCGGCCTCATTCTGCCGGTTCACGTAGTACATACGGTCCCAGTTGATCTGTCGGTTGGCCTTGGAAGCCGTCCAGAAGTCCACCAGGTCGTTGTACTGGTCCAGCAGGTACGGGTTCTGCGCCAGGTAGTCCGGGTTGTTCTTCTCGGGATCCCACACGTCGAAGATGCTGCTCGGCATATTCTTGTAGTAGTCGGGTCTCGGGTCGTAAGCGTCGCCGCTCCAGCTCAGTGCCGTGGAGCTGTACATGGAGTACTTGAAACCGGCCGATGTGGTGAGCTTCTTCGTGTCGTCCATTTTCCAGTCCCACGTCAGGATGGCCGTAGGTTCGAAGTCGTTCACCACGCGTGCGTTGCGCTTCTCCCCGTTCTGGTAACCCCAGTTCGGGTTATAGTAGTGCGAGTTGGCCAGCCAGTAAGCCTCTTCTGTCGAGGCCCCCTGCTGTGCGCGCTCCGTGGGCGAGCCGAAGGTGACCAGCGAGAGCGTGTGGCGGTCGTTGAAGCGTTTTTCGGCCGAGAGGAAATAAGAGAATGAGTTGTAGAACGTGCCCTCGATCACACCCTCGTTGGCCCAGCGGTAGCCCACCAGCCCGGCAAAGGCCCAGCCGGAAGGCATCAGGCCCGTGGCGTGGGTGAACATTCCGCGCGCCACATAGTTGCGGTTACAGCCCGAGAGGGTCAGTTTGGAGCCTTGGGCAAACTGGCTGGCGCGTGTGTTCACGCTGGTCGCGCCCCCCACGCCGGCCACGCCGAAGCGGTTGTAGTCGTAGGCCGAAACGCCTTCCTGGTTGCGTGTGGCATCGTTCATGCCGCCCACCATGCTGTAGCCGAAGCGGCCCAGTTCCAGGTCGTTCAGCTGCAGGCCGTTCATGTAGTAGCTGTTGTACATGTTATCGTACGCCCTCACCTTGAAACGCATGGGGCTGAACAGATAACCCACCTCCGAGTTGTACGGGTCGCTCTTGGCGCCCGTGATGGTCGACACGGTCTGTGCCGCATCGTTGTCCTCGTCCAGCTGCGATTCCGTGAAAGTGAAATCAGAGCTGTCGAGCACTTGGAGGGTGTCGACGGGAGCTTGCGCCCAGGCTCCGGAAGCCATCAGCAATGCTGCCGCCGTAAGTTTTACACCTTTCTTCATAAATAATTGTATAGAATGCTTGTTGTTTCGTAGGTAGAGCCAAGCACAGGCAGCTACGCCGCTGCCTGTGGCTCCGCAGAAAAACCGTGGCAATGGGTTTCATTGCGAGGCAAAATTAGGAAAAATTCAGTTTTCGCTCGTTACAAGTCTGTGAAATGTCGGTGAGAATTAGGCAAAAGCCTTTAATTCTCATTTTTTTTTTAGAAATTTGCCGTCGCCACAGCCCTGAAACGCATAATGGTGGGGTGGCAGTGTATCAAATAGTCCAATCATTTTTTTATGAAACGTCTTGTTTTTTCTTTTTCGCTCTTGTTCGCTGTGCTCACCAGCCTGTCGTCGTTTACCCTGCGGCCTCAGGGAGAACAGCAAAAGAGCTATGCCCTCTACGGAGTGGCTTTCTACAATTTGGAGAACCTTTTCGACACCCTGCACGATGCCGGCAAGAACGACTATGAGTATCTGCCCGACGGCACCAACAAGTGGGGCAAGATGAAATACGAGGCCAAGCTCCACAACATGGCCCGCGTGCTTTCCGAGCTCTGTACCGACAAACTGCCCCTCGGCCCGGCCGTCATCGGCCTGTCGGAGGTGGAAAACGAGAACGTGCTGCAGGACCTGCTCAAGCAGCCCGAACTGGCCAAGCGCGGCTGGCAGTATGTGGACTATCCCGGCGTGGACCGTCGCGGCGTGGAGTGTGCCTTCTTCTACAATCCCCGTTTCTTCCAGCTCGAAAGCAGCATGATCGTACCTTATTATTATGCTCCCAGCGGACGGGTGGACGACCCTTTGCTCGGTTTCTACACCGATGACCAGGGTAAGGTCAGGGCATACACCGACCTGAAAGGCGATACCACCCACATCACGCGTGGTTTCCTCGTGATGAGCGGCACGATGGCCGGTGAGCGCATTCACTTCATCGTGAACCACTGGCCCTCGCGTGCGGCCGGCGACGAAGTGCGCCAACGGGCCGGTTTCCAGGTGCGCCAGCTGGTTTTGGCACTCATGAAGAGCGAGCCTGGTTCCAAGGTGATCGTCATGGGCGACATGAACGACGACCCGAACAACAAGAGCATGACCGAACAGCTGGGTTGTGTGAGCGAACCGGAAAAGGTGAAACGCGACACGGACATGTACAACCCTTGGTACAACACGCTTTACAAAGTGGGGCAGGGCACCTTGCTCTACGACGGCAAGTGGAACCTCTTCGACCAGATTGTGGTTTCGGGCAACTTGGTGGGCAAGGATCGCTCCACACTGAAATTTTATCAACACGCCATCTTCATGCGCGACTACCTGTTCCAGCAGGAAGGCAAATACAAGGGCAATCCGCTGCGCACCCATGCCGGCGGTGTATGGCTCAACGGTTTCTCCGACCACCTGCCCACCCAGATTTATTTGGTGAAGGAGGTGAAGAAGTAGCCGGCGCTCCGGCTTCGCGCCCTCGTTCCCTGTATGCCACTGCTTGTTTATTTGATAATTGTCCGGGATTTGTGCCTCACAAGTCCCGGACTTGTTTTTCCTACTCGGCGAGTTGATTATTCAAGTCGGCGAGTTGACGAAGCAAGAAGGCGACTTGTCGGCAGTGGGAAAAAATATAAAGTCCGGGCCGGATGAAGGGTGGGGGAGTATGCCGTAAAACCGCTCTCTATACGTAATTTATTCCCGAAAAAAAGGTTCACCTATTCACCGACCACCTGTTTCCTGTTGAGCTCCATAGCATTTACGTGTGAAGGGTTGACAGTTTCAACCTTGTTCAAAGGTTCACCAATGTTTCACCCTACGGCTCAAGTGTTCACTGTTTTTTGGTAAAAACAAATGTGAATTTACTGTTATAGAAAGGTTAAACGTGCGATTTATATTTTTGTGTAGTCTTTCCTCTTCCGTTTGGTGAATGCTGTGAAGGCTTGTGAAGGCTTTTTTGATGCTATGTTTCACCTTGAAATCATTGAAAATCAATCGTTTACGCGCAGATGTGAAAGGGTGAACCATTTTTTCGGGATTAAAACACGTATATTATATGGCATCTGACAGGAAAGAAATCAGCCTTGGGGCATTTATATTTTGGGAATAGTCTGCCTTAACAAATGCAAATTATGTAGACGACTTTTTTCGTTCTTCACCCGCCTTGCACAGATTTTGTTTTTGTCCTGCGCTCGCCTTGCACTGTCTTTAGATAAGACAGGCTGCGGCTCGGCATGAAAAAACAAAATCCTGCGGCTTTTATTTTTGTCCTGCGCTCGCCTTGCACTATCTTTAGATAAGACAGGCTGCGGCTCGGAATAAGAAAAACAAATCTTTCAGCTTTGTTTTTCGTTCTTCACTCGCCTTGCACTATCTTTGTCGCCCAATCCTGCAAGTAATCAATATTTCATCCTTTGCTGGTTCAGGAGGGTTGACGAATATTAGGTTATGGTCCTCGCTCCCAGAAGATCTTATCTTCAGGGAGCAAACACCATAATCTTATAAACCTCATCGCCCAGCAACCAGCAAAACATAAATCTACAGATATGGCTCAAAAACCCGGCATACCTAAGGGTACGCGCGATTTCGGCGCCGTGGAAATGGCACGACGCAACTATATTTTTGAAACTATCCGCAGCGTCTATGCACTCTACGGTTTCAGCCAAATCGAAACCCCGGCCATGGAGAACCTCTCCACCCTTATGGGGAAGTATGGCGAAGAGGGCGACAAACTGCTCTTCAAAATTCTCAATTCGGGCGACTTCCGACGCGAGGTGTCGACCGATGAATACGGCGAAAAGAATGCCGCACAACTGGCCGCCCGTTTCTGTGAAAAGGGATTGCGCTACGACCTCACCGTGCCCTTCGCACGCTTCGTGGTGCAGCACCGCGACGAACTGCAGATGCCTTTTAAACGCTATCAGATTCAGCCCGTATGGCGCGCCGACCGCCCGCAGAAGGGACGCTATCGCGAATTTTACCAGTGCGATGCTGACGTGGTGGGCTCTGACTCTCTGCTCAACGAGGTGGAGTTGATGCAAATCGTGGACGAGGTGTTCACGCGTTTCGGCATCAACGTGTGCATCAAAATCAATAACCGCAAAATTCTGACGGGTATTGCCGAAACCATCGGGGCGGCGGACAAGATCGTGGACATCACGGTGGCCATTGACAAACTCGATAAGATTGGCCTCGAAAAGGTGAACGAAGAACTCCGCGCCGTAGGACTTTCAGATGAAGCCGTAGAGAAGCTGCAACCCATCATCGCCCTGTCCGGCACGAACGAGGAGAAGCTCGCCACCATGCGCTCCGTGCTCGCCGGCAGCGAAGTGGGCTTGAAAGGCGTGGACGAAGTGGCCTTTGTGCTCGAAACGCTCGCGGAGAGCAACCTGCGGAACCCCATCGAGCTTGACCTGACACTGGCTCGCGGCTTGAACTATTACACGGGGTGCATCTTCGAGGTGAAGGCGCTCGACGTACAGATTGGCTCCATCACGGGAGGTGGCCGCTACGACAACCTGACGGGCATCTTCGGCATGCCGGGACTCAGCGGCGTGGGCATCTCGTTCGGTGCCGACCGCATCTACGACGTGCTGACCCAGCTCGACCTTTATCCTGCCGCCACTCAGGCCGGCGCACAGTTGCTGTTCATCAACTTCGGACCCGCTGAGGCTGCCCATTGCCTGCGCTTGGCCGCCGCCACGCGCCGTGCGGGTATTGCCACGGAGGTGTATCCCGACGCGGTGAAGATGAAGAAGCAGATGGCCTATGCCAATGCACACCATGTGCCCTTCGTGGCCTTGGTGGGTGAACAGGAAATGGCAGAAGGCAAGGTGGCACTGAAGGACATGAATACCGGAGAACAGACCAGCCTGACCCTGGAGGAACTCATCGAACGATTTCGTTAAGCCAAATGAGCAGAGTTCAAGCTCGCTTGAATACTCTGCCATGGCGAGAACTTTCGTGCAAGCGAGCGCAGAGCCGAACTTGTTCGGACTATGCCGAGCGCAGTCGAAAGTGTCAGAAGAAAATCGCATTTTTAAGAACGGATTGCGGACTGACGGTTCGCTTCATAAGGTTATGTTCGTAAAGGTTATGAGGGATTAGGTTATGAGGTTATAAAGTAACATACTGAGCGACAGAGCTTCCCGTTCTGACAGTAACTATATAACCCTATAACCCGGGAGCGAAGCGACCCTAACCTTATAACCTTATGAAACAACCTCATAACCTAATCCCTCATAACCTGAGCCTCCCCCCATTTTTACCAAATCTTAATAATAAAAAGTTGGCAGGCAGAAGTAATAATCCCTACTTTTGCCAAGTCAAAGTGCGAAACCAATTCTATATCATATTTATCAACTAATTTAAATGCACAAAGCATGAAAAAGATTTTACTCTCTTTCTTCGCCTTCCTGCTCATGGCTGTTACGGCTTTTGCCCAAAACAACCTGTTGGCAAATGGCGATTTTGAAAGCTGGACAGAAGGAATGGCTGATGGTTGGGTACCAACCACGACGGCTACCAACGGAACCGTAACCCAGAGCACAGATGCCCACTCGGGTTCGTATGCTGCATCATTGGCAGGTGGCTCCAAAAATTATCGAATGGGCAGTCAGGAATATGTGCTGGAGGCCGGTACATACACTTTTTCCGTATGGGCCAAGGGCGGCGCGAAGATTCGTTTGGGTTATGCCATTGTTCAGGAAGACGGAACAATAGACTCTTCAAGGGGCTATAAATATCCTGCGGATGCTGTGGTGACAACTGACGAATGGGCACAGTATTCATGCGAGTTTACGCTGGATGCTGCTACCAAGGTCAACATGATTGTGATGAACAGCAAGACAACTCCTGCACTCTTGGTTGATGATGCCGCTCTCGTACTGACTTCTGGCGGTGAACAAGGCGGTGAACAAGGTGGCGGTGAAGGCGGTGGCGAAACGCCCGATGAGCCGGAAGTGCCCGGCGTGCTTTGGAGTGAATCGTTCGGTTCGTCTATCGGCACGTTCACCATTGAAGACAAGTCGAAGGATGAGGCTTTGAGCTATGTTTGGTCGTTCGCTTCGGGCTATGGCATGAAGGCAACCGGCTATGCTAACAAGACCAATTACGCTGCCGAGAGCTGGTTGGTTTCGCCTGTGCTCGACCTGACCAATGCCACCGATTGCAGCATCGCCTTCCAGCAGGCTGCCAACTTCTTCAAGAATCAGGATAACCTGAAGGCCGCTGTCAGCGTAAAGGCCAAGGCTGCCGGTGATGCTGACTGGACTACGCTCGACGTTACGCCCTGGCCCGAAGGCACAAGCTGGACGTTCATTCCCTCTACCGCCGACCTCAAGGCATTCGACGGCAAGCAGGTGCAGATTGCCTTTGTTTATACCTCTACCGCCGACATGGCCGGTACGTGGGAAGTGAAGGATTTCAACCTCCATGGCAACGGCAGTGTAAGTCTGCCCGATGAACCCGAAACTCCCGAAGTGTCCAACTATACCAGTGTGGCCGACCTCGTGGCTGCTGCCACCGCTGACAAGGTGGACGTTACCTACGAATTTACTGACCTGCTCGTTACCGGCGTGGGTGTTCGCGGCTCCAACACCAGCGTTTACGTGAACGACGGCAAGGCTCTGCTGCTCTACGGCGCAGCCACCACCTTCAAGAAGGGTGACAAAATCAGCGGCAAGTTGGCCGGACAGCTCTGCGTTTACAACAACGTGACGGAACTGGTGGTTGCTTCCTACGAGGGCGTTACGGTGAGCAGCTCCGACAATGCCGTTGAACCGGCTGTCGTGACCATTGCCGACGTAAATAACGATGAAACCTACCTCTACCAGAACCAGTACGTGCAGCTGCAGGGTGTTTTCTTTACCGCTGAAGCTTTGGACAAATCGAACATCACCATGATGGACGACAGTGACAACGAAATGGTGCTGCGCGACAACTTCAACGTGCTGGGTGATGTCATCTTCAACACTTCCAAGACTTACAACGTGAGCGGCTATGTGGCCTATTACAATGGCAAGGCCCAGCTCTATGCCTGCGAGGCTTCGGACGTGCAGATGATTACCAACCTGAAGAATGCCGAAACCGCTTGGGCCGCTGAGGAAGTGGTGGTACTGCCCTCTGACGAGCAGAAGGTGGACAACGCGCTGAACACCCTCTCTGACGGTGAGAAGACCTTCACTTCGTCCAATCCCGATGTGGCAACGGTGGATGCCGAAGGCAACATCACCCTGACCGGAAAGGGCGTTACCGTTATCAGCGTGGAAACGGCTGAAACCGATAACTACCTGGAAAGCAAGGCCAGCTTCACGCTCTTTGTCATTGAAGGCGAAGGTACGTTCGAAGCTCCCTATACGCCGGCCGATGTGCAGTACTTCAACGGCAAGGCCGAAGGCAAAGTGTGGGTGAAGGGTCAAATCCTCGGCAGCATCAATGGCTCTGCCATCTATCCTGCTTCCGATACGGAGAAGACCGTGGCTTCCAACATCGCCATCGGTACGGCAGACCTCTACGTGCCTGTACAGCTTTCCAGCGGTTCCGATGTACGTGCCGCGCTGAACCTGATTGACAATCCCGAACTGCAGGATGCTACGGTATGGGTATATGGTAGTCTGGAAACTTATTTCAGTATGCCCGGCGTGAAGAGCACTTCCGATTACAGTCTCGACGGACAGACCGGCATCATCATTGCCATTGAGCAGCCCGCTACCGGCGAGAAGCAAATCTACAGCATCGATGGCCGCCGCTTGACGAAACTCACCAAGGGTATCAATATCGTGAACGGCAAGAAGGTGTTGTACTAATATTCGGGTTATGAGATTTTAGGTTATGAGGTTATAAAGTTACTACAGTAACTCGGTTATTAGGTTATGGGGTTATAAGGTTATAAAGTTACTGTTGTAACGCTTGAACATCGCCCGCTCAAATAGTAATATTATAACCTCATAACCTAAAATCTCATAACCTTAGCAACGACCTCATACCTGGGCGAATGGTTGCCCGGTCATTCAAGGGATAGTTCCCGGGAATGGCCGGGCAACTTCTATTTGCAGAAAGCAATATTGGTGGGTGAGAATAAAAATATTACTTTTGCTCCGAAATGCCAGTATATAAACGATAAACCGTCAGTTTCCATGAAATTTGCTTTGATAGGCTACGGCAAGATGGGGCACATGATTGAGGAAATCGCCCTGCAGCGTGGCCACCAGATAGTGTCGATTATCGATGTGGATAATCCGGAGGATTTCAACACCGATGCGTTCCGCAGTGCCGACGCTGCCATAGAATTTACCAACCCCACCGCTGCCTACGGCAACTACCTGAAAGCCTGGGAACAAGGGGTGAAAGTGGTGAGCGGCAGTACGGGATGGCTCAAGGAGCACCGTGCCGACGTGGAACGGGCGTGCCGCGAAGAAGGGCATACGCTCTTTTGGGCTTCCAACTTCTCGCTCGGCGTGGCTCTCTTCTCTGCCGTCAACAAATACCTCGCCCGGCTGATGAATGCCTGCCCGGAGTATGACGTGAGCGAGGTGGAAACCCACCACGTACATAAACTGGACGCGCCCAGTGGTACCGCCATCACGCTGGCAGAACAGATTTGCTCGGAATTGGACCGCAAGACCGATTGGGTAAAGGGGCAGGTGAAAAACGCTGACGGCTCTCTCACCGGCACAACCGATACACCGGCCAATTTGCTCCGTATCGATGCGGTGCGCGAGGGTGAGGTGCCCGGCATCCATACCATTACCTACAACTCCGATGCCGACATGATACAGATAACCCACTCTGCCCACAACCGTCGGGGCTTTGCCTTGGGAGCGGTGCTGGCAGCGGAGTTTACCGCACGCCATAGCGGACTGTTGAGCACAGATGACCTCTTTTCCGAACTGATGTCGTAATTATCTCTAACACACTGAATATGTCTTCCCAACAGCATACTTCCCAAATTATTCCGTGGGTGAAATTCACCGTTGTCTCTGTCCTCTACCTGCTCTTCCTCTATTGGGTAGGCTCCTGGTGGGGACTGATCGTGATGCCCCTTATCTTTGACCTTTACATCACCCGCCGCATCAAGTGGGGCTGGTGGCGTGAACCCGAGGTGGGGCCTGTTACCCGCTTCCTGATGGGATGGGTGGATGCCATCGTGTTCGCACTTATCGCCATCTATTTCCTTAACCAGTTCTTCTTCCAGAACTTTGTCATCCCTTCTTCCTCTTTGGAAAAGACGCTCCTCACGGGTGACTATCTCTTGGTGTCGAAGCTCTCTTACGGACCGCGTATTCCCCAGACCCCGCTCTATATGCCATTGACGCAGCACACGTTGCCTCTGTTCGGCTGTAAGAGCTATTTGGAACATCCGCATTGGGACTACCGACGGGTGAAAGGACTGGGCAAGGTGGAGGTGAACGACATCGTTGTCTTTAACTATCCCGCCGGCGATACCGTAGCTCTCAACCAGCAAAACCAGGACTACTACCGCCTGTGCTACCAAATGGGCGACCAGCTGTTGGGACAGCCGGCACAGTTCGGCGAAGCGCCGGTGCCTGCTTCGGCCGCACTGAATGACTCACTGACTTACGAAGAACAACAATCGCTGTTCGGGAAAATCTATGCTGCCGGTGCGGCTTATCTCCGCAGTCAACCCGAGGAGTTCGGCGACATCGTGGCACGGCCTACCGACCGGCGCGAGAACTATGTGAAACGCTGCGTGGGACTGCCCGGACAGACACTCCAAATCAAGGACAACATCATCTACCTGGACGGAAAGCCCAATCCTGAACCGGAGAATGTGCAGTATGCTTACGAAGTGACTTTCGTGCAGGACATTCCGCAGGAAATGAAGAAGGAACTGGGCATTACGGACGAAGATCTCTACACCGTGCGCAACGGACAGAAGGTGTGGATGCCGCTAACGCGGAGCGTGAAGGCCGAATTGCTGCGCCATCCTGAACTGGTGAGCAGTATCACACCGGCAGAGCCGGCCGCCGACTGGCTTTACCCGCAAAACAAGGTGACACACTGGACCACGGCGAACTATGGGCCGCTGTGGATTCCCAAGAAGGGCGAAACGCTCCGCCTGACGCTGGACAACCTCCCCATTTACGAAAGACCTATCCGTGTGTACGAAGGCAATGACCTGCAGGTGCGCAACGGCTGTATATACATCAACGGAAAGCGTGCCGACAGCTATACCTTCCGCCTGGATTACTACTGGATGATGGGCGACAACCGCGACAATTCCGCCGACTCTCGCTTCTGGGGATTTGTACCTGAGGACCACGTGGTGGGCAAACCGCTCTTCGTGTGGATTTCGCTCGACCCCGACTACTCGCTCTTCAACGGCGGAATACGCTGGAACCGCTTCTTCAAACGTGTGTGGGACATCAAGTGACCTACTTATGAAATTTCTGCGCAAGATTATACTCCCCGTACTGCTGGCAGCCATCCTGCTGCTGGCGGTGCGGGGTCTGCTCTTGTGCCACATGAGGCTGCCCGACAATGCCGCGCTGCCGGGATTGAAACCGGGCGGACACGTGCTGGTGAGCCTCACTTACTATGGTCTGCGCTTGCCCGGCGAATCGCTTTGGGGTTGTCATAGGTGGGGATATGCCGAGCCGGAGGTGATGGACAACGTGGTGTTTGAACCTTCTGCCACAGCGGGCGGACCGCAGAGGGCTTTGCTCATGGCCGGCACTTGCCGCGCAGTGCCGGGCGATACGGTTTGGATTGATCCGGTGCGCAGATTGGTGCTTCCGGCTCGCACTTCGCCCGATGCCCGGCCTATCGTGGTGCCGGGAAAGGGTCGCTCCGTCCTCGTTACGCCGCACAATGCCCGTTTACTTGCCTGGCTGTTGCAGACTTACGAACATTCCCGTGTGACCCTTACGCGGGAGGGTGGGCTGCAAATGGCCGGAAGCCGGATCACACGGGTGAAGACTTCACAAAACTATTATTGGATTGAAACCCAGCCCGACTCTTTCCGACTGGTGCCACACTGTGAGCTGGTGGGAAAAATCGTTTCGCAATTCTGAGGAACAGCTGAGACTTTGCTTTCCATGCCACTTTCTTTGCTCTATTGCTTAACTAAATTATTGAACATTCCTTAAATCAAATATTTCCAAGCATTCCATGCAACTGCTTCTGCCTTCCCAATACCTTGCCCCTGTGGGGGCGTATGCTTATCTTTTTTCCGCCGAACGGGTGGTGGAGGATAGGGGGGAGTTTTATATCAAACAGACGTACAGAAACCGTTGTTATATTGCCGGACCGCAGGGAGTACAGTCCTTGATTGTTCCCGTGGACCGTAAGGGGCTGGCTCATTCACCCATGCGTGCCGACGACTTCCGTCCGCTCTACGAAAGGCCTTTCCGTTACCTCGTCGACTTCAATGAGGCATTGCACCGGCTTGTCTGCGAACTTCTTTCCTTCACTCCCCAGGTGAGTGTTTCCGATGAGTATGTGGCAGACACCGCAGGTTGGACCGACCTCCGTCAGTCACTCTCGCCCAAGCAGCCCCTTGCCTCGTTAGAGCGTTTCCGCCCTGTGGACTACTATCAGGTTTTTGCCTCGCGTTTGGGATTTCTGCCTAACCTCAGCATTGTAGACTTGTTGTTTAATCTTGGCCCTGAGAGCCGGCTCATATTGCGCAAGTCTTTTTTATCTCCAACTTGCATAAGCAATCTTCCGAGATAGAGGCATGCTCTGTCAACATGGCATTCAATCTCCTTTCCCAATACCAGTTTATGAAATCCATATAACTGGTTTTGAGGCCATGAGCCATATCAAAGCCATTTCCTATGATAACGAGTCGATTCATTTTCGTCCATTCTTTGTTTCATGCCACACCACCATATCTTTGACTAACATAGTTGTAAATGGTATCGCGGTAGTAGTTTATACTTTCTTCGCTATAACTCTCTGGAAGTTCTTGCCACAAAACATCACGTATGGTAATGATAAGAGTAGCACGAGTCGTTGGCTTGTCAAATGGATGATCCATTCCAGACAACTGTTCCTTTATTTTAGCAAGCAACTCTATGGCTACATCCTTCA
>SFPC01000112.1 GCA_004552195.1 Bacteroidales bacterium | reverse complement strand
CCGTATATAAATCAATAGCCAAGTTGCTAGACCGAAAGGGAATGTACGACTCGGCTTTGACGTCTTATATGGAATTTGTAAAGCATTCGTCGCGACACCCTCTCCCACTGCCCATTCTCTTCTCCCCGAACATGGTGTCATATCCGCCACCAAACAACAGGGTGTTTACCCCATCGGATAAACACCCTGCCATATAGAAAACAAATCCAGCACTCGGCCGAATGAAAAATCTTAGTGCAGTATAAAAAAGAAAAGTTCTTTCATCAGCTCCCCGGCTGGAATAAACGGATTGTCCACTCCTTTCGAGCGTGCATCCGTCCTCCGGATCTCAGAAAGGATTTGCATCACCTTCACTCCCGTGTAACGCTTCATGGCCGGCATCACATTTTTCCGAACCTGCCAGTCGGTAAGTCCCAACCAGGAAGCCATTCCTCGCTCGCTCTTATCGGGCGCATAGAAGGCCAACATCAGATTAGAGAAATACTTAAACAACGAAGGAAGCACCTTTTGTATCGGATTTTCCTTTGGATTACTGTCAAAATATTTCATAATTTGATTAACCTTCAGCACGTTTTTTTCTCCCAAAGCGTCCTGTAGTTCAAAAATACTGAAGTTCTTGGAAAGGCCAATATGGGCTTTTACGAGGTCGGGCGACACTATTTTTTCGCCTTGCGGGAGTGCGATAATCAACTTGTCGAGTTCCGAGGCCAGTCGGTTCAAGTCTGCGCCGACATACTCCGCCACCATCTCCGCCGCCCCCGGTGCAGTGGCCACATGGCGGCGTTTCAAATAATCGCGTACGAATGTGGGCAATTGGCTGTCGTAGAGTTTTTTCGATTCAAAGAGTACGCCCTCCTTGGCAATGAGTTGTGCCACCTTCAGCCTTCGGTCAATCGTGCCGTTCTTATGGCAGATAATAAGTACCGTCGTGGGTTGTGTCTGTCGCAGGTACAGCTCCAGCCGCTCCATGTGCTTCATGTTCTGGGCCTCCTTCACCACGATGACCAAGTGGTCCGCCCCCATGGGGAACGACTTTGCCGCCGTCATCACAGAGTCTATGTCCGCCTCTGCGCCGAAGAAAGTGAGCAGATTGAAGTCCTTGTCTTCCGGCTTCAGCACGGTGTCGACGATAAAGTCCGCCACGCGATCGATGTAGTAGCTCTCCTCCCCCATCAGGTAGTAAACCGGCTTCAAGTTGCCGGCTCTCACCTCGCGCACTATCTCTTCGTACGTAACACCCGCCGATTTCTTTTTATTAGTGCTGTTGTAGGTTGCCATTACCAGTCATATTTCAGGTGGCGTACGGTCTTCCGTTCGCCGATAATGAGTTTCATGCTTTCAATTCCCAGCCTCACGTGCGTAGCTGCATGGTCGCGTGTCACGCGGTTGTCGCTTTCTTCCGTCTTCACGCCGTCCGGCTCCATCGGGTTGTCCGAAACGAGCAGCAAAGCCCCGGTAGGGATATGGTTAAAGAAGCCGCAGGAGAAGAGCGTCGCCGTTTCCATATCCACCGCCATGGCACGTGTTTCGCGCAGGTAAGCTTTGAATTTATCATCGTGCTCCCACACGCGCCGGTTCGTAGTGTACACCGTCCCGGTCCAATAGTCGCAACTATTGTCGCGCAACGCTGTTGACACCGCCCGTTGCAGCATAAACGCAGGCAAGGCCGGCACTTCCGGCGGGAAGTAATCGTTCGACGTACCCTCGCCCCGTATGCCGGCGAGCGGCAGGATGTAATCGCCGATGTGCGTTTTGTCAGAGATACCTCCGCATTTGCCCAAGAAGAGACAGGCTTTCGGGCGGATAGCCCCCAGCAGGTCCATAATCAGTGCGGCGTTGGGACTGCCCATGCCGAAGTTAATCATGGTTATTCCGTTTGCCGTTGCCGCCCGCATGTTGGCGGAAAATCCCACCGGCTCTATGCCGTTTTGTTCGCAGAAGATGTCCACATAATTGTTGAAGTTTGTCAACAGGATAAACTCTCCGAAATGTTCAAGCGGCGTTTTCGTATAGCGCACCAGCCAGTTGCTGGTAATTTCCTCTTTACTCGTCATATTTTTATACTTTTGTCGGGGCAAAGATAGTGCTTTTATCGGGGTCAAGGTAGTGCAAGGCGAGCGCAAAGGAACAGAAAGTGCGAAGCATTTTCGAGTTTTGGCCAAGCAATAGCCTGTTTGCCACCCTCCCCAGCCGTTCCGTCCCTCCGGTTCCCCGATTATTTCTGTTTCTCCATGGATTCATTAAATCTTCCCCCTATAGTCCCCAAACTACGTCAGCAAGACGGACAGACAGCCATCTATGATTTCCTGCGCCGCCGCTATGTGCGGCTCACGCCCGAGGAGTGGGTCAGGCAGCACTTCACCCACTTCCTCGTACATGAGAAAAAATACCCCGCCGGCCTGTTAGCCAACGAGGTAACCATTGACGTTTGCGGCGTACAGCGTCGTTGCGACAGCATACTCTACCATCGTGCCGGCAGCCGTCCGCGCGTCATCATAGAATACAAGGCTCCCCACATCCCCATCACGCAGGCCGTTTTCCAGCAAATCTATTCGTACAACAGCGTGCTGCGCGCCGACTATCTCATCGTCAGCAACGGTCTGCAACACTACTGTTGCCACGTGGACTATGCCGAGATGAAAGTAGACTTCCTGCCCGACATTCCCTCCTACCCCGACCTGCAGTAAGCACCCGGCCGCCAGTGACTACGACTTCAACCACAGGCAGACAAAAAGCAGAGGGTCATAAGACAACTTCTTCGAGCGAACGGCACCATGCCGCGCATCGCCACATAAGGTTGTCTTATGACCCTCCTTCTATCTATCTTGCCGGTGCGAACTTGCGCTTATGCTTCGTCCTTCTTCAAGGTGCGGCGCAGCCTGCGCTTCGGCTTTTCTTCAACCGGCTTTTCTATCTTCACGCCGGCCAGTTCCGGGTCGATCATGATACGTCCGCAGTATTCGCAAACAATAATTTTTTTGCGCATACGTATATCCAGCTGTCGCTGAGGCGGGATTTTGTTGAAGCAACCGCCGCAAGCATCACGCTGCACGTAGACAATACCCAAGCCGTTGCGTGAATTTTTACGGATACGCTTGAAAGCTGCCAACAAGCGCGGTTCGATGCTCTGCTCCAGCCCCTTTGCCTTTTCGCGCAGCTTCTCCTCTTCGGCCTTCGTTTCGGCCACGATTTCGTCCAGCTCCGACTTTTTCATGTCCAGGTCGGCGCGACGTTCCTCCAGCTGATGGCGTGCTGCTTCGATGTCCTCTTTGCGTGCTTCGATGGCGCGTTGTGCCTCACCGATACGCTTGTTTTGCAGCTCCACCTCCAGGTTTTGGAATTCAATCTCCTTCGAGAGCATATCATACTCGCGATTGTTCTTCACCTCGTTGAGCTGTGCCTGATAACGTTCGATAGCTTGTTGCGCCTCATTGATTTTCGCTCTTTTGGCGGCGATGTCAGCCTGATAGCCTTCCACATCTTCGCCATACTTACCCACGCGGTGGGTCAAGCCCTCGATTTCGTCCTCCAGGTCCTGCACTTCGAGGGGCAATTCGCCGCGCAGGATTTTGATGCGGTCAATCTCCGACAGCATCGTCTGCAACTGGTAGAGGTTTTTCAACTTCTGTTCGACGGACATATCCGCCACGTCTTTCTTTGCCATATCTTTTTTAGTTAAGGATTATCGGATTGGTATTCACTTCCGTCCTCACGAGGCGCAAGTCCGGATGATTTTGTGCCAACACGCGGTGCAGCAAATCGATGGTAAAGCGTTCACTCTCATAATGCCCCATCACGCCGATGAGGATGACCTCTTCGAGTCCGAAGTAGCGGTGATAGCCCATTTCTCCCGTGAGGAACACGTCGGCCTGCTGCTTCACGGCTTCATTCAGCAGGAACTCCCCCGCGCCGCCGCACAGTGCCACGCGCTGCACCGGCTCTTGCCGACCGTTATGGCGCATCCCTTCCACGCCGAACGCCTTTGCCGCCATGGCCAGGAAGTCAGCCGCCGGCATAGGTTTGGGCAACATGCCCACCACGCCGCTGCCGCCATCCGCCCCTTTGAGCGGTTGCAGAAAATGCACGTCCTGCAGTCCCAGCTTTTCGGCCATCATGAAATTCACGCCACCCGGTGCGTTGTCCAGGTTGGTGTGAGCGGCATAAACACTGATGCCATGCTTGATGGCCAGCACCACGCAGCGTTCCGGCTGCGTTTTTCCCGTGATATGCTTCAACGGGCGGAACAGCAAGGGATGGTGTGCCACGATGAGGTTACACCCTTTTCGCGCGGCCTCCTCCACCACTTGTTCCGTCACGTCTAAACACAACAAGACCCCTGATACTTCTTCGGCATCTGTTAATCCAATCTGCAAGCCGGCATTATCATAGCTCTCTTGCAGCGGCAGAGGCGCGAACCGTTCAAGGGTCTCAGCGACTTCCTTTATCGTCATATTTGAAAACGAACTTTCTGTATTTGGGTGCAAAGATAGTGCAAGGCGAGCGCAAAGCAAAATGCAAAGCCTTTGGATTTGCGCGCAAAGCAAAATGCAAAGCCTTTGGATTTGCAATTTTCTTTGCTGAGCCGCAGCCTATTTTATCAAAAGATAGTGCAAGGCGAGCGCAAAGCAAAATGCAAAGCCTTTGGATTTGCAATTTTCTTTGCCGAGCCGCAGCCTATTTTATCAAAAGTAGTGCAAGGCGAGAGAAGAACGAAAAACAAAGCTAAAAGATTTGTTTTTCTTATTCCGAGCCGCAGCCTATCTTATGCTGAGATGACGACAACAGGGACAACATGAGACAACTTCTTCGCTGCTGGAAGGCTGCGAACTTTAACTACTGACAACTTTTGGTCTGATATAATTATCTGTGTGGCTCATCTGCAAAACACGACTAAGTAATCAGTTGTTCCAAGCTGTCCCTCTTGTCGTCATATTAGCAGCAGCAGTATTTGACATAAAGAAAACGTACACGCTAATCGATGAACCAACACAAAAAGTCCTTCATTTTTGGAGTCGGGTTGGCAAATCCAAGGCTATATGTGCAAACTTTGTAAAAGGATATAATTTTTCTGCCCCTCCGTTTCCTTTTTCCGCTGAAACACAACTACTTTTGCATCAGAAAAGAGATGGAAACGCCAACACAAAGGCAGACAATATATAGATAGGTTACGACAGCAAACGGCGGAAACGCCACATGATTGTCAGAGAGTAAAGATTAGGTAAAAAGATTTGTAGAAAGGAAACAGTTAGATGGTGGCCCCAACGGGCCGGTGGGCGTGGCTACAACGAGCCTCGCACCACTTTGAAAAAGGGCAGAAGCCCTTTTTTTGTTGCCCCTGTCAATCATTCTGTTGCCCTACCCGATAATTCTGCTTTCCCTTCCGATAGCCGTATTGCCCCACCCATTGATTTTATTATCCCACCCGACAATCTTGTCCACTCACGCACCGGTTTTGTTATCCCAAGCTCCGGCATTGTCACCCCACGCCTCCGCCATCCCGAACAGCGGAGGTCGCCCAAGCAATCCAGATACCGTCCGCTGAAATGTTAAAATCAAAAATTCGCCATTTGCCATTTCGCAAAAAAACAGTTATTTTTGCTTTAGCAAAAGGAAGAAGACCCGTTACAAAGGCTTCTTCCTTTTTTTCTGCCCCTTGATGAGGCTCGACAAGTCGCCGAGTAAGTTATTCAACTCCAGGAGTTGAAATTTTTACTCCAGGAGTTGTAAATCCAACTCGCCGTGTAGTAAATTTCGCACGCCGAACGGACCTAACGGAGCCCGGATTTGAAAATACTACTTGCCGTGCGGACTTTTTTGCACGCCGAGCCGCGACGCCGTTTGACACGAATAATTATATTGTATGTTAAATATGTTAACGCAAAATGGCCGTTAAGCGGATTTCTCTGCACCTCATCGGCTCTCATCCTTCGGCCGACCATTCAACTCCTTCACGAATTTTCCTCACCAGGGCAGCAGGGACTGTTTCCCGAGGCTCTCCCTCCTACAGCCGCCCCACCGGCTTCCCTTCCCGCCCTTCTGCCCTCCACAGCTAACCCTTATCACCATGAAACACCTGTCTGTCCGCGTGCCTTGGCACGACCATTACTGGGATGGCACGTTTTGCCAACATCCCTCGTGCAACACGTTTTGCCAAGCACTGCCCAAAATAGCCATGGCCAAGAGCGATGCCGAAGATGCCCGGGCCTGCCAAGCCTGGGGCACCCTCCAACAGGACCAAAGGCCCGCCTGCGCCGGCGAAAACGGCGGATTTATGTGCGAAAAGCCTCACACCCGCGTCTTCAGGCACGTTTATGCGCGTCCGGGCAACCGCCACGCGGCGTTGCTCCCCACCCCGGTCAACATACCCCCGTATGCTGCGCAGGGCGTGCCGTTCAGGTATATGTCGAAGGACTATCAGCCCACCCTCCGCGAGCGGCATCCCGAATTCAGCGACGATGAGGAAGCCCCATTCACCTCCTCGTGGATCTACGGCGAACACCGGCAGCACGACATCCTCAGCTGGTTCCGCAGCCAGGTGGCCACCCACGAATCGCTCTGCGTGTTCTACTGCAAACACAGCACTCCGGTCGACGACGATTGCCAACGCCTGATTGTGGGGCTGGGCGAGGTGACCAAAGTGCATCCGCTGCTGGAATACGAAAGCACGCAGGATTTCACCTATCCGCTGTGGGAACTGGTGTTCGAGCATACCATCCGCCGCGACCTGACAGCGTCCAAAGGTTTCCTGTTGCCTTACCACCAATATTTGGAGCTGGACGAGGAAGAGATAAAACGCCAGACGGGACTGAGCAAGGAAGAGGCACTGGCGCGGCGTAATTCCAACCTATTCGACTTCTCCGTGCGCCGGGAGAAAGCGCAGATTCCCTATGTCGAGGGTCTCATTCACAGCACCAAGCC
>SFPC01000111.1 GCA_004552195.1 Bacteroidales bacterium | reverse complement strand
ATCGCATTTATGGAAAATCCCGAAAAAACATGGAATGATTTCCTTGCAAAGGAGATGCAAAAAGCACCACCAGAACCAAGTCTTTTCGATTAGGGGGGGGCTTACTTTTGAAAAAATAAACCCCGAAGTACTATTTTACGGGACTTCGGGGAGGAATTTTATGCTCTTGGGAGTTTTACCGGACAGCAAAAGTTTCCAATATGTCATGTGTGTACTGGGAGAGTACGGATCATAGAAGCTAATGACCTGCTAATTATTTTATTGCTGTCCGGTAAAAGTCTAAGGCCGTCGGACTCGCCCACTTGCGCAAAAAGCCCCGGACTGTTTTCCCAATCCGTTGATGTCAGGGAAAGCTGTTCGGGACTTGTAAAATATCTGCAAAATATCTCTCAGGCTCTCAGTCCGGCAATCTTGGCATCAAGCTCCACCTCGTCGGCAATGAGCACCTCACGGGGTTTGGAACCGCGAACGGGTCCTACGACGCCGGCGCGCTCCAGCTGGTCCATCAAACGGCCGGCGCGGTTGTAACCGATGGAGAACTTGCGCTGGATGAGCGAGGTGGAACCTTGCTGATGCACCACTATCAGGCGGGCGGCCTCCTCGAACATGGGGTCGAGCGAACCGGCATCCAAATCGGCCGGACCGCCGCCATCGCCGTCCATTTCGGGTTCGGGCAGCTCGAAGGCGGAAAGATAACCTTGCTGGTCGGAAATGAAATCGTTGATTTTCTCCACCTCGGGCGTGTCGACAAAGGCACATTGCACACGTACGGGGGTGTTGCCTGCCAGGAACAGCATATCGCCCTTGCCCACCAGCTGGTTGGCACCGCTCTGGTCGAGGATGGTGCGGCTGTCAATCTGCGACATCACCTTGAAAGCCATACGGGCGGGGAAGTTGGCCTTGATGGTACCGGTGATGATGTTCGTGGTGGGACGTTGCGTGGCTATCACCATGTGCATGCCCACGGCACGGGCCAGCTGGGCGATGCGGGCAATGGGCAGCTCCACTTCCTTGCCGGCGGTCATGATGAGGTCGCCGAACTCGTCGATGATCACCACGATGTAGGGCATGAACTCATGGCCGTTGTCGGGATTGAGCTGGCGCGACTTGAACTTGGCGTTGTACTCCTTGATGTTGCGCACCTTGGCCTTCTTCAGCAGGTCGTAGCGGTGGTCCATGAGTTGGCAGAGGCTTTTGAGCGTCTGCACCACCTTGGTCACATCGGTGATGATGGGGTCCTCGTTGTCGTC
Organism: Bacteroidales bacterium; assembly: GCA_004552195.1. The sequence goes on along the minus strand of SFPC01000111.1, from coordinate 5,507 downwards.
GGGTATCTTGGCCAAGAAATGGTTCTCAATGGGTGCATAGATGGAGAACTCCACCTTCTTGGGGTCGACCATCACGAATTTCAGTTCGGCGGGATGCTTCTTGTAGAGCAGCGAGGTGATGATGGCATTCAGACCCACGGACTTACCCTGACCCGTGGCACCGGCCACCAGCAGGTGGGGCATCTTGGCGAGATCCACCATGAACACTTCGTTGGTGATGGTTTTTCCCAGAGCTATGGGGAGTTCGTAGGTGGTTTCCTGGAATTTTCGCGTGTTGAGTATGCTCTCCATCGACACGATGCGCGGGTTCTTGTTGGGCACTTCGATACCGATGGTACCCTTGCCGGGGATGGGGGCAATGATGCGGATGCCAAGCGCGGAGAGCGACAGGGCAATATCGTCTTCAAGGTTCCGGATTTTGTTGATGCGCACGCCAGGGGCGGGAGTCACTTCGTAGAGGGTGATGGTGGGGCCGACGGTGGCCTTGATACTGGAAATCTCCACCCCGAAGTTGCGCAACACGGTGATGATGCGGTCTTTGTTGGCCAGGTGCTCGGCCTCGTCGATGGGGCTGCCGTCGTCATCGTAATGTTTGAGCAGGGAAATGGTGGGGAACTTATAGTACTCCAAATCCTTGCGTGGGTCGTAAGGCTCCATCTCCTTCACCTCCTCCACCGTGCGCCCCTGCGCCTTGCTGTCGGTTTCGGTGGGCACGATGTCGAGCGTGAGGTCCTCCGCCGCTTCGGGCTGTTGGGGTTGGAGCACGGTCATGTCGTCAGCACCTTCATCGGACAATGTTTCCGAGGGTCCGGCAGCAAGGTCAATGACGAAGGTCTGCGCACCTTCCTCGCCCTCCGAAACCTCGGGCTGCAGAGCAGCCTCATCGTCCTCGTCGCCGCCCTCTTCGGGTTCCTGCGACTGTTCAGCAATCGTACCGTCCGGCTTGGGGCTGCTTTCGTCGGGTGTCTCGGCTGGCACGTTCTTGTCCTTCGGTTTGATTTTGATGAAATCCTGCGGATGGAGCAAGCGGCGCACCACATTGACCGTTTCGCTCGAAAGGTACATGAGGTAGAAGACCAAAGTGGCCAATATCACAATCCAGGCTCCCGGCTCGCCGATGGTGGTGGCCAGATAGTCCTTGATATAGTCGCCATGGCCGCCACCGAGCCGGAAACTCATTTCGTTGACGATGGACTCGGGCAGGCGGTTGGTCACCAAACTCAGGAACACGGAGCCCCAAATCATGACAATGGAGAAGTTGAGGAACCACTTCCACAACCTGACGCGGTAGGCGCCCATCAGTTTCACCCCCACAAGGAAGGTGAACAGGGGGATGAACACGGACACCACGCCGAAGCATTTGTCCATGAAATAGTTGGACAGATAGGCTCCCAGCGTGCCGCCGTAGTTGGCGGCATGGGTCAAGGTGCCGCTCTGCACGCCACCCTGGTCTTCTCTGCCCGTGAAGAAATTGGAAACGATGCTGAGCGACAGGAACAGGCTGGCACCGAGCACGCAAAGCCCGATGATGAAGCGGGCGTTGTCGGCACGGAGTATATCTTTGAAGCGTTCGGAATACTCGCCACTGCGCAACCTTTTCCACCAACTCACTTTGGCGGGAGTGGTGCCGGGATTGCGGCGGGGGCTACGGGCTGTGGGTTTCTTTTTCTGGGGAGACATGAAGGTTTAATGTATAATGTAAAATGTATAATGTATAATGAAGGCTACGCCGATTATCAATGTATAATGTAAAATGTATAATGTATAATGAAGGCTACGCCAATGGGGGCGGCGGTGCTGCATCGCCCTGCACCTCGGTCGTCAGACCTCATTATACATTTTACATTATACATTAGAATGGCCGGTGTAGAAATCTATCAGGCGGCGGATGGCCCGCTGGCACACGGGGCAGAATCCTTCGCACTCGTTGGTGCGCATGCGGCAGTCCTGATAGGGGCGATATACGCCTTTGGGCATATACCCTGCACCTTCGTACACTCCGACGCTCTTGGCCAGCGCTGGCTCCGCCGGTGTGGGAACGGCGGTGCCTTCGGAAAGCATATCCTGCCATTTTTCCTCAAAGTGGCAAAGGGTGGTGAGGTTCTGTTCCCAAGGCTCGACATGGGAGAAATAGAAGTCGCCATAGGAACTGTTGTAGGCGTACTCGTCGCCCAACCCGGCAAAGCTGTGGCCGAACTCATGCACCACCACGGGACGGAACTTGGGGTTGTGCGTGGTGGTGAGGGTATAGGCGTTGTAGATGCCGCCGCCACCGTAAGTGTGGGTGTTGGCCAGGATGATGATATGCTCATAAGGTATGCCGGCCAGCAGGTTGTGGAGGTCGCGCATACGGAGCGTGGTGAGGTAACGGTCGGAATAGAACGTGGAGAAGTGCGAGCTGAGCGCAGTCTGCCGCCATAGCCCTTCCTGTGGGATGCTCACGTCGGACTCTGCCGAAACCGCACCCACGGCCACGAAATTGAAACGGTCGCTCAACTGGGTGAATGGCTCATGCGCCAGGATGGCATCGACCGCCTCCTGAGCTTTCCGGTAGAAGTCGTCCATCTCGGCAGCCGTGAAGCCTTCGGCCACGATGGCCACGTCTATTTTCTCCTGCGGGCTGCCACTCTTCAACAGGTAACGGTGGGGTGTGGCAGCGGCGCGGTCCAGACGGCGGATGAGGATGTCGTCAGGCCGTACGGTATGCGTGAAACTGGTTTGCAGCTGTTGGTCCATGCCATAGAGGTTGACCGTTACGCGGGCGGAGTCGTGGGGCATGGGCAGCAGGAAGGTGTTCTCGAACGAGCGGCTGAGTTGCCGTGCCTCATCAGTAGTAACCCATTCCTGGAAAAGGGTGGTGAACGACTGCTTGTAAAGCACCTTTCCGCTGCGGGCATCGCTCAGGGTGATGTCGCCGTTGCCCCGGATGGGCACACGGTCCATGTTGACGGTGCGACCCGCCCATCCGGCGAAGCTGCACAACTCGCCCAGGCTGATGTGTTGCTCCCGGGCATTGCCGGAGAACTGGTAGTCAACGCGGAGCGTGCGGTCCCACTCCACCACGCCTTCGGCAGAAAGGGGAAGGCACAATAAAGCAGACAGTAAGGTTAAGAGGAGTATTCTCATTGCAAAAAAACAATTTGTGCGCAAAGTTAATGGTTTTTCAGATTTGAGTTAACTTTGCCGCATGGGAAATGTATTACTCACTGCCGACAGCGGCAGCACCAAAACCACGTGGGTGGGCCAGGCAAATGGCCACGAGATGTTCCGTCATCAGACTCCGGGCATCAACCCCTTCATGCTGGACGAGGCAGCCATCAAGGACTTGCTGCAAACCGCTTTTTCGGAGCCGGTTGCCGGGGCGCGCAATGTGATGTGGTAAGGAGGGCGTTGCAAAAGGTGTTCGCCGAGGCACAGACCATCGTGGTGGATTCTGATTTGGCAGGAGCAGCCCACGCCCTGCTGCCGGACGGCACGGGCATAGCCTGCATCATGGGCACCGGCAGCAACAGCGGCCTGTTTCTCCGGGGGAAAATGGTACACAACGTGTCGCCGTTGGGCTACGTGCTGGGCGATGAGGGCAGCGGAGCCGTGCTGGGACGGCTGCTCGTGGGCGATGTGCTGAAACGCCAGTTGCCGGAGGAAATCTGCGCCGACTTTTTTGCCACCTACCACCTCACGCCCGACGAAGTGGTGCGCCGCGTTTACCGCGAACCCATGCCCAACCGCTTTTTGGCCTCCTTTGCCCCGTTCCTCCACCGGCATCGCTCCCACCCTGCCGTCCACGCCCTCTTACTCCATGAGTTCCGCCGTTTCTTCCTCCGCAACGTGGCAGCCTACGGACGACCGGACTTGCCCATAGGGCTGGTGGGCAGCATCGCGTTCTTCTTCCGGGATGAGATTGCCGAAGCTGCGACAGGTTGCGGCATGACCATCGGCAAGGTGCTGCGCGAGCCGTTGTAAAGAGGACGAATCCAGATGCTTACGAAGACATTCTCCGCCCCTCCCCTGCCCCATCCATTTCACAGAACCCGTTTTGCTGCATACAATTTTGGGTCCCAAAGCGTCCGATGACGATGCCTTGGGACCCAAATCGTACAGGCGAGGCTCCCCGCCTGTCCCCACGCGAAATCAATAGCGCAGGATTTGTCCGATGCGGATGCGCTTCGATGCGCTCAGACGGTTTTGCTTGGCCAACACTTCCTCGGAAACGCCCAATTTGTCGGCAATGGAGGAAACGGTATCTCCCTTGCGCACCTTATAGAAATGGGGGGCGCGCATGGCCACGGTGTTTTCCTGCCGGCTCTCACCCGATGCAAGCGACACGGGTGCCTCCTCTTCCTTGCGGTTTTTGTGGAAGGTATAGAAGTCGCCCGTCACATCCTGTGCCGGGAAATCAAAGAGGAACTCGGGATTGATGGCTTCGCCCGCAAGACGGGTTTCAAAATGCAGGTGCGAACCGAAACTGCGCCCGGTGTTGCCTCCCAAGCCGATGGGCTGGCCGGCACGCACCTCCTGGTCGGTGGTGACGAGCTGTTTGGACAGGTGGCCGTAGATGGTTTCGAGGCCGTTGTGATGGCGCACCACGACGTAATAGCCATAGCCGCCCTCGTCGTAGCGCACCACGCGGACTTTGCCGTCGAAGGCGGACACGATGGTGTCGCCGGTATAGACCTTGATGTCAAGACCTTTATGTACACGTTTGAAGGCGGGACGGTAACCGAAACGGGAGGTGACGTTGCGCGAGGGGGTGGGCATACAGAAACCGCGCAGGTCAATCACGAAACTGTCGGGCACTTCTTCGCTCTTGTAGGGGTGTGCCTTGTTGGTAACCCAGGAGTTATACAGTTCACTGCCCAGGCTGTTGAGTTCCATGTCGCGCTCCACGGCACGCTGAATAGCTACGGAGTCCACCGCACGCAAGCGGCGGTCAACAGGTGCCTGACGGGCAATCAAATCTTGTGCAGAAGCCGACAGCATACTTCCGCCCAAACACAGGGCCAAGGCTGCACGGCGCAAAAAGTTCAAAATCATTTTCAATTAAGGTTGAAGCCTGCACAAACGCCTGATTATCTGCATTCACAACATACAGATAAATGAAATTGACATCACTGCTTGACGGTTTTTATCCCCAAAAACACTGACAAGCACAACGTACGTGCGGCCTAAGGTTGTAATTGCGCCGCGAAAATAAGGCTTTTCTGTCAAGCGGACGGCTTTAAGAATGTTAAATGTTAAGAATACATGAATTTATAAGGTTTTTACAACTATTCATTTCCATGTTCAAAAGCTGCAGTTCAAAGCAAAGCCAAAGTATCCGCCACCCACGGGAGAGGCCCTATCCTTCAATGAATGCCTGGCCTTGACACCTGTGCAACCCAGCATTAGTGAAGTGGCCACAGGAAGATATTGGATATAATCATCGAACTCCAACCGCTTGTTATTGCCTCGCATATCAATCAAACTGTTTGTGTCCTTACGACTACCGTTTTTGACAAAACCGGGCA
>SFPC01000110.1 GCA_004552195.1 Bacteroidales bacterium | reverse complement strand
TGACTTGCAAAAGGTCGCTCTAAAAAACAGCAGACGGCCGGAATAAGTAAAATCACTCATGGGGTATTCTTTAAAACCTAATTTATAGAACACCCCTTATATCAAACAGAAGCAACAGAAGCAACAGAAACATGAAGAAAAGATATATTTCCCCCAGCGCACACTTCGTGCTGCTACATTCCGAAGGCGTGTTCGCCACATCGCCCGGTCTCAACGATAAAAACTATTCCCGTCCCGACGATGTGACCGTAGACGACTACAACGACTACGGTGCACAGTTCGGCGGCGAGAAGAAATGGTCCGACAATACGGAGTGGTAATCTCCGCATGACGTAAAGCGCAGCCACCGGGGAGCGGTTACTTCCACCCGTCCCTTCGGTGGCTGCGTTGTTGTTGCCGTTATCTTTGCCGTAGTTGCCACGAAACAAAGAACCGTGAAAAATGCCGCTTTCGCTTGGCTCGCCCCATCCGTTGCCGTACTTTTGCGCCCATGAAGGTAAATATTGACGCTACTTGGGCCGAACGGCTGCAAAGCCAGTTCGATGCCCCTTATTTCCAGGCCCTGACGGACTTCGTGCGCAAGGAGTACAGCCAAGGACCTTGCTACCCGCCGGGCAAGGAGATATTCAATGCTTTCAACCTCTGCCCCTTCGACCGCGTGAAGGTGGTGATTATCGGCCAAGACCCTTACCACGGCCCGGGACAGGCCGAGGGCCTCTGCTTCTCCGTGAAGGAAGGCGTGAAGATGCCGCCCTCGCTCGTCAACATCTTCCGAGAGGTGGCGGACGACACGGGACGGCCCTTCCCTCCCGACGGCAGCCTGCGCCGATGGGCGGCACAGGGCGTGCTCCTGCTCAATGCCACGCTCACCGTGAGGGCACATCAGGCCGCTTCGCACCAACGCCACGGCTGGGAGGAGTTTACCGATGCCGTTATCCAATGTTTGGCCAACGAACGCGAACACCTCGTGTTCATCCTCTGGGGCAGTTCGGCACAGCAGAAGGGTAGGGTGATTGACCGCAACCGCCACTTGGTGCTCTGTTCGGCCCATCCTTCGCCCCTTTCGGCCTATCACGGCTTCTTCGGCAACCATCATTTCAGCCGCTGCAATGATTACCTCATTGCCCACGGCCTGACACCTATCAACTGGTAAAGATTATTGTATATGATTATCCAAGTGGGCGAAGTGATACTCACTTCCGAAATACTGACCGAATATTTTTGCTGCGACCTCGAAGCCTGCAAGGGTATCTGCTGTGTGGAAGGCGACAGCGGCGCACCCCTCACCCTCGACGAGGTGGGGGAGATGGAGAACGTGCTTGACGAGGTGTGGCCCGACCTCAGCGCACAGGCACAAAGCGTGATTGACCGCCAAGGGGTGGCCTATACCGATGCGGAAGGCGACTTGGTGACAAGCATCGTGCAGGGACGCGACTGCGTGTTCACCTGCTACGGCACTGACGGCTGCTGTTACTGCGCATCGGACAAGGCGTTCCGCGAAGGCCGCACGGCGTGGGACAAGCCCATCTCCTGCGCACTCTATCCCATCCGCGAGAAACATTTCCGCGACGGTTCCGTGGGACTGCAATACCATCGCTGGGATATTTGCCGCCCCGCTGTGGAAAAAGGCCGCCGTCTCAATCTGAAATTATACCAGTTTCTGAAAGCCCCCTTGGTGCGCCGCTTCGGACAGGCGTGGTACGACGAGCTTTGTGAGGCGGCACAGCAGTTGCCCGCAGAATGAATGCAACAGGGTAGGTCGCTGTTCCGACATTACCTGAACGAAATAACCGAATAGCTTGAATATGTACAGCATAAACTGCAGCCGGCAACTCGTTTTATGGCTTTTCGTGCTCTTGGTCCTTTCGGCCTGCGGCAAGCGTGGCGCACAGCCGGCAGAACCCATCGACGACGTAACACAGGAGGTGCCCATTGAGAAAATCCCCGAGGCTCCCGCCGACCAGGTGGAGGCTCTGACCGACACCGTCCCCTTGGACTCCACCGACTGGGTGAGGGATTTCCAACGGGCCGACACCTATATCTATATCAGCAAGCCCAAGATGAGGCTCTACGTGGTGAACCACAACGACAGCGTGCTCTTTTCCTGTGGCATTGCCTGCGGGTTGCGTCGGGGCGACAAGCAGGAGAAGGACGACTACCGCACACCCGAAGGGAATTTCCGCATTTCGGGTATGTATGAGAGTACCGACTGGATTCACAAAACCCGCGATGGGCGGGAGGTGAAGGGCTGTTATGGTCCTTACTTCCTGCGCCTCGCTACCGGACGCTTCTCCGGTATAGGCATCCATGGCACGAACGCACCCGGGAGTATCGGGCGGCGAGCTTCGGAGGGTTGCATACGGGTGAACTCCCAAAACATCGTTGTCCTGCATGATCATTATGCCTTTGAGGGTATGCCCGTGATAGTGTCTGCCGAGCGTGAACGCCTCCCGGAGTTTCTCGGGCTGGGTCAGGAGCCCCGCAACGCCGCCCAGTGGGAGGAACGGCGGTTGGCGGACTCGTTGCGCCATTCGCTACAACCCGAGGCAACGGAGGGAGATGCTTCCTCGTCAGACGGCATAAACGAACACTCCGACTCCTCCCTTCACTCCTCCGACCGCCATTCCCATTCAGCATCTTCAGCCGACTCTTCCCACACATCCCCCGACTGAATTGACAGCACAGCTCTAAAACAAAAAAGTTCCTGAAGTGCCATCCGGCTTTCGTCATGTGCATAGTTTTTTGCCTCAATTCACACGGTCGAAATCAAGCGAAAACCATAAAATTCCTACACACCGCGGAAATAAGTGTGCAATTTGATAAATGAACAAAAAAATTTAGGTGTAAATATTATTAATTTTTTTGGACTTTGGGCTTCTCCGTCGTATCTTTGCCAACGTTGAAAGAAAAGCAGAAGGACCACCCGCTTGTTTTCGTGCAAGAAATGAGATTATTCCTCCTTGCCTGAGATCGGTTTTTCTGATTTGTTATTTAATTTCAGATAAAGATTATTCACGTGCAGATTAAGAAGTATATAGCCGGATTAGCGTTTGGTGTGCTCAGCTTGATGAGTGCTCATGCTCAGGATTTGATGCCTGAGAAACTGCCTGCGCATCCGGTAGCGGAAAGAATTGTCAAGGAAGTCGCTCCCGTGCGAGTGGAGGAAAACACTTCTGTGGAGATAGAGCGCACAGTTTCCTACAATGCCGGCTTTGGCGAAAGTGTAGTCCGTACAGCGTTGCAGTATCTCGGCGCACGCTATTCGCGCGGAAGCAGCGGACCCAATGTGTTCGACTGTTCCGGATTTACAAGTTTCGTTTACGGTAAGGAAAACGTATCCATCTTACGCTCATCGCGCTCACAGTTCACCCAAGGCACGCCCATTGCACGCATAGCCGATTTGAAAAAAGGCGACCTCGTGTTCTTCGGCGGACGCGGCAACTCTCGCTCGGTTGGACACGTAGGTATCGTAACGGAGGTTGCCCCTGACGGTAAGAATTTTTCCTTTGTTCACGCCAGCAATTCGGGAGTGAAAATTTCGGATTCCAAAGAAGCTTATTATAGTCGCCGCTACATTGGAGCGCGTAGAATAGTAGAAAATTAATATCGTGAAATTTTGGTTTGTATCGGCCTTAGCCATGTTGGGTTTCATGGGAAGTTTCGCCCAAACGAACGATAGTGTGGTTACAGTGGCCTTTACGGGAGATATCATGATGGGTACGACCTACCCATCGGAGCAGTTGCCGCCCCGGGAGGGACGGCAACTGTTTGTTGATGCCCAGCAGGTCTTGCAAAAGGCCGATTTGGCGGCAGGCAACCTGGAAGGCACACTCTGCGACAGTGGCGAAACACGCAAGAAGCTGTCCTCCATCTGTTATGCTTTCCGAACTCCCACTCACTATGCCCCATTGCTGAGCGAGGCCGGCTACGATTTCCTCAGCATGGCCAATAATCATGCTTACGACTTCGGGGAAACGGGCGTAAAGAGCACTATGGAATGCCTGAACCGCCAAGGCATCCAATACGCCGGCATAGATGGTTATCCCGATCGTGTGGTGGTGGAGCGGAACGGCGTGCGCTATGGGCTGTGCGCCTTCGGCCACAACGGATACACCGTGCGCCATCAGGACTTGCGCCGAGTGCGGCAAATCGTCACCGAACTCGTCAACGACTGCGACATTGTGATTGTATCGTTCCATGGAGGAGCGGAAGGAAGCAGCCGTAACCGGTTGCCCTATGGCAAGGAAATGTTCTGCGACGAGGACCGCGGTTCGCTGCGCGAGTTTGCGCATTTCTGCATCGACGCCGGGGCGGATGTCGTTTTCGGCCACGGTCCCCATGTCGTGCGGGCGGTGGAATTATATAAAGAGCATTTCATAGCTTACAGTTTAGGAAATTTCTGTACCCCCTATGGCATGAGCCTGGCCGGCGTGCTGGCCTATGCCCCCCTGCTGGAGATCCAGCTCACCCATGATGGGCGTTTTGTGAAAGGGAAAATCCACTCCTTTATCCAGCAAAAGGGCATCGGTCCCCGGAAGGATGCTTTGTGTCGTGCCGCCCGCGAAATGCAACGCCTCACCCGGCTCGATGTGCCCGACACCCCATTGCATATTGACAACGAAGGCAACGTGCGTCGCAAGTAGCGGCTTGGACTGCCTAATCTATAAGTAGGTGTTTAAAATTAGTTTATATTTATATGATTAATCAAAGTTTGCATATATCATCTGTCCCCTCTTGGGCGCATTTAGTTCCTTGTTTTTTC
>SFPC01000034.1 GCA_004552195.1 Bacteroidales bacterium | reverse complement strand
ATGATTGAAAGTAGATAGTTGATAGTATCCGGGCCAATGAACCATCCTTTCAAACAGCATCTCTATACACTTTACACTCTAAACTTTTAAACTCTTATATATAAGGAATGAAAATATTTCTTCTCAGCTTGTTACTCATTGCCGGCAGCATAGCCCTGCTTTCCGTCCGCCTTTTCATGGGAAAAGACTTTGTCAAGACCCACACAAGTCAGAACAAAGCCATGCGGAAACGCGGCATCGGTTGCGTACAATCCCAGGATGCAGCGGCAAGAAGGAACAAACCGACAGCCATTAGAGAACGCAGAAACCCATAAGAAATCAATAAAACAACAATATAGCATGAAACATTTTTCAAAAATCACCATTGGAATGCTGATGGCAGGTGTCGTTTTCACAGCCTGCAACAAAAAAGAACCCGCACAGCAAGTGAAGCCCAACGGACTGCCCAAAGCCGGAGTGGAAGCTACCAAAAGCTCGGAAGTTGCCATCGTTGACATTGACAGCCTCGCCACTACCTATACCTACTGCAAAGACGGACTGAAAGCACTCGAAGCCAAACAGGCTAATTACAGACAGCAACTCAACAATAAGGGACAGGCACTGCAAAACGCAGTGATGGCATTCCAAAAGAAAGTACAAAGCGGCGGCTTCACCTCACAACAGGAAGCAGAAAAAGCGCAGGCCGGGCTCCAAAAGCAACAACAGGCGCTGCAACAATTCCAAGAACGCATAGAAAACGAGATGGCGCAAGCCACAGAGCAGTATCAGCAAGTGCTGCGCGACAGTCTCAACAATTATCTGCGCGACTATAACAAAGACGGACGCTTCAAACTCATCCTGAGCAAAAGCGGCGACAACGTGCTCTATGCAGCTCCCACTGTCGACATCACTGCTGATGTGATTGCCGGACTGAACAAACGCTACAAAAAATAGTTTTTTCAAAAAAACGAGTGCAAACGTTTGGGTAAACCACACGAAAGACCTACATTTGCACCGCAATTACTGAAGCGCCCAACGCTTCTGTAAAGGAAAGTTGCCGGAGTGATCGATCGGGGCGGACTCGAAATCCGCTGTACGGCTTGTCCGTACCGGGGGTTTGAATCCCTCACTTTCCGCTTTGAGAGAGGTAATTTGTTTCTTCAACAAATTGCCTCTTTTTTGCATACGTAGGTATTTGAAATAAGTGTTTTTGGGCTCAGTAGAAATTCAGTGGGGGTAGGCGTATAAGTTAGCTATACGAAAGAGGAAGAATTTTTTGTCTGCTACGCCTCTTAGATTGGCTCGGAAGAGCAAAAATACACATATCCCCAAAAAACAAAAAGATAAAATTTAAGCAAAATCACACACCTCATGCCATATTTTAGAAAAAATAACTACCAGGAGGACTGATTTGCCACACGAAACTAACAAAAACAGACAACGCAGTCCCCAAAAACGAAACCGGAAACGGAAACATCCAGGGAGCCCCGCAGGGAGAGGAAACAAAGAAAAACAAACAGAGGCTACGCATGTCGCGCAACCTCCATCACAAATGAATTTTGAGCCGAAAGCCGGACTCGAACCGGCGACCCTTTCATTACGAATGAAATGCTCTACCAACTGAGCTATTTCGGCCTTGCTTCGTTTTGCGGTTGCAAAGGTAGGGCTATTTTCTTACCGAGCAAACTTTTCCCCATGTTTTTTGCATTTGCCACGAAAAAAAAGCCCCTCTTGACCCTCACTTGACCGCCGGCAGACCACTGCACGTACAGATTTCAGCCAAGGAAACGGCGCACGGGCATCATGGTTCCAACAAGACGACCGTTGCCTTGGCATTATCCATACCCGTCATGGTAGCGCCGACAGGTGCACCGATATAGGTAGGGTCGCAAACCACAAAACGCAGCCCTTGACAGACGATATAATCACCCTCCACCTTCTCGTTGAAGGCCACGGCCATGGCCAAATGTCCGGGATAGAACACTAACAGGGTGCGCAGCCCCAGCAAATCGCGCACCAGCCGCGACAGCAGTATCGCCCGATCCTCACAATCGCAGAAAGGATAATAAAGCGTTTCTTCCGCAAAGAAAGGCCGGTCGTGCCCCCACACCTTTTCGTCATACTCATATTCAAAGCCCGTCTGCACCAGGTTGAGCAACCGGCTCACCGCCTCGCGCTCATCCCTGTCCCGCACCGACTTGGCGAGCAGGGGCATCACCTGCTCCCTCACATCCTCATGCAAAGGTATCTCATACCACTGCTGTCTGGAAAACTCAAAAGAGCCCGATAGCCCTGTCCCAAGTCTCTTAAAACCAGACTCCGGACTCTCTTTTTCAAAAAGTAAGCCCCCTCTAATCGAAAAGTGTAGGTTCGGGTGGTGCTTTTTGTGCTTCTTTGGCAAGAATATACTCCCAGGTTTTATCAGGTTTTTCCATGAAAGCGATAAAATTGAAGTAGTACATAAGCGTAAGACGCACCATGGTGACCAACTGGGAGAAAGCGCAATTCCTTATGATGCTTCTTGATAGTACTGTAATGAGTAAGTTGGCAAACAACACTACCCAAGTCTGTATCTGTATGGCGTTGACGCTGTCACCATAGAAAAAGTGTAGAGGGACATTCTGTTTGAGCTGTTTATATAACGACTCAATGGCCCAACACAGGCGGTAATTTTCGTAAACGTCTTCTACTGTGAAATCAAAGTTGTTGGTCAATAATACGACCGGCTTCTTGTTCTCATGGAATATCTCAACTCTCCGCTCTCCATGTGTCATTTCGCCTCTGATAAACTGCACTTTCTGGTCTATATGGGTTACAAGAACCTCGGGATTGACGTAGGTGACGGATCCTATCACCTTATAATTGAGCTTCTTCTTCATTTTGGTAACATAGCATACCACCTCTTCGGTTAACCGTTGGAATTGGGCAATATAGCCCCCGTCCATGGCCAACGTGGAATCCTTTGAGAGATGGACTTCCTTGAGAAGGTAGTGGTCATGCTTTGCGGCAGATGTGAGCTGCACTACCATCGATACGCCCACATGATACTTCATCACGGTATGAACCTTCATCCCGCCTTTCTTCTTGCCTGATTTAGGATGCCTTCCAACTCCTTTGAGTATGTTGTCAAAGAGGGTGATGGTGGTGGAGTCCATCATATATAGCAGCTTTTTCCATTCTTTCGGCTCGTAAGTCTGTCCCTTATAACTCTTGGGAGGGCGGCTGTCCATTAAAAACTTGGCGTATTTCTCCAACAGGTACGCATAAACATGGGCAAAGTACTTCTGGGGACGGCGTATGTTCGCTTCGGCAAGTGTGCTTCTCCTGACCAGATAGTCCATTCCGAGATGTTTGAGTTTATGCGCCTCTGTCTTCATTCCAATCTCCAGTCCACGCAGGGAATCAAAGTGTTTGAGGACACCGAACAGCATTACGACAAGTGTTGGTAGAAGACGCTTCACATAAGCCTCGCTTCCCTTCGTCTTCCGGCTAATTTGCTGAAATTTTCCCTGTCAAGCAACTTTAGCACTTGACTGTAAACCGGCTGTCCGGTAAATGTCTATCGTTGCTCATGGTTATAACTTTGTGTTCGCAACAACAAAGATAACGAAAGTGGGCTGATACCTCCTGAGAAGTGTCAGCCCTAATTGGTCTCGCGCACAAAACTTTTACCGGACAGCAATATATCCATACATGAATAATGCAGGTTCATTTCCCTGAGGAGATGAACCTGCATGAATTGTTGATATGCCGGAGGGGTCAGAACCGGGCGGTTACTTGTACGTCGATGGTGTTGTAACGGGAGTCGGTGGGGACAGCGGCACGGCGCGCGGAGCGGTTGTCGGTGAAGGTGTAGTTGAGCTGGAAGATGAGATTCTTGCCCAAGTAGTAATTGCCCGAAAGGCCGTAGTTGGCTATGAGCGAGTTCCAGGTCTTGGCATCGCGGTAGCAGTCATAACGTCCATAGACCTTGACATCCTTGGCCACAGGTACGCCGAGAGTGAGGTACCAGGCATCGGAACGGTCGGGCAAGGTGGCGTTGCTGACGACGCCGCCGACGGAGCTCATGTACTCGCCGCGCAGGGTCCACTTGTCCTCGTACTTGAGGCCGGCACCCCAACGCACACGCTTGGCACAGCGCATGGAATTGGGATTGGCAGGGTCGTAGGCTTCGTTGGTGTACTTGCCGTTCCAGCCGAAGCCGCCGATGGCGAGGTTCTTGACGGGGGAGAACCAGAGGCCGCCGATGAGGTCCTTGTGGTGGTCTTTGTCGGCGTGGTTGATACCTTGTCCGTTGAAGAAACCAATCTGGTAATGCAGCCACTTGTGGCCGTCGGCTGCGGGGAAGAGGTCGCCCTGCACCTGCACGCCGACATCGCGGCCCGAGCTCTTGTGTTCGCCGATGCGGTCACCGATGGAGGCGAGCTTCATGGTGGCCTGCGAGTAGCTGCCGAGACCTACGTTGAGGGGGCTGTAGGGGTTCTCGAAGCCAAAGCTGCGCTTGAACTGGCCGAGCTTCACGCGGAAGCAGTCGAACTTCTGCCACTCCACGAAGGCATCGACAATGCGCGGCCCCTTGTCCACACCGGGCTGTCCGTTCACCTCCATCTGGAGTTTGTAGTAGAAGTCCTGATAGACCTTGCCGTCCATGTAGAGGCGGACGAAGCGGGTTAGCCGCCGAATTTGAAGGTGGGCTGCATCTGCTGCACGACGGGATTGCTGCTGTTGACGCGGAGCGTGTAGCCGGGTGTCTCGTAGTCAAGGTCGGTGTAGGCGGCCTGGGGATGGGTTTCGTCGGTGTCGTGGGCGGCAGCAACAAGGGGAGTTGCTGCCAGCAGAAGAGTAAAAAGGGATTTATTACTTACCATCGGGTTAATCTTTATTCTCCTTTGATATTGGGTTCTTCGAGGCCGTAGCCGCGCTTCTTGTCAACAGCCTTGAGAGAGTGCGAGCACGCCGAAGCCGGCAAAGACAACGAGGGGTACGGTGTAGTCGTAGGGGATGAACTCTGCGCCGGCTGCCTTGGCGGCGAGCACGGCGGGATTGTCTTCGTTGGTGGAAGTGAGGAGGCTACCGATGAGTTTGGGCACAAAGCACAGACCGATATTCTGCACCCAGAAGATGAGGCAGTAGGCGCTACCGAGCACTTTTTCATCGATAATCTTGGGCACGCTGGGCCAAAGGGCAGCAGGAACAAGGGCGAAGGAGATGCCGAGCAGCACGATGGTCGAATAGGCCAGCAATGCACTCTTCGTTTCGGGCAGGACAAAGGCAAAAATCAGGTGGCAGCAGATGAGGAGCATGGCACCGCCAATCAACATCGTTGCACCCTTACCCTTGCGGTCGAGGAAGTTGCCGAGGAAGGGAGTGATGACGGCCGCTCCAATCGGGAACCAACGGAAGATGTTGGACGCTGCCTCGGCAGAGATTCCGTCGAGGTTACACTGCAGCATGTTGGCTCCGTAACGCTGGAAGGGGAAGATGGCGCTGTAATAGAGCACGCAGAGGAGGGCGACTATCCAGAATACCTGTGAGGAGAGGATTTTGCCCAGGTCGCTGAACTTGAATTCTTCCTCGCTTTCGCCTTCTGCCTCTGCGCCGAGCTGGGTGTCGAGCTTGCGGTCCATGAAGGTGAACACGGTGAAGGTGATGAGACCAATGAGCAGGAGGACGGTGCAGAATGCGACGGGGGCCACGACGGTGCCGAACTTATCGGCGATGAGGGGGGAGATGGAGAAGATGGCGAACACGCCAACTCGGGCAATAGCCATTTCAAGACCCATGGCGAGGGCCATTTCCTTGCCCTTGAACCACTTGGCGATGGCCTTCGATACGGTGGTGCCGGCCATTTCGCAGCCGCAGCCGAATATCATGAAGCCGAGAGCGGCCATCTTGGCGCTGGCGGGGAAGGCGGTCCACCACGAATTGAGCCACTCGGCAAAACCTGTTGTCTGGAACCATTCAGTGATACCGATGAACTTGATGACGGCACCGCCCAGCATCATGGAGGCGGAAAGCACACCGGTGAAGCGAACGCCCATCTTGTCGAGGATGACACCGGCGATGATGAGGAAGCCGAATACGTTGAGGATGTACTCGGAGGCGGCGTAGGTGCCGAACACGTCGGGGTTCCATCCGCGCTGGTTTTCGATGAGTGCCTGGATGGGCGACATGACATCGACGAACATGTAGCCGAAGAACATCATCAGGGCTACGAGCACAAGCGCCGTCCACCGCGCTGCCGCGCTGTCGTTGAGCTTGCGTTGGATTGTTTCTTTCATAAAGCTGTCTGTATGTTGTTTTTATATGATTATTTCAGATACTTGTCTAACCAGCGAAAGAAGGTGCGCTGCCAGAGGATGCCGTTCTGGGGCTTGAGCACCCAGTGGTTTTCGTCGGGGAAGAGGAGGAGCTGTGCGTCGAGGCCTCGCAGTCGGGCTGCGGTGAAGGCGCTCTCGGCCTGGGTGTATTCGATGCGGAAGTCGCGCTGGCCGTGGATGCAGAGGATGGGAGTGTCCCAACGGTCGACGAAGAGGTGGGGCGAGGTGGCGAATACTTTCTGCACCTGTCCGTCGGCGGCACTCTTCCAGGGCGCGCTTCCCATGTCCCAGTTGGGGAACCAGAGTTCCTCGGTCTCGACGTATTGCTGTTGGGTGTTGTAGATGCCATCGTGAGCGATGAAGGCCTTGAATCGTTTGTTGTGGTTTCCGGCCAGCCAATAAACGCTGTAGCCGCCGAAGCTGGCACCCACGGCACCGAGGCGATCACGGTCCACATAGGATTCGCGGGCGAGGTCGTCGATGGCGGAAAGGTAGTCCTGCATACAGAGGCCGGAGTAATCGCCGCTGATTTCTTCGAGCCACTCCATGCCGAAGCCGGGCAGGCCGCGACGGTTGGGGGCGATGATGATGTAGTCATTAGCGGCCATGATCTGGAAGTTCCAACGGTAGCTCCAGAACTGGCTGACGGGCGACTGGGGTCCACCTTCGCAGAAGAGAAGGGCGGGATATTTCTTCGCAGGGTCGAAATGGGGCGGATAGATGACCCAGCAGAGCATGTCCTTGCCGTCAACGGTCTTCACCCAGCGCTCCTGGACCTTTCCGAAGGTGAGTTTGTCGTAGAAGTGCTGGTTCTCATGGGTGAGCTGCTCCACGGCTGCCTGCTTCTTGCCTACCTGCAGGCGGTAGACCTCATCGGCCTGGGCCATGCTGTGTCGCTTGGCATAGAGGGTCTTGCCGTCGGCCGAGAGCCCGAGCAGGCTGTAGTCGGCCACGTCGTCGGTGAGCGGCTTGTGCTGGCCCTTGAGGTCCGTGCGGTACACTTGCGTCTTGCCATGCCAAACGCCCGTGAAGTACAGCGTCTTGTTGTCGGGTGCCCAGCAAAATTCGTTCACGCCGCTCTCGAACTGCTCCGTGACGTACTGCTTCTTGCCCGTCTGGAGGTCAAGCACGCAGAGGCGTGTGCGGTCGCTTTCGTATCCGTCACGCTCCATGCTGCTCCACGCGATGTAGCGTCCATTGGGGGAGAACTGCGGGTTCTGGTCGTAGCCCATGTTGCAGTCGGTAGCGGGGCGGTTGACACTTTGGTGCTGCAGCGAACGGTCGGCTTCTACTTCGGGAGCGACGTAATCGGCTGGCTTGCAGAGGTTGCGCGTCTGGCCGGTGGTGAGGTCGTGGAGGTAGATGTCGCTGTCGGTGCTGATGGCGTAGGCTTTGCCCGTTTTCTTCCGGCAGGTATAGGCCACTTGTTTGCTGTCGGGGCTCCACGCGAGCTGTTCCACGCCGCCGAAGGGCATCATGGGGCTTTCGTAGGGTTCGCCTTCAAGCAGGTCTTTCTGCACTTCCACGCTTTGGCCGTCGAAGGTGGCAACGAAGGGATGGGGCGCGGTAGTGACGTAGGTGTCCCAGTGCTTGTACATAAGGTCGTTGATGACCATGCCGGTGGCGAGGGGGAGGTCGGCTTCCTTGGCTTCGATGGAATGGTGCTGAGGCACTTCCATGACAAGCAGCACTTGCTTCTCGTCGGGCGAGAAGAGGAAGTCGGCCACATCGGTGTCGGTATGGGAAATCTGCCTACGCCCGGTGCCGTCGGCGTTCATCTGCCAGAGCTGGTTGCTGCCGCTCTCGGCGGAGAGGAAGACGATGTGCCGGCCTCCGTGGATGTAGACTGCCCCACCCTCGCTCCGGGTGCCGGTGGTAAGTTGGCGAGATGTGCCGTCGTGGAGGTTGAGGGTGTAGAGCACGGAGTGGCTCTTGTTTTGCTTTACACTATAATAGGTGACGGAATAAACGGCTTCGTTGCCGCTGGGCGAGGGTTGGAAACCGCCTATGCGTCCCATGGCCCAGAGGGCTTCAGGAGTCATGCGGTCGGACTGGAACGCGGGGGTCTGCCTGCCGATGAAGTCTGCCGCAGCGGGCTGTGCGTCGGTGGCCTGCATGGTGGCGCAGGCGAGGACGGTGGCGGTCAGCATGGTTTTGAGGGACATCTGGTTTAATGAAAAAATTATATAATGAAATAATGAATAATTGCCTGCGGCCAAAGTGGCAATGAATAATTGTTTAATGAATAATTAAGGCTACGAGCGACATACAGTACGAAGCAGAACGCCGTCTTCATGGCCGCAGGCAATTATTCATTATTCATTAAACAATTATCCATTATAAAGCAATTATTTCTGCTGCCGTTTCATGAGTTCTTCCTGCTGCTTTTGCAGTGCCTCAAGGCGTGCGGCGAGTCCGCTGGGCTTCTTGTTCGGGTTGTTCTTGTTTGCCTCGTAGTTGGCCTCCAGCTTGGCCAGGAGTTTGGCATCGTCGGTCGTGCGGCGCAGCCACCACATGGTCAGGGCACTGAAAAGGAGGGAGATGAAGTAGTAGTAGTTCAGGCCGGAGGAGTATTTGTTGAACATGAAGAAGAAGAAGAGGGGCATGAGCATCATCATCCACTGCATCATCTTCATCTGCTGTGCCTGCTCGCCCGACATCGTTTCGCGCTGCTGGCGCATGGTCATGAAGCTGTAGAGGAGGTTGGTGGCGCAGAAGAGGAGGCAGAAGAGGCTGAGGTGGTTGCCGAGCCCCCAGATGTTGAAGTCCCAAGAAATGAGGCTGTCGTAGGTGGAGAGGTCTTCAGCCCAGAGGAAGCTCTGCTGGCGGAGCTCAATGGCGTTCGGCACAAAGTTGAACATGGCAATCCAGATGGGCATCTGGATGAGCATGGGGAGGCAGCCACCCATGGGACTCACGCCGTACTGCGAATAGAGCGTCATCATTTCCTGCTGGCGCTTCATGGCATCTTCCTGCTTGGGGTATTTGGCCGTGATGGCATCCACCTTGGGCTTCAGCACACGCATTTTCGCACTGCTCATGTAGCTCTTGCGCGTCGGCGCATAGACGATGACGCGGAGCAACAGGGTGATGAGTAGCAACACGATGCCCATGGGGAGTCCCATGCGGGTGAAGAAGTCGAACACGTAAAGGGTGAAATAGCGGTTAATCCACCGCACGATGGGCCAGCCGAGGTAGACGAGTTCCTGAAGGTCGTTGTCGTGGGCGGAGATTTTGTGGTCGTCCATCGACTGGAGCAAGCGGTAGTTGTTGGGGCCGAAGTAGAACTGCATCCGCGTGGGGTTCGCCCCCGTGGGGTCGAAAGCGGTTTGCATCCGGGCGGTGTAGTGCTTGAGGTAGCCGCTGTTCTCGTCGAGCTGCTCGCTCTGGAGATCTACCTGCGCCAGAGGATCAGCGGCCATGAGCACGGCACTGAAGTACTGGTTCTTGAAGGCTACCCAATCCACCTGTCCCGTCACGCTCTCCTGCTCGGTTTCGGCCTCGGAAAGTTTCTCGGTGTCGTCGCCGTGGACTTTGTAGGTGAGCGTGGAGTACATATTCTCAAAATAAAAGCCCTTTTCGTGCTGTGCCACACGGTCTTCCCAGTTCAGCTGCATGGATTTGGTGGCTGCGGGAATGTGTTTGGCCAGTCCGTTGGCCTTCACCGTGAAGTTGAGGAGATAATTGTCGGGCAGCAACGAGTACTCCACATCAAGCGTTCCGCCATCGGCTGCGGTGAGGCGCAGGGTCAGCGTGCTGTCGGTTTGGGAAACGGGGGTGAAGTAGTAATCGGCCAAGGAAAAGGTGCCTTCCTTGGTGTCGAAAGTGAGGTTGAAGGAGGCATCCTTGCGGGTGTAAAGCAGGAGCGAGCTGTCCTTGCCGTCCTTGAAGTCGGCATAGCTCTTGTATTCTTTCAGCAGCACTTCGCTCACCGCCGCACCTTGGGTGGCGACTTTGACCTGCACTTTGTTGTTTTGGAGAACAATCTCGCGATTGCTGCCCTGGGTTTGGGCAAAGAAGATGTCCGAGCTGTCGGCCGCCATTTTCCGGGCCACCTCTTTCTGCAAGGCGGCGGCATCTTTGACGGTGTCGACAACAGCGGCCTGTTCCGCCGGCACTACCGGTGCATCGGGCATCTGTGAAGTGTTATACCAGCTGAATCCTATCAGCACAAGTGCTATGAGTATCAGGCCGATAATGGTGTTTTTATCCATGAATTATTGAAGTAAATCTTTTAATAATTGAGATATGTCAAATAGTTTTAATGGAGCAAATCCATGCAAGAAAATGCGGGCACGCTTACGGCTCTTCAAACCGTAGCTATGCTCCGCGTATTCTTTTCCTAAAACATTTTATAGGAGTGTTCAATATACATTCTAACGGTTCTTAAAAGTGCGATTTCTCGCCATGGCAAAGCTCAAACAAGTTTGGCTTTGCTCATTTGGATTAACGAAATCGTTCTTAAAAGTGCGATTTCTCGCCATGGCAGAGTATTCAAGCGAGCTTGAACTCTGCTTATTTGGCTTAACGAAATCGTTGGAATTTATTGGGCTGCCAACTCGCTGCACGTCTTGATGAAATCGAGGAAGAGGGGATGGGGCTTCAGCACCGTGCTGGAATATTCGGGGTGGAACTGGGTGCCGACATACCAGCGGAGGGTGGGCACTTCGACAATTTCCACCAAATCGGTGTCGGGATTGGTGCCGACGCAGTGCATTCCGGCGTTTTCGTACTCCTCGCGGAAGTCGTTGTTGAATTCGTAGCGGTGACGGTGGCGTTCGCGGATAATGTCCTTGCCGTAGATTTCACGCACGCAGCTACCTTCGCGCAGGGCACATTCGTAACCGCCCAAACGCATGGTGCCGCCCATGTTGGTGATGTTCTTCTGGTCCTCCATGATGTCAATGACGTTGTGGGCCGTCTTGGGGTCCATTTCGATGGAGTTGGCATCCTCGTAGCCCAGCACGTCCCGGCCAAACTCAATGACCATCATCTGCATGCCCAGACAGATGCCGAAGGTGGGAAGGTTGTGCTCGCGGCAGTACTTGGCGGCCAGGATTTTCCCCTCGATGCCACGCTGGCCAAATCCGGGACAGATGACATAGCCGTCCATGCCGTTCATCATTTCGGCAACATTGTCCTTTTCTATCTTCTCACTGTTGATGAAATGGCATTTCACCTTCCGGTCGTTGTAGGTTCCGGCTTGCGACAAGGCTTCCAGGATACTCTTGTAGGCATCCTGCAAGTCGTACTTGCCCACAAGGCCGATGTTGATGACTTCCGTGGCTTTGTGGCGACGGTCAAGGAAGGAACGCCACGGGCCCAGCCCCGGAGTCTCGCCCACGGGCATGTCGAGCTTGCGGAGAATGGTGGCATCCAGTCCCTGCTCCTGCATGCGGAGGGGCACTTCGTAGATGGTGGGTTGGTCCAGACTCTGCACCACCGCGTCGGGCGAGACGTTGCAGAAATTGGCAATCTTGCGCCGAAGTCCGGAGCTCAGGTCGTGTTCTGTGCGCAGGACGAGGATGTCCGGCTGGATGCCCAAGCTCTGCAGCTCTTTCACGGAGTGCTGCGTGGGCTTGGTCTTCAGCTCGCCGGCAGCAGCGAGATACGGCACATAGGTCAGGTGAACGCACACCGCATTGCGACCCAGCTCCCACTTGAGCTGGCGGATGGCCTCCAAGAAGGGCTGGCTTTCGATGTCGCCCACGGTGCCGCCGATTTCCGTGATGACGAAATCGTACTTGTGCTTCTTGCCGAGGTACAGCATGTCGCGCTTGATTTCGTCCGTGATGTGGGGGATGACCTGGATGGTCTTTCCCAGATAGTCGCCCCGGCGTTCCTTGTCAATAACGCTCTGGTAGATACGTCCGGTGGTGAAGTTGTTGTAACGTGTGGTCTGGATGCCGGTAAACCGTTCATAGTGGCCCAGGTCCAAGTCCGTTTCCTGTCCGTCGTCCGTCACATAGCACTCTCCGTGCTCGTAGGGGTTGAGCGTACCGGGGTCAATGTTGATGTAGGGGTCGAACTTCTGAATGGTGATGTTGTAGCCACGGGCCTGCAACAATTTGCCGACCGAAGCGGAGATAATGCCCTTTCCTAACGAGGAGGCGACACCGCCGGTAACGAAAATGTACTTAGTTTCTGCCACGATGATATGGTTTTTAGTTGGGTATAATCAACGTCCTCTAAATGACCGGGCACCACGTCTATAGCGAATGGAGCGGAACCGGAACGGGACTAAAGGACATCTGTTGAAAGCAAACATTAAAATTGCACAATTTGGCGGTGCAAAATTACGACAAAAAGTGAAATACGGAAAAATAAGGCATAGATTTGACGCAAGTTTCGGCATAGGGCATGCACACTGCTCTGCCATGGTCTGCCATGGAGGAGGAGAGTCGGTGAGCTGAAACATGGGGAGCGGGAGGAAAGGAGAGTTGGAGAGCCGGGGAAACTGGAGGGCAGGAATGAGAGGCTGGCTCCGGCACTCCTTGCCGCGAAGTTCCACGTGCTGCGCTCTTCCCACGATGGCGGTGACTACTTTTTGCCCCTCCTGTCTTTTTCCTCGGGAACATTGCGAGGGCATTGGCGAGCAAGCAACTACCTTCCCAAAAGTCCTGGAGTTCTTTTTTCTAATCGGCGAGTAGAAAAAAATAGTCCGCCACTTTGAAAGCACAAGTCCCCGACTTTGTATGTGCCACCACACGAAGCGATATACATCATCCCCACTCCTTCGCATACGCACATACACGCCTATATATACGTTGTTTCCCGTTTGAAAAAATCGTTCAAACCTTCATAATCCCCTTCATTCTTGCTGATTTTCAAGTGATTATGCCATGAAACATGGATGAATGACCGGTGGAGAGGGATATTTGGCATGAATTATTTACCTACGAAACATTCATCTGGAAACAATTGATTCTCACAGAGAAAAAGACTGGCCTGAAGGATTGAATGATTTTTCAAGGAGATAATCACGTATATAGAGGAGGCATACACGGCTTTGATGCCCGGTTCTTGAGGTTTTGTACAGGTTGTAAACGAGGGATATGAAGCGGATGTGCTGAAAACAGCAGAATATTGTTACATTTGCACGGCCTTTTCATAAACCAGGCTACGGCTCTGCAATGAAAACAAAAAACCGGCGGCTTTTTGTTTTCGCTGCTCTCGCCTTGCACTGCCTTTTCATAAACCAGGCTGCGGTTCGGCAAAGAAAGGCTGTTTTTCTTAACTCACTACTTCACCATGTCGAGCAATATCATCACAAAATACTTCACCGGATTGACCGACGAACAAAAGGCGCAATTCGGACGGTTGGACGCATTATACCGCGAGTGGAATGCGAAAATCAATGTCATCTCACGCAAGGACATTGACAACCTGTATCTGCACCATGTGCTCCACTCGCTGGGCATTGCCAAAATCATACGGTTCAGACCCGGCACACACATCATGGACATCGGCACGGGAGGAGGCTTCCCCGGCATACCCTTGGCCATCCTGTTCCCGGAATGCCAATTCAAACTGATTGACAGCATCGGGAAAAAGGTAAAGGTGGCACAGGCCGTGGCGGAGGCCATCGGGCTGAAGAATGTAACGTGTGAACATCGCAACGTGATGGAAGAAAAAACAACCTTCGACTTTGTGGTGAGCCGGGCGGTGATGACGGCACCGGAGTTGGTCAAACTCATCAAAAAGAACATTCATCACCGGCACAGTAACGCGCTTCCCAACGGTTTGATCTGTCTCAAAGGCGGCGATCTCACCGCCGAACTGGAACCGTTCCGCCGGACGGCCATGCAATGGGAGCTTACCGACTTCTTCGACGAACCGTTTTTTGAAACAAAAAAAGCCATTTATATCCCTCTCTAAAGCCATGCAAATCACCCGTTTCATTGTCAACATGATTGAAGAAAACTGCTACTTGTTTTGGGACGAAACAGGGCAGGCGGCATTGGTGGACTGCGGTGCATTCTATCCGGAAGAACAAAAGGCCATCAGTGATTTTATTGAATCCAAAGGACTGAAACTGACACGGTTACTCAACACACACGGGCATTTCGACCACATTTTCGGTGCATCATACATATATAATAGGTATGGTGTGCCCATTGAGCTTTGCCACGCGGAACAAGAAACCTACGAGGCTTCCATCGAACAAATGAAGCGTTTCTTGCACAGGGAACTGCCGTTGGAACTGCCGGCAGAATCCCGCTATTTCAATCCCGGCGACGAGCTGAAGGTAGGCAACCTGCAAATCCGTGTCATCCCTACCCCGGGTCATACACCCGGCGGGGTCTGTTTCTACATAGAAGAGGAAGGGGTGCTGTTCAGTGGCGACAGCCTGTTCCGCCACGAAATAGGCCGTTGCGATCTGCCCGGAGGCAACGAGATCCAGCTGATTGAGGGGCTTCGCCAGCGCATCCTCACCCTCCCGGAGAACGTGCAGGTGTTGCCGGGACACGGCGATGCCACAACCATCGGCGAGGAAAGGATAGGAAACCATTATCTTAAATGAAGGTTTAGGGATAAAGGTTATGGGTTATGAGGTTATAAAGTAACTGGCTGGAAATCCGGAATTTGCCAAAGAAACTTTATAACCTCATAATCATTATCCCCAAAAAACAGCCTAAACAATCCATTTTTCGTCTAAAAAATCAGCCATACAGCGTACTTATTACCCTAAAAAATCATAATAAACCACTTTTAGCGAGAAACTATAAGGAATGCAAAAGTTTTTTGCCGTAACTTTGCGCACACTTGTAGATGTGTTTTAAGGGAAAAACGGCCTTACCAAGCCATGACATCTTACACGAAGTGCCGAAGCACATATTTCAGAAAACAAAAAACAAATAATAATACACTATCATTCAACAACATGAAGAAAATCGCTTTATGGATGCTTTCCGCCGCGCTGCTCACAGCCTGCGGTAGCAAGTCGTCGCAAATGCCCGAAGCCAACAAGGACTTCGCAGTAGAAACAGTGAAGACCACTGAAGCAGATCTGAAAACTTCATATCCCGCCACCATCAAGGGTATGCAGGATATCGAAATCCGCCCGAAGGTGTCGGGTTATCTGACGAAACTGCTGGTTGACGAAGGTGCTACGGTGCGCAAAGGCCAGCCGTTGTTCCTTATCGACTCCGAACAATACCAAGCTGCCGTGAACTCGGCCAAAGCTCAGGTGCGTGTCTGCAAGGCCAACATTGCCACGCAAAAACTGACCGTGGAAAACAAGCAGGCTCTGTTCGATCAGAAAATCATCTCAAGCTACGACCTACAGATGGCCAAGAACACCCTCGAAAGCTATGAGGCACAGCTGGCTGCAGCGCAGGCCAGTCTGCAAAGCGCACAGGACAACCTGCGCTGGTGTACCGTTACGAGTCCCTCGGACGGTGTGGTAGGCATGATTCCTTACCGCGTGGGTAGTCTGGTCAGCGCATCAAGCGCACAGCCCCTCACCACGGTGTCGAACATAAGCCAGATGTACGTTTACTTCTCCATGACGGAAAAGCAACTGCTGGGGCTGACACGCGAACAAGGCGGCCTCTCTGCTGCCATCAGCAAGATGCCGGCCGTTTCGCTGGTGCTCTCTGACGGAACGGAATACAGCCAAAGTGGTGTGGTAAGCACCGTGAGTGGTGTCATTGACTCCAACACGGGTTCGGTGCAGATGCGCGCCACGTTTGACAATGCCGGACATGTGCTCCGCTCCGGCGGAACCGGCTCCATCCTGATACCTATCCACCAAAAGGATGCTATCATGATACCGCAAAAGGCTACCTATGAAATCCAGAACAAGAAATTTGTTTACGTAGTAGGCGCAGACAACAAGGTGCAGAGCCGCGAAATTGAAGTGTTGGTACAAAATGACGGACAAAACTACGTGGTTTCCAACGGTCTGAAAGTTGGCGAACGCATTGTGATTGACGGTGTGAACCGCCTGAAGAACGATATGCAGATTAACCCCATCACGCCGGCGCAGGCAAAGGCTGCCGAACAAAAGGCCAAGCAGGCACTGAAAGATGGAAAAATGCCGGGACAAGAATAATATAGTGTTTCCGGCGCACGGCTACGGAATGATGTGGACTTCCACCGTAACTTACGCAGCGAAGCCATACAACCATAACGCACCGGAAAACAACTGCTTTAACCCGCAAACCCTATTACAACCATTCAAGATTAAGTTCCATGCAATTAGATAGATTTATCAATCGCCCCGTGCTTTCCACTGTGATTTCAGTGGTCATTGTCATATTGGGCGCACTGGGTCTTGTTTCATTGCCCATCACCCAGTATCCTGACATTGCACCGCCTACCGTGGAGGTTAGCACCTCGTACACCGGTGCCAATGCGCAGACCGTGCTGAACTCTGTGATTGCTCCGCTGGAAGAGCAAATCAACGGTGTGGAGAACATGGACTATATGTCGTCCTCAGCCACCAACACCGGTAACGCCACCATCGAAATTACCTTCAAACAGGGTACCAACCCGGATATGGCTGCGGTGAACGTACAAAACCGTGTGTCAAAAGCACAAGGTTTGCTGCCTTCGGAAGTTACCAAGGTCGGTGTGATTACAGAGAAACGCCAAAGCTCCATGTTGGTTATTTTCTCCATCGTCGACATGGCAGATAAATACACGCCTGACTTCATTGAGAACTACGCCAAAATCAACATCATCCCCCAAGTGCAACGTATCAAGGGTGTGGGCGATGCCATGGTGATGGGTGCCGACTACTCTATGCGTATCTGGCTGAATCCCGAAAAAATGGCGGAATACCACTTGGTGCCTTCGGACATTACCGGCGTTTTGGCGGAACAGAACATCGAAGCTGCTCCCGGTGCCATCGGCGAACGCGAAAACCAGACATTCCAATATACCCTGCGCTACAAAGGCCGCTTGAGCGAAGCATCCGACTTTGAGAACATGGTTATCCGTTCTACGGCTGACGGTAACGTCATCCGCGTGAAGGATGTGGCCAAGGTAGAATTGGGACGTAGCACCTACGCCTTCTCCGGCCGCGTAAACGGACACCGTTCCGTATCGTGTATCGTGATGCAGATTGCCGGCTCCAACGCCACACAGATTGTTCAGGACATTGAAGCACTGCTTGAAGACTGCAGGCAAGATTTGCCCGAAGGCATGGAAATCAAAGTGGCCCAGAGCGTAAACGACTTCCTCTTTGCCTCTATCCACGAAGTTATCAAGACGCTTATCGAGGCGTTTATCCTCGTGTTCATTGTGGTGTTCCTCTTCTTGCAGGACTTCCGCAGCACACTCATCCCGGCAGTTGCCATCCCAGTAGCCTTGATTGGTACCTTCTTCCTGCTCTACATCATTGGTTTCTCACTCAACCTGCTGACGCTTTCGGCCATGGTGTTGGCCATTGCTATCGTGGTGGACGATGCCATCGTGGTGGTGGAAGGCGTGCATGCAAAGCTTGACCAAGGTTACACCTCCTCGCGCAAAGCCTCCATCGATGCCATGCGCGAACTCGGCGGTGCCATCGTTTCCATCACCTTAGTCATGATGGCCGTGTTTATCCCCGTAAGCTTCATGTCGGGCACAGCGGGTACTTTCTACCGCCAGTTCGGTCTGACCATGGCCATCGCCATCGGTTTCTCCGCTGTCAACGCCTTGACGCTCTCACCGGCTCTCTGCGCCATCCTGCTGAAGCCGCACCCCAAAGAAGATGGAGAAACACCTTCACTCGGCGAACGCATGGGCACTGCCTACAAGGCTGCCGGACAGACTTTCGTGCAACGCTATGCTGAGGCCATCGGACGCATCCTGCACCCCAGCATCACACTCCTCTTAATCATCATTGCCATTCTCGGCATGATTTTCGGTGCTTTCAATTTTGAAAGCCATCCCGTTATCACCGTTCTTTTCAGCATCATCGCAGTGCTGGGCCTCATCGGACTCTCGACGAAGAAGTTCATGAACTCCTTCAACAACTCCTATGAGCGCATCCTGCAACGCTACAAGAAAGCGGTGTTGAAATTCATCCAACGCCCCATTCTCTCACTGGGACTTACCACCGGCTCCATCGCCCTGCTTGTTTGGTTGATGAACATCACGCCTACTGCCATGGTGCCCAATGAAGACACCGGCACCATCATGGGTGTCGTGACCATGCCTCCCGGCACCTCGCAGGACCGCACGGAATCGTTCCTCATGCGGGTTGACAGCCTCGTACGTTCTGTACCTGCCGTGGAACTGAGTACCGTGATTTCCGGCTACAGCTTCATCGGCGGAGAAGGTCCTTCTTACGGTTCGTTCATCATCAAGCTGAAAGACTGGGAAGAACGTTCCATGATGGAGAGTTCTACACTTATCTTTGCCAACTTGTACCTTCGCTCACGCGATGTGTTCAAGGATGCGCAGGTGCTCTTCTTCCAGCCGCCTATGATTACCGGTTACGGTGCCACCAACGGTTTCACCTTCAACTTGCAGGACCGCACCGGCGGCGACCTCAACAAGTTCTTTGAGGTGGCTCAGACCTTCTTGGCCAATCTGCAGCAACGCCCCGAAATAGAATCGGCGCAGACTACCTTCAACCCCAACTTCCCGCAATACATCATCGACATTGATGCGGCAAAATGTAAGCGTGCCGGTATCTCCCCCTCTGAAATTCTCTCCACACTGCAGGGGTACTATGGCGGTTTGTACGCCTCCAACTTCAACCGTTTCGGTAAAATCTACCGTGTAATGGTACAGGGCGAACAAAGCGAGCGTGCCAACTTCGAGAGCCTTTACAAGATCAAGGTGCGCAACGGCAGCGAAATGGCACCCATCACCGAATTCATGAGCATCAAGCCTACATTCGGACCGGACAACATCAACCGCTTCAACATGTACACAGCCATCGCCGTGAACGGTAACCCAGCCTCGGGCTACACCTCTGGACAGGCTATTCAGGCCATTAAGGAAGTAGCTGCCGAAAGTCTGCCGCAAGGCTACTCGTTCGAGTTCTCCGGCCAGTCGCGCGAAGAGAACGCCAACGCCGGCAGTACCACGGCCATCGTGTTCCTGCTCTGCTTCGTGTTCATCTACCTGTTGCTCTCGGCACAATACGAAAGCTACCTCCTGCCCTTCGCCGTATTGCTCTCCGTACCCTTCGGTTTGGCCGGTTCGTTCCTCTTCATCCAGGGTATGGGCAGCCTCAGCCTGTTGCCCGGAGCGGCAGGACAATTCTTCAACATGATATTCGGCAGTGCGTCTAACAACATCTACGTGCAGATTGCTCTCATCATGTTGATGGGTCTGTTGGCCAAGAACGCAATCTTGATTGTAGAGTTCGCCCTTGACCGCCGCAAGATGGGCATGAGCATCTCCTGGGCAGCCGTGCTGGGTGCCGGTGCCCGTCTGCGTCCTATCTTGATGACTTCTTTAGCCATGATTATCGGTCTTCTCCCCATGATGTTCGCCTTCGGCGTAGGTGCCAACGGTAACCGCTCACTCGGTACCACGGCCATCGGCGGTATGTTAATCGGTATGATTTGCCAAATCTTCATCGTGCCCGTGCTGTTTGTCATCTTCCAGTATCTGCAAGAGAAAGTGAAGCCTATGACTTGGGAGGACATCGAAACAGGCGAGGCCGACTCTGACATTGAACAATACTCTAAATAGTTGAGATAGGGGGTGGTTCGCAAAACCGCTGAAAGTATGCTTGCAAGGTACAGCCATACCACCGGTTTTCCGGACCACCCCATACTCGCAACCCCTACAGACAAAACAATGAAACACATCATCTATATCCTCGGTTGTTCCGTCCTGCTCACCGGTTGCCACCTTTACAGCAACTACGAGCGGCCACAAAGCATCGAAAGCGGAACGGAAAAGCTCTACCGCGACACAACCGAAACACAAACCGCCCTGCAGGCCGACACAGCCAACTTCGGCAACACCCCCTGGCAGGAAGTGTTCACAGACCCGCATCTGCAGGCACTCATCAGCAAGGCGTTGGAGAACAATACCAACCTGCGCAGTGCCGACCTTACCATCCAACAGGCAGAAGCCGGTTTGAGCGTGGCACGCCTGGCCTACTACCCCACCGTAACATTCAGCCCCCAAGGGAACATTTCGAGCTGGGACTTTGGAAAAGCCACCAAAACATACAATTTCCCCGTCAGTGCCAGCTGGCAGATTGGCTCACTCGGCAAGTTGCGCAACGTGAAGAAGCAGGCCGAAGCCACTCTGGAAATGAGCAAAGCGGCCAAGCAGGCCACGCGCACCGCCATCATCGCATCCGTAGCCAACCTCTACTATACGCTGCAAATGCTCGACGAACAGCTCAAAACCACGGAAGCCACGGTGGACATCTGGGCTGAGAACGTCAGAACCATGGAACTGATGAAAACGGCGGCCATGACCAACGAGGCTGCTGTGGGACAGACCAAGGCCAACTACTATAGCCTGCTCAGTTCCGTGCCTACACTGAAGCAAAACATCACGCAGACAGAGAACGCGCTGTGCAGTCTGCTGCACGAAGCACCGCACGCCATTGCCCGTGGCACATTCAATGCCGATGCTTTTCCCGCCTCCTTCTCCGCAGGCGTACCCCTCCAGCTGCTGGCCAACCGCCCCGACGTACACGCTGCCGAGATGCAGTTAGCTTCCAGCTTCTACGATGTCAATGCTGCCAAGAGTTCATTCTATCCCTCGCTCAACATAGGTGCGCAGGCCGCATGGACCAACAACGCCGGCATCATCGTCAACCCCGGAAAGATCTTGGCCTCCGCCTTTGCATCACTCACCCAACCCATCTTCATGAACGGACAGCTTAAAGCCAACCTCAAGGTTTCGCAGTTGAAGTATGAAGACGCGCAACTCCAGTTCGAGCAGGCTCTGCTCAATGCCGGACAGGAAGTGAGCAATGCGCTGACCAACTATCAGGCGGCAGGAAACCGGCAGGCTACCCGCCTGAAGCAGGTGGAGACGCTCACTACCACGTTGGAAAACACCAAAGAACTCTTCCAGCGCAGTGCCAGCACCACCTACCTTGAAATCCTCACCGCTCAGCAAAGCCTTATCCAAGCTCAGCTCAACCTCATTCAGGACAAGTTCGACAAAGTGCAGGCTGCCATCAGCCTGTACCAAGCCTTGGGTGGCGGACGGGAACAATAACCGCCCCTACCCCAGTCACACCATATAATATAGAATGGCATAATAACCCGACTTTTTAATCCAAGTAGGCGGAAGGAGAGGCTCGATGTGCCAATTCCACCGCCTGCTTTAGCCTGTTTAAGAAGCCAACAATACCTTTCCCCTTATGATTTCTCCTTTAGCATACGTTGACCCCAAGGCCCAGTTGGGAAACAATGTTGAGGTAGGCCCCTTCGCCTACATCGAAGCCGATACGGTGATTGGCGACAACTGCGTCATCAAGCCCCATGTCTCCATTCTCAAAGGTACCACCATGGGCAGCGGCAACACGGTTTACCAAAATGCAGTCATCGGTTCCACTCCCCAGGATTTTCACTATGTGCAGGGACAGCCCACCCACGTAGTGATAGGCAACAACAACCACATCCGCGAGAACGTGGTAATTGCCGGCAGCACCTATCCCGAAAAAGCCACCCGGATTGGAGATGAAAACTTCATCATGGACCGTGTACACATCTGCCATGACGTTCAAATACACGACAAATGCGTTGTGGGCATCGGCAGCTGCATTGCCGGCGAAAGCGAACTGCATGACTATTCCATCCAAAGCAACGGTGTAGTGGTGCAGCAGCACGTTCGCGTGGGCCGCTTCTCGCTCATCCAGAGCGGATGCCGTGTAGCGAAGGACGTACCCCCCTACGTTATCCTCGGCGGCAACCCCGCCTCCTACCATGGTGTCAACTCCGTCGTGCTCAAACACTTCAACGTGACCGACCGCGTACTGCGCCACATTGCTAACACCTACCGCATCATCTACACCGGCAACTTCAGCCTCGAAGACGCCGTCATCAAGATTCCCGAGCAAATACCCATGAGCGATGAAATCGACAAAATCCTCGACTTCATCAAGGGAGCGAAGAACGGCATCGTGCGCCATCTGAAAGAAGATTAACCCAACCTTTCAACACACCAACCTACAGATAGGAGGAATGCAACCAACTGGCTGCATTCCTCCTATTGTTTTTTCTCCTTCACCGCCTTCCGGAACAATCCAAAAACATTGGTGTCCGATAAAAGTTCAAGGCCGTCAGGCTACACCCCGAAAGGGCAAAAAGCACTCAGACCAGGGCAGAGCCGAGCGTAGCGAGGCGACACCCTGGTTTACCCAGACGTTCATCCTTGTCGCCCCGAAAGAGAAAAAGCATTACGAGATACCGCGCATATCAGATGTTTCTGTCATGTAAAACATTGCAGACTATACAACCAAAAGAACAAGGATTTCTGTCACCCGGAAACGGGTTGGCGCCCCCATTTTCTCGCTCCTCTATACGCTTTTTATCTTCGAAAAAAGCATTCACCCCTTCACATGAAGGCTTTTTTCGCCTGATTTTTAATCAGTTAGAGTGTGAAGGCTTGGATTTTCAAGTGTTCACAACACATGGGTCGTTTCTATCGCCAACTACCTGATTTTCATGGGTTTTACCGTGTGAAGGCTTGCTTTTTCCACCTTTCACAAGCATTCACCGTCCGTGTGAATACTTTGAAATCCAACCCTTCACACTCGAAACCACTGAAAATCAATAGAAAACGAGTAATGTGTGAAGGGGTGAATACTTTTTTCGGGAAATAAAAACCGTATATACGCGCGCGCGAAAAGAGCATTCGACTGGGGGCGGAGGTGAAGTTCGTGCAGCAGGCCGTATATATACGCGCGCGAAAAGAGCATTTTCAAAACCGATTGCGGCTTTTTCAGCCCGATAAATCCGCTTCGCCTGCCCAGGCGGACACTGCGTGAAGTTCTCTTCATAAGTCGCCGACTTGTCCGCACAACTCCTTGGTTAGGCAAAACTAGTCCTGGACTTGTGAGAACAACTCTTAGACTTGTGAAAAAGGCATTTCAATAACAACATACCTTATTTCCCTATCCTTTTCACATCCGAAACTGC